>CAZINP010000003.1:125794-168360 GCA_964540635.1 uncultured Gammaproteobacteria bacterium
CATGGGGTGCATGAGACCGCGGGTTCAAGTCCCGCCGGCCCGATAAAGATTTCTAATTTTTTATTTCCAAAACATTTTTGGGTTTCCGCCGAAGGCGGACCCCGACTTTACGTCGGGGCGAGCCTGCCTGCCGTAGTCTTGCTTGCAAGACGAAGGTAGGTCCCACTACCCCGACTTAACCTTCTATTTTTTCCGGCTTTTAGCCGGTTTTTTTGTTTAAAAAAATATTAGATTTTTATAATTTTGGGCTTGATTTTTGGGAGAAAATGGGGGATAATAATCTCAAGAACATTATTGATGGAAATAATTATGGCAACTAAATCTTTGAATCAAAACTTGCATAAAGCCAATAGGGCAAAAAAAGATGAGTTTTATACTCAGCTTATTGATATAGAAAAGGAGTTGAAAAATTACAAGGAACAATTTCATGGGAAAGTGGTTTATTGCAATTGCGATGATCCGTTTGAAAGTAATTTCTTTAAGTATTTTGCTTCGAATTTTAACGCTTTGGGTTTGAAAAGGCTAATTGCAACCAGCTACAAGCCCTCACCAATTGCCAATACTCAACTTGGACTGTTTAGTGAAGATAAAAAAATAAATATGCCTAAGGGCCGACCAAAGGTAACAGCAAATAAATTTATTATAAATGAAGTTAGTGATATTGATGGTGATGGCGCATTTGATTTGCGCGATATTGCCGAACAACTGAAGGCAAATAAAAATAATGAATGGTCGCCGTTAAAGGGAGACGGTGATTTTAGGAGCGAAGAAAGTATTGAGCTTTTAAAACAAGCAGATATTGTAGTAACCAACCCACCTTTTTCTTTGTTTAGAGAATATGTTGCGCAGTTAGTTGAATATAAAAAAAATTTTTTGATTCTTGGCGATCAAAATGCAATTACTTACAAGGAGACTTTCAAGCTAATTAAAGAAGATAAAATGTGGTTGGGTTATGACAATGGTGGTACAAAATGGTTTCAGGTTCCAATGGATTATGATATTCCCACTGAATCAAGAAAAAAAATTGAGAACGGAGTTAAATATTTTAGTATGGGTAGAATTGTTTGGTTTACGAATCTTTTTACCACAAAGCGTAATCAAGAAATTACTCTTTATAAAAAATTTAGTCCACAGGAGCATATTAATTATACGAATTATGAGGCTATTAATGTTGATCGAGTAAGTGATATTCCGATGGACTACGAGGGGGTAATGGGAGTGCCCATTACCTTTCTTGATAAATATAATCCAAATCAATTTAAAATTATTGGCCAGACCCATAGCGGAGATGTTTCTCCTGAAGTCGAGGCTTTAAGAAAAAATCCAGAAAGAAGGCATCGGGGAATTATTTTTGGTGAAGATAAAGAAAAGTATGCTCGTATTTTAATTATAAATAAAAAACTACAGAAATAATTTTATGGAATCCACAATAATTCAATTTAGTGGTGTACAAATATCTATTATATTATTTTTTTTATTAATATTTCAATTTCTTTCTTCCATTTGGATCAAAAGTCGTTTGGAAAAATCAATTCAACATGAATATGATAAAAAGTTAGAAGAATATAAATTTTTACAATTACAAAAACAAAAATCAGAAATCATAGGTAGATTTTTTGCTAAATGGATTAAATATCGCGGTCAGGAAAGAACTATTTTAGATAAAAAAGAATTGTTAGATTATTATGAGGAGTTGAATAGGATGTCTTTTGAGATATCACTATGGATTTCTAATGATGAAATACTTAAGGAAGTAATGAAGCGATTTCAGAATCAAGAAAGTGCAAAGGATGTTCGGAGTCTTATTGGAGAATTTAGAAAACTAATTCTAAATATAGAAAGTAAGGATTTTAATATTCAAGATATTACCATTTGGCCAACAAATAAAATTGCCGAAGAAATGGGATTAATTAATATTAAAAAATAATATGAAAATAGATTTACACAAAATTAAAATTTTAGAAGTCGTAAAGGACTATAAAGATAGTGCTGAAGAAGGCGTTTCTGCTTTTGGTGGTAAATTGGATATTCGTCCAAAATACCAACGTGAGTTTGTATATAGTGGAAAACAACGAGATGAGGTGATTAAAACCATAAAAAATGGATTTCCTTTGAACGTGATGTATTGGGTAAAAAAGGAGGATGGTAATTTTGAGGTGCTTGACGGGCAACAAAGAACAATAAGTATTGCTCAATTCGTTAATGGAGATTTCTCCATTGAATTTAACGGACGAATTGCCATGTTTCATAATTTAACTAAAGAAGAACAGGAACAGATTCTAAATTATGAACTTATGATTTATTATTGCGAGGGAAACGATAAAGAAAAACTTGATTGGTTTAAAATTATCAATATCGCCGGTGAAAAATTAACAGATCAAGAGCTCAGAAATGCCGTATATACAGGGCCTTGGCTTTCTGACGCAAAATTAAAATTCAGTAAAACAAATTGCGCGGCTTATCTACTTGCTAACGATGGCGGACAGTTAGTGACTGGCTCCCCGATAAGGCAGGAGTATTTAGAAACTGCGATTTCTTGGATAAATAACGAAGAAATTGAAGAATATATGGCAAGACATCAGCACGATTTAAATGCAGATGAGTTATGGAATTATTTTCAGGATGTAATTCATTGGGTTAGAAAGGCTTTTCCTTATTATCGCAAAGAAATGTCCGGCGTTAATTGGGGCGCACTCTACAATGAATTTAAGAGTAAAAAAATAAATGCTGAGAAATTGGAAAAGGAGATAAAAGAATTAATGCAGGACGAAGATGTAACAAAAAAATCCGGTATCTATCCTTACGTATTAACTCGCAATGAAAGGCATCTCTCCATACGCGCCTTTACTGATAAAATGAAACGCGAAGCCTATGAGAAGCAAAAGGGAATTTGTAAAAAATGCAAGAAGCATTTTGAAATTAATGAAATGGAAGCGGATCATATAAAACCTTGGCACGAAGGTGGCAAGACAGTTGCCGCCAACTGCCAAATGTTGTGTAAACAAGACAATAGAACTAAATCGGGGAAATAAATTTTTATATGTTGACGAATTAATTATCTATTTTATGAAATCATTCAAAGATATTGCATATCAAATTTTGAAGGAGGCTGGAAAGCCGGTTCATAGTAAAGAGATAACGAAAATTGCGCTTGAGCGCGGTTGGCTTAAAACTGCCGGGAAAACTCCCGAAGCGACAATGAACGCCCAACTTGTTGTTGATATAAATAGCAAAGGCGAGCTTTCTCGTTTTAAGAAAGCCGGTCCAAGTTTTTTTGCGTTAAATGATAAACAAATAGAAATTGAGGAAGAAGCAAAACCAGACCGAGTTATTGAGGAGCTTGAAATTGAGGAGGAGAAAGAAGTTGAGGGCGGATACATTGGTAAGGCTGGAGAGCACGCAGTCCTCTCGGAGTTGCTTTTTAGGGGTTATAACGCCGCACTGATGTCTGTTGACGTCGGAGTGGACATAATGGCCAGCCAAAACAATGAGGTCTTTAATATCCAAGTAAAAACAAGAAATATCAGCAAAAAGCACGAGGCTTTTTATTTTAATCTCCGCATAGTTTCTTTTGAAAGACACAACGCCGGCCGGACTTTTTATATTTTTATTCTGCGAGAAAACAACAAATTGGACTATGTGATTTTACCGCTCCACGAAATTGAAAAATCAATTGAAGAGGAATTTATCCACGTTGTTGGTAATGGAAAGTTGTATCGCATAACAATTAAAAAACGAGACGGTAAAATTTACTTAGGACGAAAAGAAAACGACGTTTCCTACTATTTGAATAAGTGGGATGTAATAAAATAAAATGGCTAAACTACAAACATTTTCACAGTATTTTAAATTAAACAAGAGCCAATATGAGCTCGATTTTATTGATGTACCAGTTAATAATGGAGATATACCGTTATATATTGACCCCTACTCTATTTCAAAAAGAAGCGACTACTGGTCGATTGATTGCCACAATGCGATTGTAGATTTTTTCCAAGATGTAATTGACCAAATCGTTAAAAATAAAGAAGCCGAAGCAAAATATATGTTGTCTGGTTTACGAGAGCCAAATCAGACAAGGTTTGGGCTTTCTACTGGCAAGAAACCCCGAGGGAGAGGAGTGGGGGGAGAACAAACTGTCAATTTATATAATGCATTAGCTGATAGTACTGCCGTGAAAACTGGGTTTATTAAAGACCTTGAGGAGTGCGAATTGCTAATTGAAGGAATAGGTCGAGATAAAATATCAGATATTTCTACGAATATAATCCGCCACAAGTTAATTGAATACACTCACGCCCAATGCGAACTATGGAACATTCCAATTGCACAAGCACCGAGTGGTTTTGTTTGGAATGCTGTTAGTAAGCGGTGGTCAAATGAGTATATAGATCTTCCAATTTGCAACGGGAGAAGTGTTATTTTGGTCCCGAAGGCAATTGCGAGGTTTAATATAGAATTCAATCATCAAGAATACTATCAGCATTTTGTCTTGAATTTTTTACAAGCCGAACATCTTGGTGCCCGTTCGTCCTTAGTAAGAACTCTTAAGGATGGAACAAAGAAACCTCCAACAAAAAAAGCACTAAAAGAACTACATCCGCTCAGTAAATCATATCTCTATGAGTTTTCAAAAGAACATCCTGAAGTATTAAAACGATACAAGGAAAGTAAAAACTATAATCCTAAAGAAATATCAGTAGACGACCTTTCTTTGCTTCTTGTTCAAGAAACACAATCTAAACAATTTAATTTTAATGATTTATCAAACAAACTTAACTCAATTCCTGCTGGAGATACTACCGCTCAACAATTTCACGATTGTATTCTTGGTCTTTTAACCGCGATTTTTTATCCAAACCTTATAAATCCTAAAAAAGAACAAAAAATCCACGACGGTAGAAAAAGGATAGATATTTCTTTCCAAAATGCCTCGCGTGACGGTTTTTTCTTTAATTTACCTAATGTTAAAAAAGTCCCGTCAGGTTATATATTTGTTGAATGCAAAAATTATACAAGTGATCCGAAAAATCTTGAATTGGACCAACTTTCAGGTCGATTTTCTATAAACAGAGGACAGTTCGGATTTCTTGTGTGTAGAACATTAAAAGATAGACCCTTGTTTATAAAACGATGCAAAGACACAGCTCAGGACGGCAGAGGATTTATAATTGCCCTTGATGATAGTGATATTAATACTATGTTGGATTTAAGAAGTAAAAATGATATTCTGGGATTAAATAGCTATTTGGATGACAGATACAAAGAGCTTGTAATTTGATTTTTAGTGAATAATCACCGTTTACATATGTTCTAACATCATCAAGCAGGCGGAGATTTTAATATTTTATACGGATTTGAGCCGTATTTTTTTATAGACAATTCTATAGTAAAAAAGCTATACTTTATGTAAGGAAAAAATATGAAACCTAAGCTCGTCGTTGTCAACGACAAAATGCAAAAAAATTACAAATACTATTTGGTTGAACCAATGGGCAAAAACTTTGCGCCCGAATTCAAACCGGATTTAACTCCCAAGCAAATGCTTTCCCTGGGTATTTTTGGCGGCAAGTATTTGACTGACTGCAAAAAAGAATTTCCCAAAGATTGGTTTGCCAAGGCCAAACTTAATCCCAAAAAACACGACCCTAAATTGAATTATTTTAAGATTAATGCCAGCCAACCGCTGAAGGTTTGGGTGGACAAGGGCTGGATTCATCCGGCCGATCCGCGCGGCTGGTTTCAGTGGTATTGCCGTTATTATATGGGCCGGCGCCTGGGACAGGAAGATCAAAGGCAAATTAAAAGATGGAAAGCGATTAAGCGCCATATTGCCCAGGTTAAAAAAAATTGCCCGCCCAAGGTTTCAAATTGTCGGCCAAAGCAAAGGCAGGCGATTTTGCATTGGGGTTATGACAGCCGAAAGATTTGATTATGAAAAAGAAAATTAAAAATATCAGTTTCGGATTATCTTTAAAAAAAGACAAGCAGATGCGCTTGTTTTTTGATAATCAAAAAATGAATCAAAAAAGTTTGGCTAACCGTCAAAAGTTTTTTAAAAAAATAAAGAAAGATTTCGGCCAAAGTGTTTCTTGCCAATTGGCGCACGGTAAAAAAGTTTTGGCAATAAATAATAATCACGCGGGCAAAGTAATGCCGGGTTGCGACGGGCTGATTACTCAAGAAAAAAATTTAATTCTAACCGTGACGGCCGCGGATTGTTTGCCGATTTATTTTTATTGTAAAAATAAAAACGCGATTGGTCTAGTTCATGCCGGCTGGCGGGGGATTAAGAAAAATATTGTTAAGGTAGCCGTTGACGGTTTGGTTAAAAATTTCGGTTGTTCGAAAAATCAGATCAATGTTTATATCGGGCCTCATATTAAAAAATGTCATTTCTTGGTCCAAAAAGATTTAGTGAAAAAGTTTAATGAATATCAAAAATTTATTTATAAAAATAAATCAGGCCAAAGTATTGATTTATCGGGCATTGTTAAATTTCAGTTGGTTTCTTTGGGCCTTGATCCCAAAAAAATTAAAATAGATTCGGCTTGCACTTATTGCGATAAAAAATATTTTTCCAATCGGCGCGACAAGCCCAAGGAGATTGAGGCCATGATTGGGTATATTTTTTTGGAATAATCGGTTGAGAACAATTTTTATTTAGATTAGATAACTAAAATTATAGATCCAAACGGGGGGGTCCGGGGGCCAACGTTAAGCCCAAATTGATCCGTTAAAAGAAAAATTGTCGCATCAGGCGAATCGTGGGCCCCCGGAACTTTTGGTTACTTTTAGTTATAAAAGTAACCCTCGCCGGAGGCGAAGTTATTTAATCTAAGATCTTAAAAAAATTGCCGGAGTAGAAGTTGTTTAATCTAAAATTTTAAACCAAATTTGTCGGAAGTAAAGTCGGCTCGGGCTTAACGTTGGCCCCCAAACCCCCCATTTACACCTATTGTTGAGATGATTTAAAATAATTTTATATTTATCATATTCATGTTATAATTTCACCATGGAAAATATCATTGAAGTAAAGAATTTAACCAAAAAATACAAGGATTTTGTGGCCGTTGATAATATTGATTTTGAAGTAAAAAAGGGTGAAATTTTTGCTTTTTTGGGCCCAAACGGCGCGGGTAAAACTACGACCATAAAAATTTTAACAACCTTGCTTGAGCCCACTTCCGGGCAAATCAGTTTAAACGGTTTTTCGCCGATAAAAGATCAGGCAAAAGTCAGGAAATCTTTTGGTATTGTTTTTCAAGATTCCAGTTTGGATGAAGAATTGACGGTTTGGGAGAATATGGAATTTCACGGCGTTTTGTATCAAGTGCCCAAAGCCTTGAGGCGCCAAAGAATTGACGAACTTTTGAAATTTGTGGAGCTGTATGAGCGGCGCCATGATTTGGTTAAAACTTTTTCCGGCGGCCAAAAGCGCCGGTTGGAAATCGCGCGCGGCCTACTGCATCATCCCAAAATATTTTTTCTTGACGAACCGACTTTGGGGCTGGATCCGCAAACGAGAAATCACATTTGGAGTTATATACAAAATTTAAATCAAAAAGAGGGGATCACCGTCTTTTTTACCACTCATTATATGGAAGAAGCCGAGCGCGTTGCTTCCAAGGTGGCTATTATTGATCACGGCAAAATTTTAATTCAAGGCTCGCCCAAAGAATTGATTGAAAAATCGGGCAAGAAAAATTTAGAAGAAGCTTTTATTGATTTAACCGGTCGTGACATTCGCGAAAGCGGGGCTGATGCTTTGGATAAAATGCGCGCTCATCCCTTTCACGGTAGAAGATAAATATATGAAGGCGATTTACATCCTTTGGTTAAGACAAATTAAAAGATATTTTCGCTCTAAGGCCAGAATGGTCGGCGGTTTGGGTCAGCCCATTTTGTTTTTGGTGGCCATGGGTTTTGGTTTTGGCCCCATTTATCAAAAAGCCGGCGGCGGTAATTATATTCAATTTTTGGCGCCGGGCATTGTAGCCATGAGCATTTTATTTTCGGCCATGTTTACCGGCATTGAAGTGATTTGGGATCGGCAATTCGGTTTTTTAAAAGAAACTTTGGTTTCGCCGGTTTCGCGTTTTAATATCATGCTGGGCCGGACTTTGGGCGGAGCGACGGTTTCTTTTTTGCAAGGTTTGGTGGTTTTATTCATCGCCGTTTTAATCGGTTTTCGGCCGAATTTTTGGTTTTTGCCTTTGGCGTTTGTTTTTATGTTTTTGATTGCGATTTTATTCACTGCTTTTGGTACGGCCATTGCATCTTTATTAACTGATGCGCATGCTTTTCCTTTGATCATGAATTTTATCATTATGCCGGTTTTCTTTTTGTCTGGTGCCTTGTTTCCGCTTGATGGAATTCCAGCTGGCATCAAAGGCGTGATTATGTGCAATCCGCTTTATTATGGCGTTGACGGCATCAGAAGCGCTTTAACTTTTGGTTTGCATTGGGGCTTAATGATGGATTTGACGATTTTATCCCTGGCGGCTCTGGCGGCTTTGGCTTTAGGCAGTTGGCTTTTTTCCAAAGTGCAGATATAATTTTTATAAATTAATTAATTAAAAATAATTTTATGAAAAAACTAGTCCTTTCCGAATTTATTATCTTGGCCCTGGGCACGGTTTTTGCCTGGACCAATTTTTTTATTGAATTAGCCTCTTGGCTTAAGGGCAAGGCCTGCACCACGGGTTGCGCCGTTGGCGTGGTTAATCCGTTTTTAACGCCGTGTTTTTATGGCGCCTGCTTTTTCTTGATTGCTCTATTTATCAGTTTTTTAATTTTAACTAAAGTTAACAATAACTAAAATGAAAAAACTTTCTTTTTTGGTTTTGGCTTTAGCCATGGGTTTGACCCTTTCGGCTTGCGGGCCAAAAACCGAATCAGGAAAAAATTTGGACAAAGGCAATAATGCTTTGGGCGCTGATCAGTCTGAATCTTTTTCCGGCTCACTTAAAGATTTAATTGGCCGCAATAAACCATTGAAGTGTACTTATTCTGATGGTTCAAGTCAGAGCGGCACGGTTTATGTCAGCGGCGACAAGGTGAGAGTTCAGGTTAGCGCCGAAGTTGACGGACAAAAAACCATGGTTAACAGTTTGAAGCTCGGCACCTGGCAATATATGTGGAGAGAAGGGGATAAAGCCGGCACCAAATTTAATTTCACGGAAGAAGAAATCAAACAAATGCAGGAAAAGGCCAAACAGTATAATCAGCCCGAGGCGGCCAATACGGTTGACTTTGATACAAGGCTTGATTATAAATGTATGTCTTGGTCATCAGACGAATCAACTTTTTCGGTTCCCGGTGAAGTTGAATTTACCGATATGACTTCAATGATGAAAAAAACCCTTTCGGAAATGGATACTCAAATCCAAAGCGTTTGTTCAGCTTGTACCAATTTGACTGGCACGGCCAAAACCGAGTGCATGAAACTCTGCCAATAATTTTTTTGCAAATCAAAAACTAAGCCATAAGGCCAATGGTAAAACCATTTAAGCTTGAAGGCTTAGTTTTTTGATTTGCCGGCAGTTTTTCTGGCCGGTTTGACCATGGTTTTGATGCAGCGAGTGCAGATTCTGACCTTTTTGCCGTCAATAATTTTTGACTGCAAGTTCAGTTTCTGGCGTCTGATGGTCTTTCTGTTGGAGTGGCTGACAGCATTACCTTTAAGAGGAGTGCGCTGGCAGATGTCACAATTCGGCATAATTTATAAAAAATAAAATTTGAACTTATAATTGATTCTATCAGATACTTTTAAAAAAATCAAGAGTTTGCTATGATATATTAGTTATGGATACAATAATTTTTATAATTTTTATCGCCACCTTTCTGTATTCTGTGGTTTTACATGAGATTGCCCATGGCTGGGTGGCTTATTTGTTTGGCGATGATACCGCTAAGATCTCCGGTCGCCTTTCCTTGAACCCAATTGTTCACATTGATCCAATTGGTTCAATTCTGGTACCGTTTTTGCTTTATTTATCAAATTCCGGCTTTCTTTTTGGCTGGGCCAAACCCGTGCCGGTTAATCCGTTTAGGCTTAAAGGGGGAGCGAGTGCTTTTAGGTGGGTTTCTTTGGCCGGTATAGTTACTAATTTGATAATCGCGGCAATTGCTGCTTTGATTTTAAAAATAACCACGCAAAATCTTGGTATTTTAGCCAATAATTTAGGGGTAATCTTTTTTTCGGCATTAATGCAGGTAAACCTGGTTTTGGCGGTTTTTAACCTTATCCCTTTGCCCGGCTTTGATGGTTTTAATTTTTTAACCACTTTTGGCCCGATTAATAACCTGATTAAAAAGACGCCGTTGGGTAACCCATATCTTATGGCTCAGTATGGCCTAATTATTTCGATTTTTGTCTTGTTTTTATTTATGCCTTTTATTAGTAGTCTAATTAGTTTTGTTTTTGGCTTATTTATCAGAATTTTTGGTTTGTAGCCTTGTGTCTTGACTTTTGTTTGGTAATTCGTTAGTATATTTGTATAATTTTATTCTGCCGAATAAGGCAGATTTTTAAGACTTTAATAATTTTCTTGCATATTAATATGCCTACTATTAGCCAGTTAATCAGAAAAAAACGTAAATCTCCGAAAAGAAAGCCTAAATCACCGGCCTTACTTTTGGTTTCAAACACTTTAAGAAGAACCAAGAAAAATAACCCGAAAGGTTCGGGTTTTAAGCGCGGTGTTTGCGTTAAGGTTACTACCATGACCCCGAAAAAACCGAACTCCGCTTTGCGTAAGATCGCCAGAGTCCGCCTTTCAAACGGCATGGAAGTTACCGCCTACATCCCGGGTGAAGGCCATAATTTGCAAGAACACTCCGTGGTTTTAATTCGCGGCGGCAGAGTTAAAGATTTGCCGGGCGTTAGATATCATATTGTTCGCGGCGTCTTTGATACTCAGGGCGTTCAGAACCGCAAACGCGGCCGCAGTTTATATGGCTCTAAATTACAGAAGGCAGCCGCTGCCAAATAATAAATTGTTAAATCTTATATAAACTATGCGCAGAAAAACTCCTAAAAGAAAAACAGCTCCTGATATCAAGTATCACAGCGTTAATATTGGCAAATTAGTCAATAAAATCATGACTCGCGGTAAAAAGTCCACCGCTCAAAAGATTGTTTACGGTTGCTTTGAAATTATTAAAGAAAAAACTCAAAAGGATCCGTTGGAAGTTTTTGACGGTGCCCTTAAAAACGTCGGTCCGGATGTGGAAGTTAAATCAAGACGCGTTGGCGGTGGTAACTATCAGGTGCCGGTTTCAGTTTCCGGTGATCGCCGCTTGACCTTGGCTTATCGCTGGATTATTGCAGCCGCCAAAGCCAGAAAAGGCGCGCCGATGGCCGAGAAATTAGCCGATGAATTGATTGCCGCTTACAATAAAGAAGGCGCAGCCATTAAAAAGCGCATGGATACATACAAGATGGCTGAAGCCAATCGTGCTTTTGCTCACTTCATTCGCTAAAGACGATTGGAAAGACGCCCTTTTTTTGGGCGTTTTTACTAGTTTATTTAATATTTTAAATTTTATATTTTTATGCCCCGTGAGTATTCTTTAGAAAAAACCCGTAACATCGGTATTATTGCCCATATCGACGCTGGTAAAACCACTGTTTCCGAGCGTATTTTGTATTATACCGGCAAGAAGCACAAGATTGGCGAAGTTCATGAAGGTGCGGCCGAAATGGACTGGATGGACCAAGAACGCGAACGCGGCATTACCATTACTTCTGCGGCTACCACTTGCTTTTGGGCGCCAAGAGGTGAGGAAGATAAAAAGTGCAGAATTAACTTGATTGATACTCCGGGCCATATTGATTTTACCGTTGAAGTCCAGCGCTCTTTGCGCGTTTTGGACGGCGGCGTGGTGGTTTTTGATGGCGTGGCCGGCGTTGAACCTCAGTCTGAAACCGTTTATCACCAGGCGGAAAAATTCAAAGTACCGCTATTGGGTTTTGTTAACAAGATGGATCGCATGGGCGCTAATTTTTACAAAGACTTAGATGCCATTCGCGAACGCTTAACCAAAAACGCTTACCCGATTCAATTGCCCATTGGCGCCGAGTCAGAATTTAAAGGTGTGATTGATTTAATGACCATGAAGGCTTGGATTTATAAAGATGATATGGGTAAGGAATATGAAATTGGTGAAATTCCGGCTGATCTCAAAGAAGCTTCTGAAAAATACCGCCACGAATTGGTTGAAGCCATTGTTCAACACGATGAAAATTTGATGAATCAATATTTGGAAGGAAAAGAAATTGCCATTGAAGATTTAAAAGCGACTTTAAGAAAATGTGTTATTAAGTCAGAGATAATGCCGATTCTTTGCGGTTCGGCCTTGAAGAACAAAGGTGTTCAGCTTTTATTGGATGCCATTTGTGATTATTTGCCGACTCCGCTTGATATTCCTCCGGTTACCGGCTTTAACCCAAAGAACCCGGAAGTTGAAGAAGTCAGAAAAACTTCTGATGATGAACCGTTTACGGCCTTAGCTTTCAAAATCGCCGTTGACCCATTTGTGGGTAAGCTTTGCTTTTTTAGAGTTTATTCCGGTAAATTGGAATCAGGTTCCTATGTCTTAAATACCAAGACCGGTGAAAAAGAAAGAATCAGCCGCATCGTCAGAATGCATGCTAATAATCGTGAAGAAGTAAAAGAAGTTTACGCCGGTGATATTGCGGCGGCGGTTGGTTTGAAGAGCACCTTTACCGGCCATACCTTATGCGATGAAAGTCATCCGATAGTTTTAGAAACCATTTCTTTCCCCGAACCGGTTATTTGGGTGGCCATTGAGCCGAAAACAAAAGCCGATCAGGAAAAGATGGGCATTGCTTTGCAGAAGTTGGCCGAAGAAGATCCGACTTTCAAGGTCAGAACCGACGAAGAAACCATGCAGACCTTAATTGGTGGCATGGGCGAATTGCATTTGGAAGTTTTGGTGGAAAGAATGCGCCGCGAATTTAAAGTTGATTGCACGGTGGGTAAACCCCAGGTGGCCTACAAAGAAACCATTAAGGGCAAATCTGAAGCTGAAGGTAAATACGTCAGACAGTCCGGCGGTCGCGGTCAATACGGCCACTGCTGGTTGCGCATTGAACCCAAGGCTAGAGGCGAAGGCTTTGAATTTGTTGATGAAATCAAGGGTGGTGTTATCCCGCGTGAATATATTCCGGCTATCCAAAAAGGTGTTAAAGAAGCTTTGGATAGAGGTGTTATCGCCGGTTATCCGTTGATTGATATTAGAGTTGAGGTCTATGACGGTTCATATCACGAAGTGGACTCTTCAGAAGCCGCCTTTAAAATTGCCGCTTCAATGGGTTTCCAGGAAGCTGTTAGAAGAGCTACGCCGATTATCTTGGAACCGATTATGAAAGTGGAAGTTGTTACCCCGGAACAATCAATGGGTGATGTTATTGGTAATTTGAATTCCAAACGCGGCCAGATTGAAGAAATGAGAGATCGCGGCCAAACCAAAGTTATTGACGCTAAAGTACCTTTGGCAGAAATGTTTGGTTATGCCACCGAAGTTAGATCAATGACTCAAGGCCGCGCTTCATATTCCATGGAATTTTCCCACTATGCTGAAGTTCCAAGCAATGTGGCTGAAGTTATTAAAGGTAATAAAGACAAGAAATAATATACTGCAGGGGAGGGGTGCAAAAAATTAATATGCCCAATAGTATTGACAAAATTCTTGATCTGGCCAAAAAAACAAATAGTAATATTATTGTTTTAAACGCCAATCAGGAACCGGCTTATGTAATCATGGATTTTGAAGCCTTTGAGCGCCTAGGTCAAAACAGCGCATCATTGGCCTCGTTATCCGAAGAGCAATTGCTTGATAAAGTTAATTCTGAAATTGCTTCATGGAAAGCTGCTAATAAAGGTAAAGAATTTGAAGATTGGACGGAAATTGCGGAAAAAGAAGTTGAGAAAAAACCAGAGGAAAATCAGAAAAATTGGCTAAATTCAGCTAAAAAAGTCTCTGATGATATCAAGTCGGCCCAAGATTACTTTTTTGAGCCCGTAGACTAATCTTGACAAATCCTGGTAATTTGTATAAAATCAAAAGTGCATTTAAATATTAATTTATTAATAATTAATTAACAAAAATTAAAGCGATCCGCTTTAGTCTATCCTTCACTAAAGCTGGCTTACAAAAGATCGCCGAAAGAAGGAAATTTTTTTATGGCAGATAAATTTGAACGGTCAAAGCCCCATTTAAACATTGGTACCATTGGTCACGTTGACCACGGTAAGACCACCTTAACCGCCGCTATTTTGACGGTTTTAGGCGCTCAAGGCAAAACCGCCCAGAGTAAAAGTATTGATCAAATTGACAACGCTCCTGAAGAAAGAGATCGCGGTATTACTATTGCTACTGCTCACGTTGAATACGAAACCGACAAACGTCACTATGCCCACATCGACTGCCCGGGCCACGCTGACTATGTTAAAAACATGGTTACTGGTGCGGCTCAGATGGATGGCGCGATTTTGGTCGTTGCCGCCACTGATGGTCCGATGCCTCAAACTAGAGAACACATCCTTTTAGCTCACCAAGTCGGTGTACCGAATATGGTGGTCTTTTTAAATAAAGTTGATCAGGTTAAAGATCCGGAATTAATTGACTTGGTTGAAGAAGAAGTTAGAGATTTATTAAAGAAATATGAATATCCTGGTGATGAAATTCCTTTCGTCCGCGGTTCAGCTTTAAAGGCTTTGGAAAACCCCAAGGATCCGGAAGCTTCAAAATGCATTGACGAATTGATGGCCGCTGTTGATTCTTACATCCCAGAACCGGTCCGCGATGTCGCCAAGCCGTTTATGATGCCGATTGAAGACATCTTCTCCATTGAAGGCCGCGGTACCGTTGTTACCGGTAGAATTGAAAGAGGTATTATCAAAGTAAACGACGAAGTTGAAATTGTCGGTTTGAAAGATACTGCCAAGACCGTTGTTACCGGTATTGAAATGTTTAACAAGTCCTTGGATGAAGGCCGCGCTGGCGATAACGCCGGTTTGCTGCTTAGAGGTATTAAGAAGGACGAAGTTGAACGCGGTCAGGTTTTAGCCAAACCGGGTTCAATTACCCCTCATACTGAATTCTCTGCAGAAACATATATCTTAAGCAAAGAAGAAGGTGGCCGCCACAGCCCATTTTTCAAAGGCTACAAACCTCAGTTTTACATTGGTACTACTGATGTTACCGGTGAAGTTATTTTGCCGGAAGGCACTGAAATGGTCATGCCTGGCGACACCCTTAACTTGACCATCAATTTGATTAAACCGGTTGCTTTGGAAGAAAAGACTAAATTCGCCATCCGCGAAGGCGGCAGAACCGTCGGCGCCGGTGTGGTCGGTAAAATTATTAAGTAACACTTAACATACCCCATCCCGCCTTTGGCGGGATGGGGGATTAAGTTCTTTCCTTAAAACAATGGCAGCAATTAAGAAAGTCCCGGTTTCAGTTCGCAAAGGCGAAGAAACCGAAGAAAACAAGCAAAAAATCAGAATCAAGATCCGGGCTTATGATCACAAGATCATTGATCAGTCCACTAAAACCATTATGGAAACGGTTGAAAGAACCGGAGCCGTGGTTTTAGGTCCCATCCCATTACCGACAGAAAAGAAGAAGTACACTGTTTTGAAGTCGTCATTTGTTCACAAAGACGCCAGGGATCAGTATGAAATGCGCACTCACAAGCGCTTATTGGACATTTTGGATCCGACCCCGAAGACTGTTGACTCTCTGACTAATTTGAATTTACCGGCCGGTGTTGACGTCGAGATCAAAATGATTTAAGTTAGAAATTAGATTTATTAAAATAATCTAATTAATCGTTTGAAAATACAAAGAAAGCTTTCCAAAAAGGAAAAAACCTTTGTAAGTTCAGGTGATTTTTTAGGAGATTAACAACTTTAAGAAAAATTAGCCAAACAATTTGCCAGATAACTCAAGCTCCTGGCTCTTTGAGGCAGATTTTTATTTTTTCAGGTAAGTAGCCTGCAGCTTATTTTCATGAGCTTCAAGCTACTTACCTAACTTCCTACAACCTAAATAATATGAAATTCATCCTAGCCGAAAAAAAAGAAATGACCCAGAAGTTCAAACCGGACGGCACAGTGGTACCAGTCACTCGCGTCGTCGCCGGTCCTTGCGTGGTCACTCAGATTAAAACCGAGAAAAACGACGGTTATACTTCCGTTCAGGTTGGTTTTGGTTCAAAAAAGAAATTGAATAAACCGACGAAAGGACATGTTAAAGACTTGGGCAATTTCCGCTATTTAAAGGAATTCAGAGTTGATTCGGCTCAGGCCCAGAATTTATCAGTTGGCACTAAATTTGATGCCACCACCTTTTTGCCCGGTGATATTATAAAAGTTACCGGTATTTCTAAAGGTATGGGTTTCCAGGGCGTTGTTAAAAGACACGGTTTCCATGGTTCACCGGCTACCCACGGTCATAAAGACCAGCACCGTATGCCAGGTTCAATTGGCGCCGGCGGCGTTCAGCATGTTTTCAAAGGCAAGAGAATGGGCGGCCGAATGGGCGGCGAGCAGGTCAGTATTTCCAACTTGGAAGTAATTGAAGTTAATTCTTCAGGCAATGAAATATTTGTTAAAGGCGGCATTCCCGGCCATCGTGATGGTTTGGTGCTTTTAGCCGGCGAAGGCGAATTGATTTTACCGAAAGTGGAAGAAGTAGTTGAGGCTGAAGCAGAAGCCAAAGAAGAAGAAAAGGTTGAGCAAAAAGATGAAGCGCCAACTGAGCAAACTCCGGCCGAAGAAACTAAACCGGCCGATGAGGCCTCGGCTTCTTAAGGAAATTAAATTATAATTTTTATATGATTAAAGCGACAGTCTACAATCTTTCAGGCGATAAAGTTAAAGATTTGGAGTTGAATCCCAAGGTTTTCGGTTTGGCTATAAAACCAGAATTGATTCAGCAGGCTATCGTCGCCCAGCGCGCCAATGCCCGCCAGGTCATTGCCAGCACCCTTGATAAAAGTCAGGTTCGCGGCGGCGGCAAAAAGCCTTGGAAACAAAAAGGCACCGGCCGAGCTCGTCATGGTTCCATTCGTTCTCCTTTGTGGCGCGGTGGTGGTATTACTTTTGGTCCGAACAACGAAAGAAATTTTTCATTAAAGATCAATAAAAAGGTTAAACGCAAAGCATTATTTATGGCTTTGTCCGATAAGGCAGCCAATGAAAAGTTGATTTTAGTTGATTCCCTAGATTTACCGGAAGCCAAGACTAAAAAGTTTTTTGAAATTTTACAGAATTTAGGTTTGCGCGATAAGAAAAAGAAATTGTTGAAAAAAGATGAAAAAGCGGAAAAGAAAACCAAAAAAATGAAAGCCGTTCTTTTGGTCTTGCCGGCCAAGAACGAAAAGGTGACCAGGTCAGCTAGAAACCTTCAGTCAGTGGCTTATCTTGGCGCCAATGCTTTAAACATTGTAGAAGTGGTCAAAAGCAAATATATTTTAATGCCTGTTGATGCCTTGGCCGAGATTGAAAAGAATTATTTAACCAAATAATCCTATGGGTATTTTTGATAAATTTAAAGGAAAAAAAGAAGAAGAAACAAAAGCTAAGGTTGCCAAACCGGTTAAAGCAATCAAACCGCAGCCTAAGCCGGTTAAGGTAGAAAAAGTTGAAGAAAAATCACCGGTCAAAACCGAAGTAAAAAAAGATAAAGATTTGAAAGGAAAATCAAATCAGTCATTTCGCGTTTTGATTAAACCGTTGATTACCGAAAAAGCTTCTTATTTGGCCTCGGCTAACAAATACGTTTTTAGCGTGAATCCGAGAATGAATAAGATTGAAATTAAAAAAGCCATTCGTTCGATATATAAAGTAGAACCGCTGGATGTTAATATTGCCAATTATGGCGGCAAGTCCGTCAGATATGGCCGAAACTTTGGCAAGACCAAAGATTGGAAAAAGGCGATTGTCACCTTAAAGCCCGGCGATAAAATCGAAGTCTACGAAGGCGTTTAATAATTATTTTATAAATTTGTGCCGATAAAGATTTACAAACCAACCAGCCCGGCCCGCCGCCACACTTCCGTGGATACTTTTGCTGATATCACCAAAAAGCGACCGGAAAAAAAGCTGATTAAAATTAAAAAGAAAACCGGCGGCCGCAATGCTTCTGGCAAGATTACTGTCAGGCATCGTGGCGGGGGAGCCAAGCGTTTTTATCGTTTGATTGATTACAAGCGCAATCGTTTTGACGTTCCGGCAAAAGTTATTGCCATTGAATACGATCCTAATCGCCGTGCCCGCATTGCTTTGATTCAGTATGCTGATGGTCCTAAATCATATATCTTAGCCCCGGTTGATTTGAAAGTTGGCGATGAAGTGATGTCATCACTGAATAGAACCGAGATTAGATCCGGCAATCGTATGCCGTTGGAACAAATCCCGCTTGGTTTACAAATTTATGAATTAGAATTAATGCCCGGTAAAGGCGCTCAGATTGTCAGAACTGCCGGTTCAACCGCGAAATTAATGGCGCTTGAAGGGGATTATGCCAATATTAAATTACCTTCCGGTGAAGTTAGAATTATATCAAAAAAATGCATGGCGACTTTAGGCCAGGTTTCAAACCCGGATGCAATGCATATCAGAATCGGCAAGGCTGGCCGAAAAAGACATCTTGGTATTAAGCCGACAGTCAGAGGTAAAGCCATGAACCCGAACGACCATCCTCATGGTGGTGGTGAAGGTCACAACCCGATTGGTATGAAAGCACCGAAGACCGTTTATGGTAAATTGGCTTTGGGTGTACCAACCAGAAAACAGAAGAAGTATTCCGATAAGTTTATTTTAAAGAGACGTCCGAGAAGAAACGCTAAATAATCATTTATAAAAGATATGTCAAGAAGCTTAAAAAAAGGCCCTTACGTTAATGAAAAATTATTAAAGAAAATCAGCAAACTCAAGGTTAATGATAAAACCGTGATTAAGACTTGGGATAGAGCCTGCATGATTACTCCGGAAATGGTTGGTTTTGTGGTTGGTGTTTATAACGGCCGAGTCCATGTGCCGGTAACCGTTGTGGAAAATATGGTCGGTCATCGCTTGGGCGAATTTTCTCCCACTAAGAAATTCGTGGTTCATGGCGGTAAGATGGCCAAAGACCAAGCCAAAGCGGCCGCAGATAAAGCTTCTGGCGCGATTAAAAAATAGTTTGTTAGAAATTTATTAATACTATGGAAAAAGAAAAAGCGGTAAAAAAATCAGTCACTAAGGCCGAGAAGCCGGCAGCTAAGGCTAAGGCAGCCAAGCCGGAATCAAAGCCGAAGAAGGCCGTTGTTGAAGTAAAGGCTTTTGCTCGGTTCATCCCGGGTTCAGCCAAAAAAGCCAGATTGGTTGTTAATCAGGTTAGAGGCGCTATGGCTTTGGATGCAGTTGATCTTTTGGCTTTTAGCTCAAAAACCGCCGCCGCTCCGATTGTTAAATTGATTAAATCAGCCTTGGCCAATGCTGAACATAATTTTCAGCTTGACCAGAAGGATTTATATATTAAAAAGTTTACGGCTAATTCCGGTCCGTCTTTGCGCCGCTGGATGCCCAAGGCTCATGGTCGGGCAACGGTTTTGCGCAAACAGACAACTCATTACGAATTGGTTTTGGGCGTAAAAGATGCGGCTAAAGCGAAAAAAGAAGATGAAGCCGAAGCCAAAAAAGAAAAGCCGAAAGCTAAAAAGAAAGCGGCTAAATAATTTCTATAATGATTAATAATTAATTTCTTAAATACTGTGGGACACAAAGTACATCCAAAAGTTTTCCGGGTCGGCGTCATATATGGCTGGGATTCCAAATGGTTTTCCAAGCGTGATTTTGCTAAGTTTTTACAGCAAGACCTTGAAATCAAGAAATTTATTAAAAAAGAATTAAAAGAGGCTTCTGTTGCCAAGATTGAAATTGAAAGATCAAACGCAGCAGTTACGGTTGTCATTCATTCCGGCAAGCCGGGCGTGATTATCGGTCGCGGCGGTCAGGGCGTGGAAGAATTAAAGAAAAAAATTAAAGCCAAATTTTTGGATAAAAAGACCAACTTAAACATCAATATTCAGGAAGTCGGCAATCCAAGTCTTTCAGCTGAATTGATTGTTCAATCAATGGTGGCTGATTTGGAAAAAAGAATTCCGTTCCGCCGCGTGATGAAGCAGGCGATTCAGCGTACCGAAAAGGCAGACATTAAAGGTATTAAGGTTGTCGTTGGCGGCCGCTTAAACGGCGCGGAAATTGCCAGAACCGAAAAGTTGACTGCCGGAAAGTTGCCTTTGCACACCTTGAGAGCTGATATTGATTATGCCAGAGGCGTAGCCAGAACTACTTATGGCGCTTTGGGTGTTAAGGTCTGGCTTTATAAAGGGGAAGTGTTTAAAAAAGACACCGCAAAGAATAATTAATTTGCAAATAATAATTGTCGATAAGATATGTTGTCACCAAAAAAAGTTAAACATAGAAAATGGCAAAAGGGAACTCTGCGCGGCAAAGCAACTGCCGGCACAGAAGTTAGCTTTGGCAAATATGGTCTTAAGGCCATGGGTATTTCTTGGCTAACCGCCAGACAGATTGAAGCTGCCCGCCGTGCCATGACCCGCTTTATTAAAAGAGGCGGTAAGATTTGGATTCGCGTTTTCCCGGATAAGCCGGTTACTCAGAAAGGTGAGCAGTCAACCATGGGTTCGGGTAAAGGCGCGGTTGACCATTATGTTGCTATCATCAAACCGGGCCGCATTATTTTTGAAATGGACGGCGTTGATGAGGATAAAGCTCGAGAAGCTATGAGATTAGCCTCCCACAAATTGCCTTTTAAAACCACCTTTATCGTTAAAGACTAATTATGAAATATCAAGAATTAAAAAATAAATCAGAGTCGGAATTGAAAGCGCTTTTAACCGAGACCCGCGAAAAGTTGCGCGATTTGAACTTTAAAGTCAGATCAAACCAGCTTAAAAATGTTAGAGAGGTTCGTGGCGTCAAAAAGCTTATCGCTCAGATTTTATATTTAATTAGCCTGACTAAAAAGGGCAATAAATAATTTATATGGCAGAAGTTAAGAAAACAATTAAAAGAAAATTTACCGGCTTGGTTGTTTCCAATAAAGGCGACAAGACGATTGTGGTTGAAGTTAAAAGAACCAGACTTCATCCTAAATATTTTAAACGCTACACCATCACCAAGAAATATCAGGTTCATGATGAAAAGAATGAATATAAAATTGGCGATAGTGTCATTTTCACCGAATGCCGTCCGATTTCCAAACATAAATGTTGGCGCGTTTTAAGTAAAGTAAAATAAATTGATAATTGATTTGATTTAAAGATATGATCCAATTACGCTCAATGTTAAAAGTGGCAGACAACACCGGCGCCAAAAAAGTCCAGTGCATTAAGGTTTTGAGAGGATACCAGAGACGTTATGCCGGCTTGGGCGATGTTATTACGGTGGTTGTCAAAGAAGCCGTCCCTCACAGCATGGTAAAGAAAAGCGATGTTTTGCATGCGGTTATGGTCAGAGTTAGAAAAGAAACCCGCCGCCCGGACGGTTCATATATTCGTTTTGATGACAACGCTTGCGTTATTATTGATAAAGACAGCAAGGAACCGAAGGGGACCCGTATTTTGGGTCCGGTGGCAAGAGAATTAAGAAATCTCGGATACAATAAGATTGTCTCTTTGGCCCCGGAAGTTTTATAAAGTTAATAAAGGTTAAAGTTATATATTATGAAAATTAAGAAAGGCGACAAAGTAAAAATCTTAACCGGCAAGGACAAAGGCAAGAGCGGAAAAGTCCTCTCGGTTAATGTTGAAAAAGACAAGATCTCAGTTGAGGGCCTTAATTTGTTGAACAAAAATAAGCGTCCCAAAACTCAGGGTGAAAAAGGTCAGCGAATTCAGTTTCCGGCGCCAATCCAAGCCAGCAATGTCGCTCTTATCTGCCCCAAATGCGGTAAATCAGTCAGGGTTGCTTACAAGGTTGAAAATAAGAATAAAGTTAGATTTTGCAAAAAATGTAAAGAAATAATTTAAATTATTTATGAATAGTCTCCAGGAAAAATATAAAAAACAGGTAATGCCGGCTTTGAAAGAGAAGTTTGGTTATAAAAACGTTAACGCGACCCCGAAGATTATCAAGGTTATCGTTAATGTTGGCACCAGCCACGGGCTTAAAGATCCAAAGTTCAATGAATTTGTGGAAAACACCTTGGTTAGAATTACCGGCCAAAAACCTGTCAAAACTTTAGCTAAGCAATCAATTTCCAATTTTAAGATTAGAAAAGGACAGATTGTGGGCATGATGGTAACCATGCGCGGTCATAGAATGTATGACTTCGTTGATAAGTTGGTTAACATTACTTTCCCTCGTATTCGCGATTTCCGCGGCCTTGACCCGAAGCATATTGATAAGTTTGGTAATTTAAACTTAGGCTTTAAGGAAAACATTTCTTTTCCGGAGATTAAATCAGACGAAGTTGAAAGATTGCACGGCTTGCAGATTACTTTAACTACTTCTGCTAAGAGCCGAGAAGAAGGTTTAGAGCTATTTAAATTATTAGGATTTCCATTCATAAAATAAACTATGGCAACCGAATCACAAATCGTAAAATCAAGTAAGAAACCGAAGTACTCCACTCGTATTGTCAGACGCTGCTGGCGCTGTGGCCGCAATCATGGCTATATGCGCGATTTCAATCTTTGCCGCATCTGCTTTCGCGAGTTGGCCAACAATGCTCAAATTCCAGGCGTGACCAAATCAAGCTGGTAATTTGTTTTTAGGTTTTATTATTCAATATTATTTTTAATAAATTTTAGATTAAATTAAATTCAAAATATGACAGATCCAATTGCTGATATGCTAACAAGAATGAGGAATGCCTTGGCGGTTAGAAAGCCAGAGGTGATTTTGCCTTTTTCCAAAATTAAAATGAATATCGCCGAGATTCTGAAGAAACGCGGTTATATTTTGGATGTTCAGGAAGTCCAAGAACCCGGCTCATTCAAACAGATTAAAATTACCTTGAAATACAACGGTAAAGAGCCGGCGATTAGCAGCTTAAATCGCATCAGCAAACCGGGTCACAGAAAGTATGTTACCAAGGATGAATTGCCGGTGGTTTTAAACAGTTTGGGTATTGCTATCATTTCTACTTCCCAGGGCTTGATGACTAATAAAGACGCCAAAAAGAAGAGTTTGGGTGGCGAAGTGATTTGTGAAATATTTTAATTAAATTTCTTTTATATTATGTCAAGAATTGGAAAACAACCGATTAATGTTCCGGCCGGCGTCGATTTTAAGATGACCGATGATTTGATTGTTGTCAAAGGTCCGAAAGGGGAGCTTAAAGAAAAGTTGGTGCCCGGAGTAATTATCAATAAAAATGAAAATGTCATAACCGTTAGCGTTAAAGATCCGGAAGATAAAAAGCAAAGATCTCTCTGGGGCCTTTACCGCCGCTTGATTGGCAATATGGTTACCGGCGTTACCGAGGGTTTTTCCAAACAGCTTGAAATTAACGGCGTTGGTTACAAGGCGGCGTCAACTGCCAAGGTTTTAACCTTGAACTTAGGTTATTCCCACCCGATTGAATATCAGATTCCTGCCGGTGTTGAAATTAAGGTGGAAAAGAATATCATTACCGTTTCGAGTTTTGATAAACAATTGCTCGGCCAGACAGCCGCTGAAATTAGAAAATTCAGAAAACCGGAGCCTTATAAGGGCAAGGGTATTAAATATTCCACCGAAGTCATTCGCCGCAAGGAAGGTAAGACTGCGACTAAAGGCGCTTAATCAGACTCATAATTTATAATTCAAAAATATGTTAAGAACTCAAAAAAATAAACAGGAAAGATGCATACGCCGCAAAGCCAGAGTCCGCGCCAAAGTTTCGGGCAATGCTCAAAAACCAAGAATGAGCGTTTATCGCAGCTTGAATCATTTTTATATTCAATTGATTGACGATCAATCAGGCAAGACCTTGTGTTCTGCTCGCGACAGCGAAATCAAGGATAAGGGCAAAAAGAGCGAAATTGCCGAAAAAGTCGGCCAGCTTATTGCTCAGAAAGCTTTGAAGGCGGGTATTGCCGAAGTTGTTTTTGATAAATCAAGCTATCAGTATCACGGTCGAGTTAAGGCCGCGGCTGATGGGGCGAGAAGTGCCGGACTTAAATTTTAAGATATAATATTAATATGGTAGAGACAAAAGAAAATAATCAAGGCCAAAGAAGACAGAGAAGACCGGGACACAGAGAATCTCAGGGCCGTATTGAAACCGAATTTGAACAATCTATTATTGATATTGCCCGCGTTACCCGTGTTATGGCCGGTGGTAAAAGAATGCGTTTTCGCGCTTGTGTTGTTTTAGGTGATCGCAAGGGTCGAGTTGGTATGGGTATTGGTAAGGGCGCGGATGTTACCTTGGCTGTAAATAAAGCTTCAACCAGAGCCAAGAAAAATTTGGTTGTAGTGCCGATTATTGAAGAAACAATTCCTCATAAGGTTAACGCCAAATTTGGGGCGGCCAAAATTATGATTAAACCCGCACCGAAAGGTACCGGTATCATGGCCGGTGGCGCGACTCGTATCATTTTGGATTTGGCCGGCGTTTCCAATGTCGTGGCAAAAATTTTAGGTTCAAACAATAAGATTAATAATGTTAGTGCTACCCTTGAGGCTTTGAGACAATTAAAAAAGGTTCAGCCGAAAGTTAAGCCTGAGGCCAAAGAGGAAAAAAAGTCGGAGAAAAAACCGGAAAAGAAGGAAGAAGTTGTTAAGGTTGAGCCGAAAGCCAAATCAAAAAAGTCAGAAACTAAAAAATAAGTTCGAATAAATAATCCAAGGATATGACCGAAATTACTTTAGACAATTTGAAAATAAGCCGCGGCTCAAAAAGAAAGGCCAAGAGAGTGGGCCGAGGCAATGCCTCCGGTCACGGCACTTACAGTACCCGCGGTCTCAAGGGTCAACGTTCTCGTTCCGGCGGCCGCAAAGGCTTAAAGCGCTTTGGTTTGAATTCAATGGTTAGAAATAAGCCAAAAATTGGCGGTTTCAAGAGCCTCTATGTCAAACCGGAAGTTGTTAATTTGGATCAATTGGAAGCCAGATTCAATGCCGGTGAAATTGTTAATGTCAAAAGATTAATTGAAAAGAACTTGATCAGCTCACCTAAAAACGGCGTAAAAGTTTTAGGCAAGGGCAAATTAACCAAAAAGTTAACAGTGGCGGCCAATTCATTTTCAGAAACCGCAAAAGACGCTATAATTAAAGCGGGCGGAAAAATCCAGCTCTTAAGCTAAATCCTCAAGCTAAATACAAGCTTATTTATGTGGTATCAAAAATTTTTACAAATTTGGAAATTAAAGGATCTGCGCAATAGTATTTTGACGGTTTTGGGAATTTTTGTAATCTTTCGCATTGCCGCTCATATCCCAATTCCGGGAATTGACGCGCAGGCGCTGAAAGATTATTTTGCCTCCAACCAACTCTTGGGTATTATGAACATTCTCTCTGCCGGTGGCATGGAAAATTTTTCAATTGTGGCCATGGGTGTCGGTCCTTATATTACCGCTTCAATTATTCTTCAACTTTTAACTATGATTATTCCTCAGCTTGAGGAAATATCAAAAGACGGGGAAGCGGGCAGAAGAAAAATTAATCAGTGGACCAGAATGTTAACAGTTCCCTTGGCGGCCTTGCAAGGCTACAGTTTGATTGCTTTGCTAAACAGATCTTCGGCTCAGATATTTACTGACTTGAATTCAATTAAATTAATTTCAATTATTATTACGGTTACGGCCGGCACAATGTTTTTAATGTGGTTGGGCGAACTTATTTCAGAAAAACATGTTGGCAATGGCATATCCCTTTTGATTTTTGTCGGTATCGTCACCAGGATTCCTGATGCCCTTAAACAGACAATTGCGGTTTTTGATAGCACCCAATTAATCACCCTGGCAGTTTTTGCCGTCGTTGCTATTTTGACAATTGTTGGCGTGGTTATTATTACTGAGGGTCAAAGAAACGTTCCGGTTTCTTACGCTAAAAGGGTGAGGGGCATGAAAATGTACGGCGGGGTAAATACTCATTTGCCATTGCGCGTTAATATGGCCGGTGTCATCCCAATTATTTTCGCGATTTCAATTATCCTTTTCCCAACCATGATTGCGCAATTTTTCCTAACAGCCAAATCAGAAATTTTAGTCAATATTGCCAATGGCGTTATCAGTCTTTTTGCCAATAATATTTTTTATAACATTCTTTATTTCTTATTGGTTTTTGGTTTTACCTACTTTTATACCGAAGTGGTTTTTCACCCGGACCAAATTTCAGAGAACTTACAAAAACAGGGCGGTTTTATCCCTGGCATTCGTCCCGGAAAACCAACGGCTGACTATTTGAAATATACTACCAATCGCATAATTCTGGCCGGCGCTTTATTCTTGGGTATTATTGCCGTATTACCTCAGGTTCTCCATAGTCTTACCGGCATTACAACCTTGGCTATTGGCGGTACCAGCTTATTGATTGTTGTCTCGGTTGTCATTGAAACAAATAAACAGATTGAGTCGCAGCTGACCATGCGCGACTACGAAGGATTATAAATTAGCTTTGCGCCTGCCTGTTGCCTGCAATTATTGTTTGGCTAACTAGGCAGGCAGGCTTGCAAACAAACGCTTCCAAGCAAGACTTGAAAGGCGTTTGGCTGCAAGCTTTTTGTTTTTATGCCAATATTTGAATCAAAAAAAATTTTTAAAGATCATCAGCACTTGCGTTCAGCTTTATATAATTTAGGAACGCTTGATCAAAAGCAGCTTGAAGTGGTTTATGCCGCTTTGGTTAAGGAGCTGGACGACGGCGGCATTACTGCTTACGAGTTAACCGAGGCTGCTCGCAGCTTGAGGAATAAGGGTTTAATTTCAGAAGTTGATAAAGAAAAAATTTTAGGTTTAATAAATTGATTATAAAAGATTAGATATGAGAATCGTAATTTTTGGACCGCAAGGCTCAGGCAAAGGAACACAGGCAGAATTAATTGCGCGTCGGCATGGCTGGCCTTATATTTCTACCGGTGATATTTTTCGTTATCACCTAAAAAATCAAACTGAATTGGGAAATAAAATACAGCCCTATATTAATGCCGGCAATTTAGTGCCAGATGATTTAACCAATCATTTGGTTAAAGAAAGGTTGCAGCAGCCTGATTGTGAGATGGGGTTTGTTCTTGACGGTTACCCGAGAAACCAGGCGCAATTGGAATTTTTAAACTCCTTGACCGGAATTGACTTGGCAATTGCCATTGAGCTTAATGACAGCCAAGCCATAGAGCGCTTGGCCAACCGTTTGGCCTGTAAGTGTGGCATGAGTTATCACACGATTTACAACAAACCGAAAGTGGTCGGGATTTGCGATAAATGCGGTGGTCGTCTTTTTAAGCGAGAGGATGATAATCCGGGGGTTATTTCTCAACGACTTGGAATTTTTCATCACGAAACCGAACCTCTTTTTAGAATGTATTCTGAACAAGGGGTTTTGCATCGCGTTGACGGCTCAAAGCAAATTGAGGAAGTTTATCAATCTATTGATTATATTATTCATCAAAAATAATTTATATGGTGACCATAAAAAAACCGGAAGAAATTGAAATGATAAAAAAGGGCGGAAAAATTTTGGCCGGAGTTTTAGAAGAACTTAAAGACGCGGCAAAGCCGGGGGTAACCACCAGACAGCTTGATGATTTGGCAGAAAAATTAATTTTAGAAAGAGGCGGCTTGCCGGCCTTTAAAAATTATAAGGGTCATGTTGATGATGAACCGTTTCCTTCAACTATTTGTTCTTCGGTTAATACCGAGTTGGTTCATGGTATACCCTCTGACTATGTTTTAAAAAACGGTGATATCCTAAGTATTGATATTGGAATGAAATATCCGGCTAAGGACCCGGGCTACTTTACCGATACGGCCATTACTTTTGCAATTGGCGAGATTTCCGAATTAGCGCAAAAAGTAATAAATGTAACCAAGAAGTCCTTGGCGGTCGGTTTGGCTCAAGTCAGAGAAGGAAATTATTTATCAGATATTGGTCGGGCAATTCAGCATTTTGTGGAAAGTGAAGGGTTTTCGGTGGTAAGAGATTTGGTTGGCCATGGGGTGGGTTATGCGGTTCACGAAGATCCGCGAATTCCAAATTTTTGGGATGATTATCAAAGAGATTTGCAATTAAAAACCGGTATGGTTTTAGCAATTGAGCCGATGGTGAATGTCGGCCATTATGCAGTCAAAACCGGTTTGGACGGTTGGACGGTTGTAACGGCCGACGATAATTTGTGCGCTCATTTTGAGCATACAATTGCCGTGACCAAAAAGGGTTGCGAAATATTAACGCAAAAATAATTTTTTATGGTAATTTTAGGGATTGATTATGGTTTAAAAAAAATTGGTCTGGCCAAATCGGATTTCCAGGGTGTTTTTGCGCTGCCGCTTGAGATTATCAGAGAAACAAATCAGTCGGTTATTTTGTCAAAACTAAAAGAGGTGGTTGAAAGAGAGGAAATTGATGAAATTGTTGTGGGTTTGCCGATTGCCCTAAAAGCCGATGAAACAAAAATAATCAATGATCAGCTGAAAACGGTAAACGATTTTGTTTCTTGGTTGAAAAATAATTTTAATTTGCCAATTCATCTTCAAGACGAGAGACTGACCAGTCGTCAGGCAAAAAATTTAATTGCCGGTTCTTCTCAAAAAGGGGATGATGATTCGGTGGCGGCAATGTTAATTTTACAATCTTTTCTTGATCAGAAAAAAATAAAATAATGACTTATCAAGCCAAGGGTATAATTTTAAAAATTGTTGATCGGGGTGAAGCCGATCAGATTTTTTATATCTACACCAGAGAAAAAGGTAAAATTACAGCCATTGGCAAGGGCACAAAAAAAATTCAAAGCAAATTAAACGGCCAACTTCAGCCCTTTGCTTTGATTTATTTGATGTTGGCCCCCGGTAAAAATCAAGATCATTTGGCGGGTGCGGAAGCGTTTAAAAACTTTGGTGAAATAAAAAAAAATTTAAGAAAAATAATTTTAGGTTCTTTTGCCATGGAAGTGGTGGAAAAGATGACGCCATTTTCTCAGCCGGAGCCGGAAATTTATGATTTACTCTCGCGCTTTTTTGAAGCTTTAAATAAAAAAGAACTTGACCCTAAAACAATTGAGTCTTATCGTCAGAATTTTATTGTTAAATTTTTTTCAATACTTGGTCTTGCTCCCTTGCCTGAGATTGCCTGCAATAAGAACAAGCTGGGCAAATTCGTTCAGGACAACATTGAATACGAGCTTAAAACCATAAAATTACTTGAAAAAATTGGCCCTTGACCATTTTAGCAAATTTTGATATTATCTTTGAGGAGGTTGTCAGATCATTGACAACTAAATAAAAACGGCGCGAAGCCGTTATTTTTTTGCGATTTTTTGCAATCAACTGTCTGGAAAAACCCAAAGCCATCACCAAGACAGAAGATCAACCCAAAAAAAGATGGTAAGACAAGGAGTGTTACATGAGCATGAAGCATTTGCTCTCGGTCTCGCTTTTGGGGCCGGAAAGGAGTCAGGCCAGGTCCGAAGTAGTGGACTTTCTTTGCGAGGGGCTGAGGATGGTCCCTTACTATTTTGCCAACCAGGCCCCGCCGGTTGATCCGCAGTATTTGGGTCAGGCTGACAGAATTCTGATTCCTTGGTTTGAGGAGCTCAGCACCCGAACCAAGTACTCGTCAGAAATGGCCGCTATACGGCTTGGCAATTTTCGGCTGCTTGACCCAATTGGGCCGGAGAACAGCTCTCTGGGCAAGCACGAATCGGCGATGAATACCGCCAGGATGCTTGCTCAACACGGTGTTACGCATTTTGTGCTCCGTTCGAAAATTGAGGGCTTGGGCTTGCATCTGGCTCAGCTTCTGGAAAAGACTTCCAGTCCGGAGAGCTGGGTTGACTCCAGTGTTTCCGTGATTGTCGGCGGTGCCGGCACGCGCGATCATCCAACGCAGGTTCTGCTGGATGCAGTCACCATCGTCTTGCGCAAGCTTGGCATTCGCAAAAAATCAGCTGAGGACATGCAGAAACTTCAGCGTCATTTGGACAGCCCGAATCTGGGTAAAACGGTTGAGGACATCTTGGACAATTTAGAGATTGCTATTGTCGGCGATCTCAAGCACAGCCGAGTGGCCCAGTCGTGGGTCTATTTGGCCAAGTGGTTCTCAATCAAGTTGATCCTGATTTCGCCCGAGGGGTTGGAGATTGACCCCTGGTCATTGGATCTGGTCAACTTTGCCACCGGCAGTTCATTGGCTGATGCGGCGACGGCTGATTTTGTTTACATGATTCGTCTTCAGCTGGAGAGGCTGGAAGAGTCAATGCCGGCGCATAAAGCCAAAAAAATGGCGTCTGCTTTCATGATCACGCCCGAGAACATTGATTTGTTTCCCGGGGAGATTATGGATGCTCAGCCGCTTGACATCACTTTGCCGATGATCCATCCGAGCCTGTGGAACCACTCCAAGGTGATAATGTTCATGCAGTCGGCCGTGGCCATTCCCACGCGTATGGCGATTTTACGCCTGACTGACCGACATCGCTTTGAGTCGGTTCCGCTGCTGGTCGTGCCTAAGGTGCGATTAGGACAGAACAACATCATTGCTTCCTCAACGCTTGACGAACACTGGAAGCAGATGGATAAAAAGTATGCCGGCCAGGACCTTTCCATTGGACGGATTAGGGACGGTTGTGTGATTGATCGCATTGACCCGAATATGGCCACGTATATTGATCGGGTCAACGTCCGTCATGGCCTGTATGACAGGGGGAATCAGCAGATCCGTGGTCGCTGTATGCCTTCGCCAAGCTTAGGTCGCAAGGATGTTATTTATCTCCACGGCTTGTGGCCAACGTACGAGCTGATGGCAATCTACGCTTTGATTTCGCCGCGAGTGCGTTTAAGCGTGATGCGCGACAAGGACGGCGAAGATGGCGGTTATCGTCGCATTGAACCACCTTTGCCCAAAGCGGTGGCCAAAGTTTTCCGGTGTCCAAACAAGGCATGTATTACCAACCTTGATCCGGAGAACGAAACGTTCTTTCATGTCTCGGGTAAGAAGGGCGATGCGCACTTGCAGTGTGCGTACTGTCTCTCAACTTTTGACATGAGTCAGATCATTGAGGCTTTGGTGCTCTAAGGCCGATTTGATAAACCAAACCTGCAGCCAGACTCTGGCTGCTTTTTTTATAAAAAAAGAAGGCAGGGAAAATCGCATTGCGAATTTTTTGCCTTCGTTGGCACTAGGCATGAAGTGGCTGCCCAGTGTAGATTTCGAAAACCAGGAAAGTGCCGGGCTGAGCGGTCACAATAACTTGGTTCTTTAGGCTACCGTCTCCCTGAGGAACGTCGCGCAAAGCATGGCGACCACCTTTCAGGCGAATTAACGCCTTAAAATGGGGGATACTCTCCGGCGTTAAAACCAGCCGGTTATGGTTTCTTTTGCAAGCGTCAATTAAGCTTGCAGTGCTTGCCCCTGATTCGTTCTTGGGCATTGCCTTCACCTCCTCTCGAAGTCTGGTTTTTCCCTTTTGGCGGGAAATTGCGGTTTTTGGAAAAAAGAGCTTTTGAAGTATAAATAATAGCGTTTTTCAATAATTATGTCAAGAGCCGATCAATATCTTATATTGCATAAAATCGTAAAAAATAGTACAATATTTTTATATTTATCGATAATTTTTAATATTTTTACTATGAAAAGAATTGCCATTGAGGAGGTTGTAAAAGAGGCTGGTCAAACAGTCAAGGTTAGCGGTTGGGTTCATTCTCGTCGCGACCACGGTAAGATAATTTTTATTGATTTACGAGATCGAAGCGGCCTTTTGCAGGTTGTTTTTGAGCCAAAATTTGAAGAATCATATCAATTGGCCAATCAATTGCGTCCGGAATTTGTCGTTAGCATTGAAGGAAAGATCAATAAACGGCCGGAAAAACAAATTAATGATAAAATCGTAACCGGCACGGTGGAAATGACCGGTGAAAAATTGGAAATTTTAAATGAAGCAAAAACCCCGCCGTTTGAAATTGATAAAGACAGCTCAAAAGTAGGTGAGGAAATTCGCTTGAAATATCGCTATTTGGATTTGCGAACTTTACGTATGACTCAGAATATGGTTAATCGCTCAAAAGTGACTAAATTTTTTAGGGATTATTTGAGTAATCAAGGGTTTTTGGAAATTGAAACGCCGGTTTTAACCAAAGGCACGCCGGAAGGGGCCAGAGAATTTTTGGTGCCTTCGCGTATTTATCCGGGCAAGTTTTATGTCCTGCCGCAATCGCCCCAGCAATTTAAGCAACTTTTAATGGTCTCGGGTGCGGAAAAATATTTCCAAGTCGCCAAATGTTTTCGTGACGAAGACACGCGCGGGGACAGGCAAGCCGAATTCACTCAGCTTGATATTGAGCTTAGTTTTGTTGAGCAAGAAGATATTTTTGAATTGATTGAGCCGATGATGATTGAATTGGTGGAGAGCTTATACCCGAACAAAAAAATTACCCAAAAACCGTTTCCGCGTTTGACCTATCAAGAATGTATGGAAAAATATGGCACGGATAAGCCGGATTTGCGAGTTAAAAAAGACGATCCGGATGAGTTGGCGTTTATGTGGCTGATTGATCCGCCCATGTTTAAGTATTCTGAAACGGAAAAGAAATTGGTGGCCAGCCATCACCCGTTTACCATGCCGAATTTGGAAGATATGCAAAAAGATCCTGATGAACCAAAAAAATGGCGCGCTTACGGCTACGACTTGGTTTTAAACGGATTTGAAGTTGCCGGCGGCTCAATCAGAATTCATCGTCGCGATATTCAAAAGAAAGTTTTTGACCTCTTGGGATTAGGTGAGGAAGAAATAAAAAATCGTTTTGGTCATATGTTGGAAGCCTTTGAATTTGGCGCGCCGCCCCATGGCGGAATTGCCCCGGGTATTGATCGCTTAATGGCAATTTTACAAGGCGAGCCTAATATTCGTGAAGTGATAGTTTTTCCTAAAACCGGTGATAGCCGTGATTTAATGATGGACGCGCCAAACGTTATTTCCTCAAAAGCTTTGGCTGATGCCAATATTCGTTTAAGCGAAGAGGCAATCGCTTTAGCCAAAGAGAGAGGGGAGAATTTGGAAGGGTTTGATACGGCCATGGCCGATTAAATTATTTTTATAAAATAATTAATAAATAAAAACAAATATGCAATTAACCCTTGAAGTCGTTAAGGATAATCCAAAGATAAAGAATTTTATTGATCAAACCCAGCACTATTTAACGGCTATGGGCTATACCGACCACGGACCCAGGCATATTAATATTGTGGCTGATCGTGCCAGGAGTATTGCCAAAAAAATTGGCCTATCCGCCCACGAGCAAGAATTGGCAGCTATTGCCGGCTATTGCCATGATATGGGAAATTTTATGGGCCGAACTCAGCATCACTATTGGGCGGCTTTGTTGTTTTCTCAAATTTTTTTGAATGAAGTTGATGATCCAAACGACGTTTCCACAGTTGTTCAGGCAATTGTCAGTCACGACAAAGACGAACTAAAAATAGTCAATAAAATTACGGCCATTTTAATCATTGCCGATAAGTCCGATGTCCATCGTTCTCGCGTCAAAACAAAGGGGACAAAAAACATCAAAGACGACATTCATGATCGTGTTAATTACGCGGCCATTGACAATGATTTGATTGTTGATTCAAAGAAAAAGGTAATCACCTTGAAAATTCAACTTGACCCAAAAATATCCGCTCCGCTTGAGTATTTTGAGATTTTTACCGAGCGCATGGCTTTTTGCCGCTTGGCCGCGCAACATTTGGGTTATCAACTAGGTTTGGAAATAAATAAATTCAAATTGCTTTAATTTATTTATGGTTAATTTGTCGCCGTTGCAAAAGTATATCCTTTGCCAAGGGTATGCTAACGGCGCAAAAGAAATTAAAAAAGATAATCTTTTGAAGTGTTCAACCAAACAACCAAGAAAGGATGCCATTAATATTCTCTCCAAGTCAATTGATCGTCTGATTGCCAGAGGCCTGGTGGTTGGCTGTGGCTACAAGACTTCGGAAAAATTATTTATCACTTCAATTAAATTAACATCAAGCGGCAGGAGGGCGGCGCGCCAATTAATGGGTGTGCAGCAAAAATTGCCGTTTAAAAATAATTAACATTTAAATCTATGGCTATCCCCAAAACAACTAAAAAATATTTGGACAAGCAAATGGCCAAATATGATGAAGTGGCCCACAAGACGGTTTATACCGCCTATGATTTGGCCCAAACCTTAAAAAAGGAGTTGAATGAAATTGCCAAGAGTCTTTTGATTGCGACTGACAAGGCTTATGTTTTAGCGGTTGTTCCGGCTCACATGAAAATTGATTTGCCCAAATTAAAAAAGTCTTTGCAGGTTAAAAAAGTTTCAATTCCGAACGAGAAAATGATGATCAAGGTTTTTAAAGTAAAGCCTGGGGCCATGACAGCTTTCGGAGGATTGCATAAAATTGAAGTCATTGCGGATAAAAGTTTGTTAAAAACGAAAGATATTATTTTATCGGCCGGCAGCTTTACTGATTCAATCAGAATGAAAGTAAAAGATTATCTTGATTTGGAAAAAGCCAAGCTTTCTAATTTTGCTCAAAAAGGCGGTTATAAGCTGCAGGTAAAAAAGAAGCCGGCTAAGAAAAAACCGGCAAAGAAGAAGGCGGCCAAAAAGACCGTTAAAAAATCTTCGGTCAAAAAACCGGCCAAGAAAAAAAGATAATTAAATCTAAAATTAAATTTCAAAATTTTTTGTTTTGAAATTGATGATATATTAATGCGTAAAATAAAAGTTGAACAATTTGAAGGACCGCTTGATTTGTTATTGCAGCTTATTGAAGAACAAAAATTGGAAATCACCAAAGTGGCCTTGGCTGAGGTAACCGAACAGTATATTGAGGTTTTAAATAATGCCGCCGATCAAGTATCGGCCGAAGAGTTGGCCGATTTTTTGGTTATTGCCTCGCGTTTGCTTTTGATTAAATCGCGCGCCCTAATGCCGTATTTAGATTGGGGCGATGAAGACGAAGGCGAAGATTTGTCCCGACAGCTTAAGATTTACAAGGAATATTTGGAGGCAATGAAGACAGTACAAAAAATAATTGCCCAAAAGAAATTTTCTTATTCGCGCGAAAAGATTTTGGTTAATCAGGAAATTGAATTTGCCCCGCCGCCAAAATTAGACGCAAATAAGCTGAAGGGCGCTTACGAAGAAATGATCAAGCGCTTGTTGCCAATTTTGCGCCTGCCAACCGAAATTGTCAGAAAGACGATTAATATTCAGGAAAAAATTTCAGAGATTAAGCAAAGAATTTATAGTCAAGTCTCCTCCAGATTTTCAGAAATTTTGGGTCAGGCAAAAGATAAAACCGAAGTCATTGTTTCTTTTTTGGCTTTATTGGAGCTGATTAAACAAAGGCAGGTCGCGGTTAAGCAAGATAAAAATTTTGAAGATATTATTATTGAAAAGTTTAAGGAAGAATAATTTTTTATTTATGGTTAGGTCAATGGAAACAAATCATGAGCACGTAGAGGATACAGCCGAAAAAAGGCGAAATTTTGCCGTGGCAATCTTTGGTACCGGCGGTCAAGAGGAAAAAGACCTGGCCGCCATAGAAAAAGCGCGCCAATTGGCAAGCGGCTTTGTTTCCAAAGGTTTTTCCATTAATACCGGCGGCTATGGCGGCGTCATGAAAGCCGCCTCTGAGGCGGGTAAAGAAGCGGCCGATTTAATGGGTGTTTCCGAAAAAGATTATGTGAATGCCTATGTTCTTGAAGGATCGTCAAAATTATCTGCCCGGGAAACGGCTTCGGCCAATAAGGTTAGAGAAAAATCTTATGCTAAAAGATTGGCCGGCTTGATTGATCAATCAAAGGCCTATATTGTTCTAAGTGGCGGGCAAGGGACGGTAATTGAACTTTTCGCCGCCTTGGAATCGGAAAGAATTAATCGGCTTGTTAAAGAAGATGATTTACCCAAGCCGGTCTAGAAGATGTTAAAATATTGCTTGTTTCCAACTTAGATGAATATAAAATAAAAGAGCTTTATGCCCAAAAAGCAGAAGTTGATTTAATTGTTGGCGGCGAAGAATTAACGACTTCTCCGGATGCGCCAAAACTTGAATTTGTCAGCAAGCTTTCGGAAGTTATTGTTAACAATTCAATAATTCCCAAGATGAAACTTTCGCAGGGTAAGGTTTCTTATCCGGGAAGAAAACAAGTATATCGCCAAACAAAAAATGGCAAATATATTTCGGATATTGTCGCCCTGGAAGGAGAAAAAATTTACGGGAAGAAACTACTCTATCCGGTTATTAAAAATGGCAAACAAGTTGCCAAATTACCAAAGCTGGAAGATATCTCAAAGTATTATCGCAAAGAAATTAATAAGTTTGAAAAAAGAATACTTAGTATTGATCGCAAGTCGGTTTATAATGTTAAATTAAGTCAGGGGTTAAAAGATTTAACCAAAAAAACGATTAAAGAAATAAAAAACAGCCATAAAATTGAAAGCTATTAATATTTTTTTATGTCAAATTTAAAATCTAAAATTGAGAGTTTGTTGTTTATCAATAATCAACCCTTTAAGATAAAAAAATTTGCCGATTTGCTCAAGGCGGACAAAAAAGAAGTGGAAGCGGCAATTGAAACTTTGATGCAGGAATATAATCAGGAGGGAAGAGGAGTGCAAATTCAAAAGATTAATGACGAGTATCAGATGGTAACTTCGCCCGATAACGCCAAGGTCGTTAAAGATTTTATTAAAGAGGAAGTGACCGGTGAATTATCAAGAGCGGCTCTGGAAACTTTAACCATTGTGGCTTATCGCGGACCAATAACCCGCCCGGAAATTGAGCAGATCAGAGGGGTTAATTGCGCCGTAATTTTAAGAAATCTCTTGATGAGAGGCTTGGTGGAAAGCAAGGAAGATAAGAAAAAAATGCAGGTTAGTTATAATATCACCTTTGATTTTTTAAAATTTTTGGGATTGAATGAGCAGAACCAGTTGCCCGATTATGCCAGTCTTAACTCAAACGAAAGTATTGAGCGAGTTTTAAATCCAAAAACAAACGAAGAGAGCGCAGTTTTGCCCGAGTAGAGACTATGGTTTATTTTCCGACGGTCATATTTTATTTTACTTTTATTTTCTGCGGCGCCTTTGGTTTGATATTTGGCGGCAATCAAGATTTGTATTCTCAATATTTGAAGCCTGATGTTTTGCCAAAAGCCATAGAAAATCAAGCGCCGGCGCCGGTTCTAAGCGCTAGTAGTGTTTTATTGATGGATGATGATTCTGGCAGCATCTTGTTTGAAAAAAACGCCACTTCAAGCCGGCCCATTGCCAGCTTGACCAAATTGATGACAAGTTTGGTTTTTTTGGAAGCGGGTCAGGATTTAGGAAATAAAGTTGAAATAACAAAAGACGATTATCGCCAAGGCAATCAGATTTATTTAAATACGGGAGATAAGGTGCAAAAAAAGGATTTGGTTAATTTGGCCTTGGTCGCTTCAAGCAATGAAGCGGCTGCGGCCATGGCTAACAATTCCGGCATTCAAGATTTTGTAGGCGCAATGAATAAAAAGGCGGCGGCTTTGGGTTTAGATCAAACGGTTTATGCGGATCCAACCGGCCTTGATCCTCAAAATGTTTCTAGTGCTTGGAATTTATTTTACCTGTCTCAAAACGCCTTTTTGCGCCAGGAGATAAATACCGCGGCTAAAAAATCAAGTTATCAATTTTTTAAAGACGATAAAACCAGAATAACCGCTACAACCACCGATAAGTTTTTAATCGGGGAAAACAGTGAAGACAATTTTAAAATTCTGGCGGCCAAAACCGGTTATTTGCAAGAAGCTGGCTACTGTTTACTTCTTTGGCTGGAAAACAAAAATCATCGAAATCAGACTTTGGTGCTTTTGGGTGCAGCAAGTGATGACCTGAGATGGCTTGAGGCTAAGGAAATAATCACATGGGCCCAAAACAATTATTCTTGGCAATAAACTCTTCGCTTTAAAAATAAATATGATATAATCAAACATATGGCTTCCCAAAAAACACCATTAATTATCGGGAATTGGAAAATGAGACTTGGCTTGAAAGAGTCGGTGGCTTTGGCTAAAGAAATAAAGTCTTCGGCCAGAGATTCGGCTGAAGTCGTGCTTTGCCCGACTTTTACTTCCATCGCTGAGGTTGGTAAAGTTATCGCCAACAGTCCTGTAAAACTGGGCGGCCAGGATTGTTTTTGGGAAGGGCAGGGGTCTTACACCGGCGAGGTTTCCGCTCATCAATTGGCAGAAATCGGTTGTCAGTATGTGATTATTGGTCATTCAGAAAGACGCAATCTTTTGTGTGAAACCGACGAGATTGTCCATAAAAAAGTTAAAATGGCAATTGCTGCGGGGTTGACGCCGATTATTTGCGTGGGGGAGACTTATGAACAAAGACAAGCCGGCGCCAAAGATTTTACGATAATGCAGCAGACTGCCAAAGCGATTGAGGGCGTTGAGCTTGGGCTAAACAGTAAAATTGTAGTTGCTTATGAACCGGTTTGGGTTATCGGTACCGGTCAGGCGGTCAGTCCGAGTGATGCTTCAGAAGCACATCAAATAATTAAGCAGGCAATGTTTGATATTTTTGATTCAGATACTGTCAGAAATAATTTTAGAATTATTTACGGTGGCAGCGTAGATGAAAACAATGTTAAGTCGTTTACGTCTCAAGAAAATATTGACGGCGTTTTGGTTGGCATTGCCAGCCTTAAAGCCAAAGATTTTTTGGGTATAATTAACAAAGCATAATATGATATTTTATCTAATCCCCATAATTATAATTTTAGTCAGCGTCGGCTTTATTGGTCATTTGATTTATAAAAAAATGCCGCAGCTGGCTTCAATCAATATCAAATCAGTGCCGGCCGAAAAAGAGCAGCTGGTTAGAAACCGAATAATCACCCAGCGGCTTTATCGTAAATATTCAGACACTCACGCCATCTTAAAGAAAATTTTAAAACCTTTGGGCAAGGATATTGCCGGATTTTTTAGCAACCTTTATCAGCAGATTTTAGAGTTGGAAAAAAAACAACTTCATCAGCACCAGCCCTTAAAGCAAATTGATATCAATCAACAGATAACGGATAAGCTGGAGGAAGTGGAAAACCTTTTGGCACAGGGTGAAAACGAAAAGGCCGAGGATATTTGTATTAGAGTAATTGAACTTAACCCCAGAAACGATCAAGTTTATGAAATTTTAACGAATATTTATTTGGAGGAAAAGGAATATAAAAAGGCTAAAGAAGTTTGCAAACTTTTGATTAAGCTTCTTAATCGGGGAGTAGAGAGCGGGGCCGCTGACAAGCATCGTTTGGCGAATGCCTTTTCCACTTTGGGTTGGGCATATCAAGTGGATGGCAAATTTACTTACGCCATGGCCAATTATCGCAAAGCGGTTGACTTGGAACCAAGCAACCCCAGATTCCTTGACTTATTATTGAAAATCAGTATAATATTAAAGAACAAAGACCTTGCCACTAAGGTTTTTAATGATTTGCGCCAAGCAGACCCGGATAACCAAAAATTGGCGGAAATTCGTGAGGAAATAAAGAATTTGCCCTCAAAATCATCTCAACCGGAAGTATTGTCAGATTAAGGTAATATTTAACAATTTACGCCGTTGTAGTTTTTGTCTGCGTTAAAGTCTCGACGGCTCAGTTAAAGGGACGTGTGGCGTAGTGAAGGAGTTTTTTAAAACTTGGTAAACAAGCAAGTAAATTTAAGAGCATTATATGCCGTTGTAGCTCAGTTGGTAGAGCAACTCCATGGTAAGGAGTAGGTCCCCGGTTCAAGTCCGGGCAACGGCTCCATGGGTCGGTACCGAAGCGGTCAAACGGGGCTGACTGTAAATCAGCTGGCTATGCCTTCGGAGGTTCGAATCCTTCCCGGCCCATATTGAAAAAAAGAGTTTAATATATTTGCTGCTTGACGGCTAATTTTTTATCGTCGTCATGTCACTGCCATTACCTGAGCCACCCTAGCTCAGCTGGTTAGAGCAACAGTTTTGTAAACTGTAGGTCCTCGGTCCGAATCCGAGGGGTGGCTGAGGCGATGTCAGTTTAACTAATCCATAAAGAAATAATTTAGATAAAATTATGTCTCAAGACAATCTGATCAAAATGGAATGTACGGTTTGCAAAAAAGTCAATTATTTTTCCAAGAAAAATAAAAAGACCCTGAAGACAAGACTGGAATTGAAAAAATATTGCCGTCATTGCAAGAAGCATACCGCACATAAAGAAACCAAATAATTTACATTTAGCTTTTAGCTTGCAGCTTATAGTATCGTTTTAATAAAATTGAATACTAAGGCTGATGGCTAAAAGCTATTTGCTAATATGGGGGGTTCGTATAGTGGTAGTACGGCGGTCTCCAAAACCGCATGCGTGGGTTCGATTCCTGCACCCCCTGCCAGAACATCAAAGTATCGAAGGCTGACCTAAAAGGCTTTTGATTATGAAATAATTACAAAACACGGTGAGTAGCCGTGTTTTGTGATCGGGGTTAATTTCCCAGTAGTCTGATTTTTTTGTTGGTATAAATAAGTTTACTTTTCAGTAGCGACAACAGTTCTCGTTTTTCCAAAACATTTCCGTTTTGTATTAAATATTTGGCGTACGCTCGTATGTCAATTTTTTTTGTTTCAATTTTATTATGACTTTCGCCCAGCACTGAAGTCTGCAGATTGTTTAATCTTCTCACCTCATCTTCAAACTTTCCTTGAACTCCAAGTTGATCTATCTCAACTTTGTCAATTATTTTTGCCAATTCGTTAATTAGCGCTTCTTCCCGAATGTAAGTGTTTTTGCATTCGGGATTTTTGGCTCTGGTGCAATTGGAATAAGCAATCAGGATTTGCAGCTATATAATGCGCTTGGAGGAGCTTGAAAGAATTGAAATAAATTCCGTTAGGAATTTAATAACATTTGAAGAAAATAAGTTTCTAAAATTTTTATCAGACGTTAAACGGGCTCAAGATAAATAAATAATGTTGACTTTATTAAAAGCCGCGTAGTCTTATTTGCCTATTATTTTAGGCAATTTTTTGCTATAATTGAACCATATGAAAAAGATTTATATAATTTCTGCCCTAACTATAATAGTTGGCCTAATTTTTTACTTTTACGCCAATCAGTTTAAGTTTTTATGGGGCGCCCAGCTTTTGTTGTTGCCAACTATATCCGGTGCGCTAATGGCAGTGATTCAAGACAAAAATCGAAGTTATGAATTCTTACCTGGGATTATCATTGGTTCATTTATTTCCAGTTTTGTCTTTACTTGTGTAATTCAAGTGTTTGAGTGTTTTGATTACAGTTATGGTCCGCATTGTCCAATTCCCAGCTTATCCAGTGTCACACCTTTTGTCTTAATGTTGTCGGGAATTTTTATCTTTGGCGGTTTGATCGGCATCGTTATCAAGGGTATCTTTTTGTTGCTTAAGATAAAAAAAGAATCAAAATTAGTTTTATTTCTTAGAAAAATATCCGGAGGATTACTTATTGGCATTGGATCAGCCGGGTCTTTATTTTGTATTGTTATTTTTTTAATTTTATCTTTTCATCCATCAAGCTCGTTGCTTAATAGGGTAATGGTAGATTTCAGGTTAATAGATGTTACAGGCTTTGTCATATATTATTTATTGCTTTTATCAACTTTGGCTATTGTTTTAATACCATTAGTCTTTGTCATTATTTTGGGTCTTTCATCATATTTCATAAAAAAGAATTTTTTCAATCCAAAATTATTTATTAAATTAGCTTTGTTGTTCTTTTTGTTTTTAGCTGTATTTTTTCCGTTGTCTTTCTATGTAGAATCTCGGTTTGAAGAAAAGAAAGCAATGATGAAAGAAAACCAAATTGAAAGGTATTTTGATATTAAAGACTTCCATAACATTTCAGTTTCACGTTTTGTTGAATTTGACACAATAATAGTTAAACAAGGGCAAGATTTTAATATCGTTGCCAAGGGAAGCGAGTATGACCAGATAGGGTTGGATTTTGAAAAAGTAGATAATAACACTTTGCTTATCAAAAGATCAGAACTTGAAACTTATTACAATACTGATACCTGGACAATGGAAAATAGAGACAAATTTTTTCCTGCTGGTACTAAGAATTTAACGATTGAAATAACCATACCTGATGTTGAAAAAATTTTACTAAGTGGGGGAAATATGGAATTAATGGATTTAGAAGTTGATAATATTGAGATAGCTTTAAATAAAAGATTTAATAATATAAAAGGAAATATAATAGTAAAAGATACTTTGAAATTAGATGCCAAGGGTGGGATAATAAATTTAAACGGTTCTGCTGAAAATTTGATAATCAATTCTGGTGATTGTTGGATTGAGATGGACGAGC
>CAZINP010000004.1:0-1235 GCA_964540635.1 uncultured Gammaproteobacteria bacterium
TCGCTCCTTCAGACTTTCGTCCATTGAGGAATATTCTTGACTGCAGCCTCCCGTAGGAGTCTGGGCAGTGTCTCAGTCCCAGTGAGGCGGGTCGCGCTCTCACGCCCGCTACTCGTCGTAGCCTTGGTAGGCAGTTACCCCACCAACTAGCTGATAAGCCATAGGCCCCTCCCGAAGCGATAAATCTTTAATCCTGATACATTTGTATCAGGACCACATCCAGTATTACTCCACCTTTCGGTGGGTTATTCTGAACTTCGGGGTAGGTTACCAATGTGTTACTCACCCGTTTGCCATGGGTCTAAACCCATTCGACTTGCATGCCTTAGACATGCCGCCAGCGTTCATCCTGAGCCAGGATCAAACTCTCAAATAAAGAATTTGCTTCACAAAAAGTGAAAAGCTCATTAATGCAACTTTAGAGTAGGCAGTTGCCGCCTTAAATTGAATTTATTGGAATTGACTTAGGTTCTTGGTCACATTTCGATTGTTAACGTTCGTTTTTCCCCACCAAGGTGAAGAAAAAACAGAGGGAACCAAATCTTTATTTAGTCGCCACTGTTTTTTCTTAAGCAAATGATGCTTTGAAAGTGGGTTTTTAGGGAATTTTAGTTGAATTCTTTGGTGTTATTTCTAACTGTATTATTTTATCTTAGTAGACGATAAATGTCAAGACCCCAGCCTGATCACAAGATATTCACAGGCGAATATCATATTTTTCGGCTATTTTTGAATAAAAATACTGGGTAATTATTGGCGAAAAGCAAATTGTTAATAAGACTAAAATCCAAAGCCGGCCGGCAAAAATATTGTAATCGCCCAATATTTTTTCCCAAGAGTTGCCAAATAAATAGTGACCGGCTAAAAATTCAAAGGCCTCAGTCAGTATCAGCCAGACAAAACCGATCAATAAAAAAAATTTTGGCTCAAGATCTTTGAAATTTTTTTGCAAAGAAAAAAATGAAAATAAAAAAATTATTATAATCAAAATCAGCGTGCTGATTTGATGCGCTAACAAATCGCCAAAAATCGGTTTGTAAATTGCGTTGCGGGCGATGCCGTTTGTAGTGGCAATAATGGCCAGCAAAAACCAAACACCCAAAATTTTGAAAACAATTTTTTTATCCATGGCGTTTAATTTTTTTTGATTGAGATTTTTTCCAGTCAATGATTTTTTTGTGATCACCTGACAATAAAATTTTTGGCACTTTATAGGTTTTCAGCTTTGAATTTTT
>CAZINP010000004.1:1335-164749 GCA_964540635.1 uncultured Gammaproteobacteria bacterium
GATCACCTGACAATAAAATTTTTGGCACTTTATAGGTTTTCAGCTTTGAATTTTTGGTTTTAAGCTTAACAATTTCCGGTCGGGTATATTGCGGATATTCAATAAAATCAAGGCTTTTTGAAAATGTTTCTTCGTCCAAAGCATTTTCGTGGCCGACAACGCCGGGGACTTGGCGTGCAATTGCTTCCAGTACCACCATCGCCGGAATTTCACCGCCGGCTAAAACATAATCGCCGATAGAAATTTTTTCATCAACCAATTTATCAACTCTGGCATCAAACCCTTCATAGCGACCGCACAGCAAAATCAAATCATCATACTTGCTCAACCGCTCGGCTTCCCTTTGGGTAAATTTTTTTCCCGCCGGAGTGAGCATGATCACTCTTTTTTTGGAATTTGAAATTTTGGATTTTGTATTTAAAGCTCGAAGAGCTTTTGCTATCGGTTCGACCATCAAAATCATACCAGGTCCGCCGCCATATGGCCGGTCATCAACTTTTTTATGTTTGCCCGTGGCCCATTTTCTTAAATCATGGATTTTAATGCTGATTAATTTTTTGGCCAGGGCGCGCTTAATAATTGATTCTTTAAAATATGAATCAAAAATCTCGGGGAAAATGGTAATGAGATGGAAGTTTTTCATATAAAGTATTTTATCATATATATTAATAAAGAAGTAGGGAGCTGAATTGATATTTTAAATTTTAGCTTATTTTAAACAAAATATTGAAATATTGTTGACAATTTTAACAAAAAAGAGTATAATTATTCGTTGTATCTTGGTTTGGTGTCTTCAGCCGGGCGCCGGGTACAACAAAACCCAAAAAAAAGGAGAATTGCAGTGTCGAAGGTAATGAACAGCCGGGGCATTTGTCTCGGTCTCCAACAGGCTGTTGTTTTGGCCGAGGCGGCCACGAGTTTGGCCGACCTCAAGGCCGAACCAAAGGCCCCACTTCAGCCTGAGGGCCGCAAGTGTCAATGCTGCGGCAGCTTGCTGTCGCAGTACAATCCCGGTCGGGTCTGCCACCCGTGCCGGGAGGCTGGATTTTTCGGCCGGTTCAAGCCGACCAAGGTAGCCGCCTTTTAAGGCGGCAATCGTTCGTTTTTTTTTCGGCGCGAGGCATCCTGTCTCGCGCTTTGACTTTTTCTTTTACTATCAAGGAGGTGTGTATGAAAAGGAATGAAGAAGGCAGAAAAAAAATTCCCTCACCCGCCAGTTCGGTTAAGGGTGGCAAACCGAAAAGGATTGAAAAGGATCGGTTTTGCCAAGGCCCGGGGTGCAGAACCAAGCTCTCGCCTTACAATTTGACCAGCTTATGCTCAGTTTGCCGGTCAAAAAAGTAGTATATAGCCGCCAATTCAGCGGTTTGGACCGAAACCCTTCGGTCTTTTTTATTTAATTTTAGGTAAATTGTTATTTATAAAATTCAACCTTTAATTTTGTTGACGTCAAGTCAAAAATGTGCTATTATTAATTTAGTATTTGCGATATATTTTTATCTTTTAGCGATAAAAATATTTTTAGCTTTAAATTAATAATTTTTAGCTAAAAAAAGCGATAAAAAAACTAAAACTCAAAACAAAAATAAAATTTATGGCAGGCTTGACCCAGGAGGTTGTTAATAACTTTAATAAAATTTTTGGTTTTTGCCCTTTTTTTGGCGCAAACAATGATTTTACTAATAAGAAATCAAAGAATTTTTTTCAGTCCGATCTTGAAATTTCTATTTCGGAATAGATTGGCGTGAAGAAATTTCTTTGATTTTTTTTGTAAATACAAGGAAAATCAAAGAAAACAAAAAACAAAATTGATGTTTAGGAAGCTGAAAAATAAAAATTATTTCAGCCTCAAATTCGCTTTTGTGGTCGTGTTTTTTGTTTTATTGATTTTGAGTTTGGATTTAAAAACCGCTTTTGCCGGTATCAATAAACAATTAAATTATCAAGGAAGAATCAATACCATTTCCGGTTCAGCCGTGCCGAATGGTACCTATTATATTAAATTAGCTCTTTATGATGTTTCAAGCGGCGGCACTTGCTTGTGGACGGCTGTTGGTTCGTGTGCGGACGGCAATATCGGCACCACTACGGTTTCAGTCGTTAATGGCATTTTTTCCGTGCCCTTGGGCGGTGTGAGCCAAAATTCTTTGGCCACTTCCACTATTGATTGGGATAGCGATGAATTATATTTAGGTGTAGCCATTAGAGGCACGGCTGCCACACCGGTTTATGACGATGAGATGACTCCCAGAAAACGCTTAACCGCTTCGGTTTATGCTTTTAATGCCGATATGATTGATGGCATTCATGCGACTTCCACGGCCGCGGTTGCTAATTATTTAGTTTCACTTGATGCCAATAAGATTTTAAACTTGTACGATGGTGGCGTATCAAGTACTTATGCCACAACTACTCAATTTTTTGTTGGCACCAGCGATAATCCGGTTTTTAATGTTAATGCTAATAATTACATTAATGTTGGCACGACCACCTTGGCTCAGAGCACCTTTTCGCAAATGGCTTTTCAAAGGCCATATGGCACCGATTATTTGAACTCAATTTTTATTAATCAGGATTATTCCGGCTCGGGTTTAACCTCAACCAGTTCTGCTGCGAGAGTAAGTATGAATGACGTTGGTACTAATTATGGTGAATTATATTTTGGCAATAAAATTTCGGTCGGTGGCAATGCAAGATACTCATATTTTGAAGCCTGGGATGGCGCCGGAACGCTAACTTATCTTTTAAACGGAATCGGTCAGTATTTGGCCGGTAATTCTACTACGACCGGTTCAACCTATTTGGGCACAACAGTTGGTTTGAGTGGGGAATATATCAGTCAATGGTCTGATCTAAGTTCATATCTTTCAATTTCTTCCGGCAATCCATTTGATCAGTGGCTTGATACCACCTCAACTGTTCAATTTTCAACCGCCACCTCCAGTCGGCTTTATGTTCAGGGAACATCGGGAAATTGCGAAGACATGGGCATTATTTTTTCCGATTCGGTTTATTCTTCTGATGGTTCGGCAAATTTAACTTTTATTCCTCGCACAGTTGCTTCAGGTATCGGTCTTAATTCAAATTTGTTAGTTGCCGGAGGGGTTGATTCATTTGGCGCTGGCGCCACGACAACTCTTTTGGTTTCCGGCTCGCTGACAACATTGATGGATGGTGCTTGGTTAAGAACCTCAAATTTTGAAAGTTCAATTACTCCGGGAGAAATTATACCCATGATAAGTGGTTATAGCAGCGACTCTCAAAAAATGTTATATGTTGAAGATAATTTAGGCATTTATGATGTTGATGGGGATGGGGCTGCTTTATCGTTTATGGACAATGCCGGTAATCGCTCAACTCTCTTTTGGAACATTTCTACCCCAACCAATGAGTGGGGAAACCTATCATTCTTAGGCGGCATGTATTTAAGTAACGGCTTTGAGGTCGGCAAATCGTCAACTTCCACCGAGCTTGGTGACGGCTGGTATGATACCATAAAAGTCGGCGCCGGTTTATTGCAAAAAAACCATGTCGGCGATAAGGTTGGTATCCAATTCTCTCAGTCAGCCAGCGATACTCTTTTGGGTTACGGTGTTTTAACCGGCAATATCTCAAGTATCTTTACCAATGAACTTAAAGATACATATTCGGCTGATTTGGGATTCTTTACCCAAAATTTTGCTGCCAGCACCACGCCGATTGAAGCGATGAGATTGACCCCAACCTCCAGCAATTCCATGCTGCCGTTTTATGCCAGAAATAGTTTAAGTGTTACCGGCAATTCTACTACCACCGGCTCAAGCTACCTTGGTTCCACGGCCGGTTTGAATGGTGTTTATATTAATGATTGGTCAGACATCGCTACTATTGCCGGTTCCTGGGGAACATCAACCGAGCAATATTTCTGGAACAATACTTCAACCTGGTCCGGGTTTGCTTCGCAGTTTGCTCAATATTTTAATGCCACCACCACTTTAAATGGATTTGATCCGAGCTTATACTTTTTAACAGCAAATTTTGGCAGCTACTGGGAGAACTCTTACAACGCCACAACGACACTCAATGGGTTTAACCCATTAGAGTATTTATTGATTTCGGATTACATTACTTATTGGAACAACGCTTTTAATTCAACGACCACTTGGGCAGCGTACGATGATAATTGGGCTAGAAATTATAATGCCACCTCCACTTTTGGCGGTAATTTATCCATTGATGGCAACGCCACCACGACCGGCTCAAGCTACCTTGGTTCCACGGCCGGCTTGAACGGCGTTTATATTAATGATTGGTCAGACATTGGCAGTCTAAGCGGCGCCTTAATGTTAACCGATTGGTTTGCCACTTCAACTTGGGCGGGCGGCAATGATTTGGTTGTCAGTGGAACAGCCACTTCCACGTTTGCCGGCAATGTTGAAATTGCCCAAGGTAAAAATTTACAAGTTGAAACTATTTTTTCATATAGTCCGTTGAATGTTAATACGGATTTGGTTGTTAGCGGCAACGCCACCACGACCGGATATTTGTCAGTCGGCAATGGTTTTACTGGCGCCGTTTACAGTGATAATAATCTATTGGTTGACGGTTCGGCTTATATTGATGAGGGTTTATATGTTTTAAACGGCCCGTCAGTTATGGCCACCACCACCTTATCCGGCTTGTTGACTGTTAATAGCACCAGCACCAGAAATATTGCCGCTCACTGCAGCGATGAAAATTACGACAATCAGGGTGATTGTGAAACCAATGGTGGAACTTGGTATCCGGCGGCTGATTATGATTTTATAACCAGTGCGGAGTCTGGTGGTTATAATTTTTCATCTATATTTCAAAAAAATATTAGCACTGGCGTTTATGGCTACGCCACCAGCACCGATTATACTTTGGGAGGCGAAACCATTTCGGCTGGTGTTTTTGGGCTTTCTTCCGATTTTGGTGTTATTGGCTTAGGCGGTAGTGTTGCTGGTTTATTTTATAGTCCCAACCAAGCAATTTATGCGGTTGGTGAGAGTACTTTTATTGGCGCCGCCCATTTTTATACCAATCAATTTAACTTGGGCGCAGAAGGCAACCCGTTGCTTTCCATTTCCGCGACTTCAATTGGCGTTGGTCAGTATTCGGCGCCAAGTGAATTTTTAGGTGTGCAACCTTCAGTTGATGCCGGAGAAATTGCAACTGCCAGATTTAAAACCTGGAATAATACCGATCAATTATTTTTAGATTCAACCGGTAGAGTTGGTGTTGCCACCACCACGCCCGGCGGCTACTATGGCGAAAAATTAACCGTGGTTGGTGGTGCCTATATTCAAGGAGGATTGTATGTAGACGGTATTAAAAACGATTTGTTGCCCGCCTTTGATGATACATATTCTTTGGGTTCATCGGATAAAAGATGGAGTAATATTTGGGGCCATAATTTAAATATATATGGCACAGCGACCGTAACTCAGCTTGTTGCCAATAATATACATTCAGATTTGAATCCCAGTGCTGACTTAACCTATTCTTTGGGAACCTCAACTGCTCGTTGGGATGAAATTTGGGCAAACAGCATTAATATAACCGGCACCACCACCCTAAGTCAAATTATAATTCAGAACGGTTTAAATTTTTCCGGCTCTTTGGAAAAGTTAGCCGACGATTTAGAGTTGCCGCATAAATTAAGAAATATTTATACGGCTGACGGTTATGTTTACGCCATTACTTATGCTACCGACAGTGTTAATTCATTTAGAATTATTGATGTCTCTAATCCATCCAAGCCACGAGTGGTGGGTGGCGAAGGTTTAAGCGGCTTGCCTTTGTCTGACGGTAAGCGTGTTTGGGTTAGTGGCAATTACGCTTATTTGCTTTATAATGCCACCGGTGGATTAAAGAATCCTTTCCGTATTGTTGATGTGTCAGACAAATCAAATCCGGTTGTGGTTGGTGGTCAAAATTTATATTTTGACACAATTGATACGACTCCTGGTCAGCCGTTTTATGTCTCAGGTAAATATGCTTATATTTTAGGAAGCACCAATCTTTTTATTGTTGATATTTCAGATCCTTATGATCCGAAATTGGTTTCATCATTGAATGGTGTTGGTTTTACAAACTGGGACATTAAGGTTCAGGGTGACTATGCTTATGTTTGTAGTCGAAAGAATATTAGCGGTGAAAACAACCCTTTAACCATTGTTAATATTAAAGATAAGAAAAATCCATTTATCACCAAGGAAATGACTTTCCCGACTTCGGATTTGGATCCCGGGTCATATTGTTGGTCATTGGATGTTTCCGGTGCTTATGTCTATTTGGGCTTGGGAGAAATCGGAGTAAACCCAAGGGATGAAATATTTAGGATTGTTGATGTTTCTGATCCCTACAATCCGGTTTCGGTTGGTGGAGCCAATGTTGGTATTAATGATGATCCTGATTTTGAGTTGCCGGAATCAGCCGGTACCATAAGTTATTTAAAGGTTTTTGGCACCCGAGTTTATGCCACGGCCTGGAATGGTTATTTCTTGGTTATGGATGTTGCTTCTTCAACCAATCCAAAGGTTATCAGCAAAAATTATATTAATGATCCTTCTTATGCCACCACCGGTTGGCCGGTAACCTTTGATGTTAAAGGAAAGCATGTCTATGTCGGCTATGCTCCGATTATGGATTATTATGCCACCTCAACCGGCTATTTTAGAATATTTGATTTGCCCGGGGCTGATATTTGGGGCGGTCACTCCGACGCGTTTTCCGCCGGCTCCTTGCAGGTCTTAAACAACGCTGTCTTTAATCAAAGATTAACCGTTTTGGACAGTTTGGAAATCGGTTCCGGTGGTTTGTATTCGCAGGGTGCTTTATCGGTTTTAGCCACTTCCACTTCAAGCTATTTTGGCGGCTATCTCGGACTTGGTACAACCACGCCAAATTATCGATTGGTTGTTAATGCTTCCAACACCACTGATTATTTATTCCAAGTTGCCAGCAGCACTCACCAAGGAATTTTTGAAATCAGAAACGACGGCATCGCCAGATTCGGTTATGATTTTATTGTTAATGGTACCGCCACTTCCACTTTTGCCGGCAATATCCAAATCGCTCAAGGAAAGAATTTGCAGGTGGAAAATATTTTTGCCTACAGTCCGCTTAATATAAATACCGATTTGAAAATTTTTGGCAACGCCACTACAACCGGCGACCATATCGTCAATGGTACGGTTCGGGCCACCACATTGACTCTTGGTGGAGTCGAGATAAGCAGTTGGTCTGACATTATTAGCGCTGCTGACCTATGGGCCACTTCTACGGAACAGTATTTCTGGAATAACACTTCCACCTGGTCGGGCTATGACAGCAATTGGGCCAGAAATTATAATGCCACTTCAACTTTCGGCGGTGATTTGACTATTGGTGGGGCAGCCACCACGACGGGTCAATTTGTAGCTGTGGGCGGACTCAAGTCAGACAGTATTTTCCTTAACGGAACAACAATTACCAATTGGTCTGATTTGGGTGATATTTTGGGCGCACGCAATCCGTTTAATCAATGGCTTGATTCCACTTCCAGCGTGGCTTTTGCCACCACTACAGTTAGCGGTCAATTAACAGCCAGCAGTACGACTGCTCGTTTGGTGGCAGCCCATTGCAGCAGTGATGATTATGATAATCAAGGTGACTGTGAAAGTAATGGTGAAACTTGGTATTCTGACGACGACCATCAATTTACTACAATCGCCCAAACCAGCAACTACGGCTATTTCCCACTATTTGATAATTACTTTAGTGCTGGTGTTTATGGCTATTCAACCTCAACTGATTATACCAATGGCGGAATAGGCAGTGTTGGCGTTTACGGTAAAGCATCAACTGTTGGTTTGGCGGGCGTAAGTGATAAAATTGGTGGCTTTTTCTATGGTGGAAGTCAGGCAATAATGGCTATTGGTAATAGCACGTTTATGGGTAGCGGTATCTTTATGACAAACAGTTTTTATGTCGGTTCCGGGAGTAATTCTTTACTTAGCATTAATAGTGGCTCTATCGGTCTTGGTCAATATACGGCCCCAAGTGAATTTTTCGGCGTTCAACCTTCAACTGATGCCGGTGAAATCGCAACCGCCAGGTTCAAGACATGGGACAATGTTGATCAATTATTCTTAGGTTCAAATGGCAGCGTTGGTGTTGGCACAACTACGCCCGGTGGCTATTATGGTGAAAAATTAACCGTGGTTGGTAATTCATATTTCCAGGGCAATTCAACCACAACGGGCAGGTTAGTGGTAACTGACACCTCAACCTTGGCTACAACCACAATGAGTTATGGCAGTAAAATTGGAAATTTAAGCGAAGGTAGTTACATGATGTTGACAACCACTAACCTTAACGACCCAGGTAACTTGGGCGTTTCGGTTGGGAATATTCCGGTTATCAGTTTTTCAAATTCAAGTGAAATTATTAATAATCATACCGGCGGCATAAACAGTTCTTTGATTATTCTTGAAGATTTATTTGGCAGTGGCAGTGAAGATCCCGACTCTGGAGATTTGCCCACTTTAACCTTTGCCTCAAAAGATATTTCTACCTTAAGTGCGGCAAATATTATATTTGCCACCACAACAACAGAATTAAATTTTACGGGCGCATCAAAATATAATTTTGACGCCGATGTTTATGCTAATGGTATTTTGCTAACCGGTGCTGACTACGCGGAATATTTCTATACCAAAGATACTGATTTGTTGCCCGGCGAAGCGGTTTGTATGGATGTTACCAAAGACAACACTATTTCTCGCTGCACGCGTTTGGCCGACTCAAATATCATTGGTATTGTTTCCAGCAAACCGGCAATTACCGGCAATAATAATAAGGAATATATTAATAATCCTAACTACAAGATTATCGGTTTGTTGGGTCAGGTGCCGGCAAAGGTCAGTACCGAAAACGGCCAAATCAGGCCGGGCGATTCGTTGGCCGCGGGCTCTGTTCCCGGATATTTAGCTAAAGCCAACGCGGGTGATTCAACGGTTGGTGTTGCCTTAGAGGGTCTGGAAAGCGGTAATGGCATAGTTAATGTTTTGATTTCTCGCCGCAATAAAAGCTTGACGGTTGAAGAAATTGAAACTCAGATAACAGACAGAATTGCTCAGATGGAGATTGAGGATGAAGTTAATGTTCTAATTTCCAATGCTATAAATAATCTTGATATAGATCAGGAGGTTTTGGATGCAATTGCCCCGGAACTAATATCGCTTGAAGCGAAGATAAATTTAAGCCTTGATGTGCTTTCAAATTCTATTGACGGCAATAATCTTAATATCAAGAATTTACAAAATACCGCCGATGACTTTGATTTGCGTATCAATAATCTCGAAGATGCCGTAGAGTCTTTCCAAGATTTTGCTTCATCAACCAATTCTTTACTTGTTGCTTTTAACTCAGACATTGTTGATTTGCAAAGTCAGAATTTGGAAATGTCGCAGAATTGGCAGTCGGCCACGAGTTCAATTTCTTATCTCTCAGCTCAAATTGAAAATATTAATCAGATTTTACAAAGTAATGCCGAAGTAGAAACCGAGCTGACTGTTTCGCAAACTGATTTATCAATTAATAATTTGTCGGTTTCAGAATCTGCCACTTTCTACGGAACAATTTTGGTTAAGGGTGAGGCCGGCTTTGAACATAAAGTGACTTTCTACGAAGATATTATTGTCAAAGGTAAGATTTATGCTTCCAAAGACCAGGCCGGCACGGCAATAATCCCGGCTGGGCAGACTTCGGTTGATGTGGTTTTTGGGCAAGAATATTTGAATGCGCCAAAGGTTGTGGCTAATATAAATGATGATGACGAAACGGTTTTTGCCAACTTCAAGGTGGCCAGAAAATCAAGCAAAGGTTTCAGTATTGTTTTGCAGGAAGCGCTTGAAAAAGATGTAGCTTTTGACTGGATTGCTTTAGCCATTCAGAGCCAAGCGCCAATTATCCAGGCAATTATTCCTTCGGCTGAAGTTGTGCCTTCCGATAGCAGTGTTGATTTTCAGGCTCAGGTAATTGATAGCGATACTCTGGAAAATGATTTGAAATATTCTTGGGAAATAACCTCCGGTCCGGGTACTGTCACCGGCGATACAAGTCACGCGGTTTGGTCTTTAGGTGGTCAGACAATTGAAGCAGATGCTGATTTGGAAATAAAATTAACCGTAATCGATGAGTCAAATATTGTTTCGCAAACCAAGACGATAAAGATTAAATTTGTTCAAGAAGATGTTTTGTCAGAAGATGAAAGTGGTCAGGAAACACTAACCGAAGAAGACGCCTTAGAGGAAATTGAAGCACCAATTCAAACCGAGACGGTTTCCGAAGAGAATGATCCCATACCAGAAGGCGCCGGCGAGTAATAAAATAGAAAAATTTATATAAAAAAACACCCCGCCGTGGCGGGGTGTTTTTAAAATCTAGTTTAGATTTTCAAGTCATCGACAACTGAGGTATCAGCATCAATGTGTCTTGATCTCTTTGAACCTTCCGGTTCATAGATTTTGAGGTTGACGCGAGCATTGTTCTTGGCGCCGACGATCTTCAACAAAGTTCTGATCGCTCTGGCGGTCTGGCCTTGGCGGCCGATGACATAGCCCATGTCAGAAGGATTGAGATGAAGAGTAATTAATACTCCCATTTCATCCACAGTTCTGTCGGTTTTAACGTCTTCAGGATGAGCCACAATGGCTTTGACGACGTATTCGACAAACTCCTGATCGGATTGTTTAGCTTCCATATTCATTCGTTAACATTCCGCATGGCGGAATGAATTACTTACATTTCCACCAGTACTGCCGACCTACTAGGCAACTTTTGAGAAAAGCTGCCAAAAAACAGTCTGGTACCAGCCTGAGGCAAAGGCCTTAAGCTTTTAATATTATATCATATTTTTTATATTTGTCAATCTATTTTTTTTATAAAAAAAGCTGCCGGTGTGCCCAGCAGCCGTTCGGTTTTTGCCAATTTAGGCAATACGCGCAACCAACCTGATTACGCCCGTGATTTTACCAAGTTCGTCTTGGACATCTGCTCCAACCATTTCGTTCAGGGAAATCATGGTGCATGCAAAACCTTGCTTGCCGGAGATGGTGTGAAGAGTATCAATATTTTTCCCTCGCTGTGCAAAACAGTTTGAGATTTGTTGAATCATGCCCGGCTGATCAAGGTGAAATACGGTCAAGCTGAATGCCCCTTGGCCCAAACACGCATCGGGGTAATTCACCCCGTTTTTGTGTTCGCCGCTATTCAGCCAAGCAACAACTTGGTTAGCACCCATTGTGGCGCAGCGCGATTCAGATTCAATTGTCGCCGCGCCGATATGGGGCAGGCAAAGGGTGTTGGGCAAAGAAAAAATGGGATGGTTTGGATCATCAACATCAGAGGCATAGCCGCTGATAAGCGGGTTTTTTCCGGTCATGCCCTGGTGCAAAGCATCCAGATCAACAATGCCGGCTCTGGCCAGGTTCAAGACCCTGGGTTTTTGTTGGCACAAAGCAATTTGATCGCTGCCAAACAGACCTATTGTTTTGGAATTTAAGGGCACGTGAACAGTGACAAAGTCTGAGTGCGCCAGAACATCCGCAAGATTGGTGCGCATTACGCCCTCAACTTCGCGGGTAGGGCAAGGGTCAAAACCCAAAACTTTCATCCCCAAGCCCATGGCTCTGGTGCAGACCTTAGCGCCGATAAACCCGGCGCAACCGATCACGCCCATAGTTTTACCATAGAGCTCGGTACCAATATACCCGGATTTTTTTAGCGTGTGCCCGGTGATGGCGTCGCTAATCATTTTGTTGAATTGAATCCTGGAACTGGCATCGTCAATGGAAAAAACGATGTCACTTTTTAATTGCGAAAGCGCCAAAATTGCGCCGGCATTTTTTGCCGCCAAGGCCACATTGTGGGATAAGGCCATGGCGCACAGAATTGTTTTTTCCGCCACCGAGGTGGAGTTTTGGCCGGGAGTATTCTGAACCAGAATTCCGTTTTCGCAAGCGGCGATCAAATCAATGTTGTCTGTGCCTGCTCCGAAGCGAACAATCAACTCAACGCCATGCTCGCGCAAAATCGTAAGGGCTTCCTTGTTCAGGGTGGTGCCACTTCTCAAACAAACTGCCCAAATGTGGCCACCATTGATCTCAAGCGAGTCAAGAAAGTTTTTCAACGTCTGAGCGTTGTCTTTGAAACCAAAAGCGGTTTCTACCACCTCAAGTCCGGCCGACTCAAGAATCGGCCTTGCCTCAGGCCCGATGCCGTCAAGAAGTAAGACATGTTTTTCCATTTTCTTTTCCTTTTCAGGTTGATTGTAAAAGGTCGATATAAATAAACAAACCTTCCGGAGGCGGAAGGCTTGTTTCTATCTAAATTCTTTAATTTAGGCAAAAATAAACCTTGCGCCAGGAAAAGGGCATGAGCCGGAACTTGATGAGGTTAAGGCAAAAAGGTTTGTTTTCATATTTTTATCTTAGCAGAAAAATAATTGTTGTCAAACCAAAAACCGCCCGGCAAGGGCGGTTTTTGAAAGAGAGTTTAGGCAGCCGGTTTTTCAGTTTTGGGTTCTTCGGCAGCCGCCGGGGTTTCAGCGCCTGCATCGGCTACAGTTTCGGTAGCCGGAGTTTCAGCCGGTTTAGCGGTAGCCTCCGGTTCAGCTTTTTTCTTGCCAGCCTTAGAAGCTTTAACTTTTTTACCGGTGATTATATTTTGATCAACCAAGAGGTTGTGGGCAGTAGGTGAGCATTGAGCGCCTTTTTCCAGCCAAAAAAGAACGCGATCTTTTTTGACGTCGCAGACTTTGGAAAAAGGATTATAGCTGCCTAAGATTTCTAAACTTTTGCCATACAAATCTTTTTGGCTGTCTGAGACCACAAAGCGATATGTCGGTTGTTTTTTCTTACCCACGCGAGCTAAGCGAATTTTTACCATATTTTTTGATTAAATAAAAAAATATCCGTTAATTAATAGTGGCTTCATTTTGGCACCGAAGCCGTGAGTGCGACCTTTAGGCAATATCAATATTAGATATTTGTAACGACATTATTACATTAATTTGGAAAATTGTCAAGGGAAATGCAGGGCTGTGATTAATTCACCATTGACAAAATTAAAAAATTAAATTAATATTTTTCAGTTCGACCCGAAGCGTCGAACAAAAACCCAACGACCGAACCGGAAAGAAATTGAAAGGGGGGATGCGAATGAACAATGCCCGCGCTTCCTAGGGTTTTGCTGGGTTTGGCCCGCCTGAACTGACTATCCATGTTTCAGGTAAACAAATCCAGCGCATAAAGCACGCTTGCGCGTGCGCCGGTAAAGGAAGGTATATAATCAAGTTGCTGCTCCCTGACAGCCGCGATGAGATTTTGCCGGCTTATCCCGGAAATAAAAAAAGAGGCTTTTGCTAGGTTGGCCTCAATTAACCTGGACTGACCCAATGTCGTTTCGGCAGCGGGTCTTTTTTATTGTCTGACAACTTTTTCAGCTTCTTCTATTTTTAGACTGATGAGTTTGGAGATGCTGTCATCAGACATGGTCACGCCATATAAAATATTAGCCTGATGCATGGTGGCGCGATTGTGAGTAATAACGATGAATTGAGTTTTGTGTGAAAGCTCGGCGATAATTGAAGAATATCTTTGTGAATTGGCCTCATCCAAGGCGGCATCAACTTCGTCTAAAATAACAAAAGGGGATGGGTTGTTGGCAATCACGGCACAAATTAAAGCAATGGAAGCAAGAGACCTCTCGCCGCCGGACAGCATAGTAATGGCTGAAACTTTTTTGCCGGGTGGTTGAGCGGCAATATCAATCCCGGTGATTATTTTGCCGGTCTTTTTCTTTAAAAATCTTTTTGGACTCATTTTTTCTTCGGCATCCTCAAGCATCTTTAATATTCCGGGTTGAGCCGTCTCCGCTTCTTGACCATCAGCCAGGGCTTGTTCACTTTCTGTTATTGTTGGCGCTTCTTTATTTTCGCTTAAATCTTCTTTAAGTAAAATTAAATCCGCTTTGCCGCCGCCAAAAAGAATCTTAAAAAATTTGGAGAACTCCTTGCTGATATCTTTAAAGGCATGGTCAAATTGAGTTTGAATTTTTTCGTCCAAATCATTAATAATTTTTTCCAAGGAGTTGATTGATTTTCTCAGGTCCTCGGCTTGTTCGGAAAGGAAGTCGTGGCGTTCCTTTGTTTCGGTATATTCTTTGACGGTTTCCGGATCAACGCCGCCGATCAATTCAAGTTGGTGTTTTAAGTTAAGCATTTTTTGCTTGACTTCTTGTTCATTAATTACTTCAGCTTTATATTCAGCCAGCCATTCCATATTGCCGGTTTCTTCTTTGATTTCTTGTTTTAAATCTTGTTGGTGGGTTTCAAGCCTGGCCATTTCCACACGCAAGCTTGAGGCTTGATTGTTTAAGCGATTGTATTCATCTTGCTTGGCCGTAATTTGTCTTTGTAAATCAAAAAATTTGCCTTTCTTTTGTTCTTCGGCTTGATTGAAGTTTTCAATTTCTTTTCGGGCAGATTCCAAGCGAGAATCAATGCCGGACATTTCTTTTTCAATATCGGCCAATTCTTCCAGCAAGCCTTTATCAATTTCGCCCTGGACCTTTTCTTTGATTTTTGGATTTTCCAGTTGCTCAAGCAAATCCTTGATTAAACCGCCAAGCTCTCTGGCTTCCTCGCGGCATTGAGAAAATTTGGCCAAATCTTTTTGATCCAAATTTAGAATCATTTTTTCATGCAATTCGGTGATGGCCTTTAACTTCTCAATAATTTCGTGGACCTGCAGGGGAACGGCTTTTTGAATTAATCGCTGCTTGTTAACTTCAATTTTATTTTTTAAAATCAGCTGTTCTTCGCGCAATTTATTTTTTTCGTCTAAGATTATTTGATATTTTTGTTGAAGCTGCCCGAAAACCGCGCTTCTTGAATCTTCTTTTTCCAGCGAGCGCAGATGGTTTTGTGATTCTCTGAGTTCAGCTTCTTTTTTTGTCAATTCTTTTTCAATTTCTTTTAATTGCGGTTTGACCTGCCCGATTTTTGTTTCCAAATTATGCCAAAGAAAACCATAATATTGCCAAGCAACTTCTTTTAATTCAATTTCTATTTTTTCACGCCTTTCCAGGCGCTTAACCTGGCGAGTTAGAGAGTTAAGGCGAGGAGTGATTTCGGTTAAGAGCGCGTCAATTTGGCGAAGATTGTTCCAAGCGCTTTCTAATTTATTAATTGATTGATCGCGTTTGATTTGATATGATTTCACGCCCACTGCTTCGTCAAAATAGTCTTTTCTTTCGCCGGGGGTTGCCATAATTACTTGATCAATTGAACCCTGAGAAATTATGGAATAACTTTTTTGGCCAAAATTTGATTTGGCCACCAACATTAAAATATCTTGAAGCCTGACTTTGTTTTTATTGATTAAATATTCGCTTTCGCCGTTGCGGTAAAGCCGGCGCGAAATTATGACTTGAGGGTATTCAATTGGCATGGCCCCGTCCTCGTTGTTTAAGGTCATGGAGACCGAAGCCAAACCCAAGCGCGATTTTTTGTCTGAACCGGCGAAAATTATGTCCTCGGATTTTTTACCGCGAAGGCTTTTAAGAGATTGTTCGCCCAAAACCCAACGCACCGCATCAACCAAATTACTTTTGCCTGAGCCATTAGGACCGACAATGCAAGCAATGCCGCAACCGCCGCCTTTTTGTGTGTCGGAAACTAAAAGACAGCCTTTATCAGGCCGAGGAAATTCTAGAACGGTTTTTTGGGCAAACGACTTGAAGCCCTGGATTTCAATTCTTTCTAAAAACATGTTTATATTTTAGCATTTTTTATTACAGACAAGCAAGAGAGTAGCTGTATTTTTGATTGACAAAAACCTTTAAAATTAATAAGATAATTAATCAAAAGGAGTTGTTCTTTTCCCATTGTCTTTACCCTCAACCCGCAGGAGACTTGAATCTATGGAACAGAATTGGCTGGTTAGGGGCGCATTTACCGCCCTGGTAACACCGCTTAATGCGGACGGAAAAATTGACTGGCAGGCATATTTTCGCCTGTTGGATTATCAGGCTTCAAACCATGGTTGGTTGGCCGGATTGGTTCCGGCCGGCACCACCGGGCAATCGCCCATACTATCGCCAGAGGAGCATATTATGCTCAACGCCCGGACGGCTTTTTTTTGCCGGAAGAATGGCTTGAGTTGCATTGCCGGTACCGGCAGCAATTCCACCGAAGAGGCGACACACTATTCTATGCAAGCGGCCCATGACGGGGTCGATGGCATTTTGTTGGTTGATCCCTACTACAATCGTCCGCCTTCGCCACAATTGGTGGAAGAGTATTACCGCCCAATCATAGAGGCGGTTATCAGGGTTAATCCGCAAATCAGGGTGGTGCCATACATCATCCCCGGCCGCACCGCCACCCAGCTTTGGCCGGAGGATTTAGCGGCTTTGAATCGGAAGTTCCCCCAAAACGTGGTGGCGGTCAAAGAAGCCACCGGCAGCGATGAAGTTCGCCGCCAGATTCGCAAAAATTGCGGTCGCGATTTTTCCCTGCTTTCCGGGGATGATTCGGCAACGGCCGAAATGATGGCTGACAAGGAAATTATGGCTTCCGGTGCAATCTCGGTAATCAGCAATCTTTTGCCCCAAGCCGTAGGCGAAATGACGCAAGCCGGAATCCAGCATAACTGGGATATGCTTGGCAGTCTTCATTCGGCGCTTTCGCCCTTGTTTAACCTGGTCACCGTGGAAGTTGACCATCCATGCTATAAGGGCAGAAGGGTTCGCTACCCCAATCCGGAACCGATCATGACCATGATGGCCGGTTTGGGGATGATTAAGCCGTTTTTCGGTCAGCCGCTTGGCTTCATGAACATCGAGGCCGTTTCGATTGTTCGCCAGGCCTTAACCAAGGTCTTTCACGACCATCCCTATTTTTTTGAAGATCTGTCCGATTTTTGGAAGATTGACGTTGCCGCCAAATTGGCGGATAACAAAAATTGGGATTGCTTGTGCCGATAAGGCGCACTCCCTTTGGAACCATCCGCCCTCCAAGCGCATAGCAAGGAGGGTGTTTTTTTGCTATAATAAAGACAATATTTTATGTCAAAATCTCAAAAAAAATTTGTTGTCATTGACGGCAACGCCTTAATTCATCGCGCTTGGCATGCCCTGCCCCCGACCTTAACGACCAAATCCGGAGAAGTGGTAAATGCCGTTTATGGTTTTACCATGATTATGCTTAAAGTTCTAAAAGACTTGAAGCCTGATTATTTGGCCGTGACCTTTGATTTGGCCGCGCCAACTTTTCGACACAAGGAATATAAGGAATATAAAGCCCAAAGAGTTAAGCAGGCCGATGAATTATACGCCCAATTCCCGCGCATTAAAGAAGTGGTGCGCGCTTTTAATATTCCAATTTATGAAAAGGAAGGGTTTGAAGCCGATGACGTTATTGCGACTTTAGTTTGCAACCCGGCGGTAGAAAAAATCCAATCAATTATTGTGACCGGTGATATGGATACGATGCAATTGGTTGATGAGAACACTTTAGTTTATACCATGCACAAAGGAATTTCCGATACGGTTACTTATGATATTGAGGCGGTCAAAAATCGCTACGGCGGGCTAAGCCCCGAGCAAATGGTTGACTACAAAGGCTTGCGCGGCGATGTCTCGGATAATATTCCCGGCGTTAAAGGAATTGGCGAAAAAAGCGCGATTAATTTATTGGTTGAATTTGGAACTTTGGAGAATATTTACAAGGACATCAATTCGCCCAAGATTCCGGAGCGATACCGCAAGCTTTTGATCGAGCATAAAGACGAGGCGTTTTTTTCCAAAAAGTTAGCCACTTTAATTAAAGATGTGCCGATCGATTTTGATTTGGAAGACGTCAGGCTTAAAGGCTATGATGTTTCAGCTTTAATGTCATTGTTTCAAGAATTGGAATTTAAATCTTTAATTGCAAAAATACCAAAAGATTTTCATAAAGATAAAGAGGCAAAAGCTCAGGGCGCTTTTAACTTTGAATCAGTACCTCAATTAATTAAAGACAATAAGGCTGATTATCGTTTAATTAAAACACAAAAAGATTTTGATGATTTTTTGAAAGAATTAAAAAAGCAAAAGATTTTTGTTTTTGATACTGAGACTTCCGGTCTTAATCCTTTTGAAGATGAGCTTTTGGGTGTGAGTTTTTCTTGGCAAGACGGTTTGGCTTATTATTTGCCGGCAAAAAAAGAATGGCTTGAGGCAATCAAACCGATAATGGCTGATTCGGAAATTAAAAAAGCCGGCCACAATATTAAGTTTGATTTATCGGCTTTGGCCAGTGTTGGGGTTTTGGTGGCTGGAATTTACTTTGATTCAATGGTAGCTTCATATTTGATCAATCCCGGCAGCCGCCAGCACAATTTAGATGGCTTGGCTTTTTCCGAATTTGGTTACCAGATGCAGCCGATAGAAGATTTGATCGGTAAGGGTAAAAATCAAATCACGCTCAAAGAGGTGTCAATTGAAAAAGTAAGCGATTATTCTTGTGAGGATGCGGATTTTACTTGGCGTTTGATTAAGCCCTTGACTAAACAGCTTAAGGAAAAAAACAATTTTGGTTTATTAGAAAAAATTGAAATTCCTTTGATTCCGGTTTTGGCGGAAATGGAAAAAAACGGAATTGAAGTTGATGTTAAATATTTAAAAAAAATGGAAAAAGAGGTTGGCGGGCGTTTGGAAAAGATTGAACAAAAAATTTATACGATTGCCGGTGAAAAATTTAATATTGCTTCGCCCCTTCAGCTCAAACAAATTCTTTTTGAAAAACTTAAAATTTCCACACAAGGCTTGAGTCGCACCAAAACCGGCATCTCAACCGCAGCCGATCAATTGGAGAAATTAAAAGGTCAGCACGAAATTATTGATTATATTATGGAATTTCGCGAACTGGCCAAGCTTAAATCAACTTACATTGAAGCCTTACCCAGGTTAGTTGATAAAAACAATCGGGTTCACACCAGCTTTAATCAAACAATTACTGCCACCGGTAGGCTCTCATCTTCTGATCCAAATTTGCAAAATATTCCTATTAGAACCGAATTAGGTGCCAAAATACGCTGTGCTTTTGTAGCCGGTAAGGAAAAAGTTTTGATTTCGGCAGACTATTCACAGATTGAATTGCGCATTATCGCTTCACTGGCTAACGACAAAAAAATGATTGAATCTTTTGAGAAGGGCGAGGATATTCACACGCGTACGGCTTCAGAAATCAACAACGTCCCTCTTGAGAAAGTTACCAAAGAAATGCGATACGCGGCTAAGGCTGTAAATTTTGGCATTATTTATGGTCAGGGTGCGTGGGGGCTGGCTGCTTCGGCCGGAATTTCGCGCGGTAAGGCGATTGATTTTATTGATACTTATTTTGAGATTCACAAAGATATTTTTGATTATTTGGAAAATACCAAGCAAATGGCTCATAAAGTCGGTTTTGTTGAAACTTGGTTTGGTCGCCGTCGTTATTTGCCCGAAATTAATTCTACTATTCAGCCCGTTAAAGCCGCGGCCGAGAGAATGGCGATTAATCACCCTATCCAGGGTACGGCCGCTGACTTAATGAAATTGGCGATGGTTGAAGTTTACAAAGGCTTGCCCGCAATTTGTTCTGAAGCAAAAATGATTTTGCAAGTTCATGACGAATTGGTTTTGGAAGTACCTAAAAATTGTGCAACAAAAGTGGCGGAATTTGTTAAAGACAAAATGGAAAATATTTATAAATTGCGTGCCCCGATTGAGGCCGAAGTCGAAGCCGGCAGTAATTGGGGAGAATTGAAACAAATTTTATTGTAAAATGTTTAAATTTTTGAAAAATAATTGGAAAAAGACGCTGGTCGTCTTTTTTGTTTGTTTTTATTTTTTGCCGATTTTCTTGAGGCCGTATATTACCATGGGCGATCAGCCTCATTATTTACTGGTTTTAAACAGTATTATTAATGATCATGATTTTGATTTAAATAATAATTATTATAATGTCTACCTGGGTACGATTGAGGCCGGAGCTTTGCACCAAAAAAATATACTTGATCATCACACGGTTTTTGTCGGAAAAGAAAATAAGGAAATAATTTTTTGGGAAGAAATTTTTAAATTAGAAAAAGGTGGCATGGCCTTAACCCCGGCTTGGCAAGATAAAGAGTTTTTGCCACAAAATTATCAAGAAAGATCTTATCGAGCCGTTGGTTTGCCGCTTTTAATTGCGCCTTTGAGCGCAATTTTACAATTACTTTTTAGTCAAGAATTTGCCATTTTGCTGATTTCAAAATCAATTTTGCTTTTAGGGTTTTATTTTTTATATAAAATCGGTTTATATTTTTCCAACCGAAAAAAGGATTCTTTTGCGTTGGTTTTGGCTTTTGCTTTTGCCAGTCCGCTTTGGTTTTATTCAAAAACATTTTTTACCGAACCGTATTTAGCGGCGATTTTGATTATTGTTTATTATTTATCAATTAATAATTCTCGGTATTTGCTCCAAGGTTTGCTCTTGGGCATGGGTGTTTTAATAAAAAACCAATTTATTTTAGTGCCGTTTTTTATAGGTTTACTTGAAATTTATCAAAAAAGATTTAAAAACTTTTTACAATTTTTTTCTCCGGTTATATTTTTTGCAATACTACAAGCCGGTATGAATTATTATTTTTATGGTTCTTTTTTACCGGTTCAAAAATTTTTATGGGGCAATCCCTTCGCTGCTCTATTCGGTTTATTTTTTAATTATCAATTGGGTTTGTTCTTTAAAATGCCTTATTTTGTTTTTGCTTTTTTGGGCTTTGTTTATTTTTTAAAATATAAAAAAGAGTTTTTGTCCTGGCTGGCATTGCTCACTTCATTTTTATTGCCAGTCATTTTTTGGCGACTTTGGGATGGGGGCTGGGGTTTTGCCCCGCGTTTAATTGTGCCGACAATTCCTTTGTTTTATGTCCCGATTATTTTGTGGTATGACAGAACAAAGAATAAATGGCTAAAAATTGTTTTTTGGTTTTTTGTTTTTTCGTCGCTGATAATAAATTTTTTCGCGAGTTTTTTTAATTTTGATTTTTTATATCTTTTAAGTTTCTTGAAGTTATTAATTTTTTGACCATTGATTTTTGTAAACAAATCTGATATTGTTATCAATCAAGCCCGCTGACAAGATAAGGAGACTTCCAATGTCAAAGGTGTTGATCGATTATAAGGTTCTGGCAGGTGACTGCCAAATATTGACCGATGTTTTCGGTCTAATCAGGAGTTGGTTGGGAGAAAAAAGTGCAGCCGAGCAGGCCAGAATAATTGGTTTAATTTGCGCCAAGCGCGATGAGCTCGGCTGGTACACGCCAATTGGGCAAGAGCTCCTTGAAATTCTTCTTGATTATTTTCAAGAAGCCGTGGTGGGTAATGCGCAGGAGGGTGAGGGCATTGACCTTGGTGAATTAGCCAGTCAAATTGCCGGGCGCTTAGAGACCCGCCTTTACTCTGTCAGGCCCGGGTCATACCCGCCAAAATCCGCCAGAAACACAGGCGCTGAAATGCAATAATCAGCGCTTTTTTATTTTTGCATAATATTGACAAAATCTGTCAAAAGTGCTATAGTTATTAGTCGCTCTTTTCAGCTATATTTTTTGGCTATTACCGGTTTTTTCTCAATATTTTTGAGGCAAAACCGGTAGTAGTCAAACGGAAACGGCAAAACCCAAACCCGCGGCCGCTGGCCGCAAGGAGTGTGGAAATGAGTAAGGCAGAAACCGGCAATATCGTGGCCGTAAACACGATAATAACCAGAATCGCCCCCAGTCTTGAGTGCGGCCTGTTTGCCGCGCTTCTATGGGTTCGGGCGATTCGTGAGGCGCTGAACATCAGTGCCAATGTCCAATGGCGGTTTTGGTCGACCGCCCAAATGACCCGTATGGGTCGCTCGCCCGAAGCGATCGCGGCTCTGCGAGCGGCCCGCATCATCCATTTTGATGTCGGTAAGGGAATTTTTGACCAGCATGGGACAGATGAGAACCGGGAGTTTTCCCGGGTATCGTCTCTGGATCTCGTGCTGGCTCAGTGCGACTTTACGAAGCGCCGCCCCTGGCTGCGCGACATTGTCGCGTTGGTGCGAAAAAACGACCTGGATGGCCAGGCCGTCTCCAGCGCGCCAGACAACCTGCGTGTCTTGGCCACCGGCCTGATCAGCGCCTTTCCCGACGATTCGGGTTTGGTACTGGACTTTATGGCTATTGGCTTCGTCGGCATGTTTGCTCGCTGCAAGGCGGGCGTGCCGGCCGCGGACGCCTTCGGCCTGGCCGAAATGGCCCAGGGCGTGGCCGAGGCCTGCCCCAAAAAGTCTGACTGGTTTATGAAAATGGCCGACTGGGCCGTTGACCAGAACCAGAAGGACGAAGCCGAGGCCAAAGAGATTGTGGCCAGGGCAGTCCAGGAAAAGCAGTTTCGCTGGGTGCAAGTGCCCGGCCTGCCGCGCCAGGTAAAGGTGATGTGGGCCGAGGGCCGCTCACCCAAGATCGGGCCCATTAGCCGGTCCAAGCTCGGCGGCGCTGATGTTTGCATCATTGCTCGTCCCAACGGGCAGGTGCAGATTTTCGGCCGGAACCTTTTCATCGGCCAAGGGGATCAGCGTCGGGTCTATCGTATTGACCTGGCCGGAGTCGCACGCTTGTTGCGCATCAAAGAGGCGCGCGCCGAGGGCAAGCGCCTGGGCAACAATCCCGAAGACTGGGACCAGCCCGGGTACGTGTACTTCGAGGATGGCACAGCCTGCCCGTGGTACCTGGCCGAGTTCAGGACCATGGTTGCCAACGGCACACAGTCTTCACCCGACGTGCCCCCAACCAAAATGGCGATGGACGAAATCTTTCGTTTCACTTGCCTTGCCCTGGGCGAGTGCAGTTTGCTCATTCAGGACGACCAGGGCGAATTTCAGCCCTGTGATCAACCCGCCGCTTAGGCGGGGTAGTCCAAAAACCAACCGGCGCCCGAGTCGCAAGACCCGGGCGCTTTGCTTTGCCAAAAAAAGGCAAATAGGCTAAAATAATAGCGCTATGATTATATTTTTATACGGCCAAGATACTTTTCGTTCTCGCCAAAAATTGAAAGAGTTGAAAGAAAAGTTTACTCGAGAAATTGACAAATCCAATTTAAATTTGGAAATTTTGGACGGTGCCAAACTTGACCTGGCTGAGTTTGAGCGAGCAATTAAGACGATGCCGTTTTTAGCCAAAAAAAGAATGGTGGTGGTGGAAGATTTTATTTCCAAAAATCGCAGCCCCAAAGCAGCCAAAGAAATTGTGGAAATTTTAGACAAAAAAACCCCGCCAGATTTAATTTTAATTTTTTGGGAAAGCCAAGATTTTGGCGCGAAAAAATTTACCAAAGGCAAAGCGCCCAAAACCGGCGGACCGCTTTTTGCGCGCTTGAGTCAAGAGCAATATTCTTATCAATTTGATTTGCTTGATTCTGCCGGCACTTTGGCTTGGGCAAGCAAACAATTCAAAGACCGGGATAAAAAGATTGCCGGCGACGCTTTGCGTTTGTTGGCTGAAATGATTGGCAATGATTTGTGGCGCTTTAATTCAGAGATAGAGAAGCTGGTTAATTATAAAAAAGATCAAGAGATAAAATCGCAAGACGTAATGGAATTGGTTCAATCAAAGCTGGAAGAAGATATATTCAAATTAACTGATGCTCTCGGTCAAAAACAAAAGGCCTTGGCCTTGAAATTAATCGGTGATCAGCTAAAGAGCGGCACCAGCCCAACAGAACTCTTGGCAAAAATCGCCTGGCAATTTAAAAATTTAATTTTGGTCAAAGATTTTATTGAAACAAACGGCGCTGGTTACGACCCGACCAGGCTTGGTTATCAACTCGGCCTTCATCCTTTTGTGATTAAAAAAACGGCCAATCAAGTTAAGAATTACGGCCTGGATGATTTAAAAAATATTTATCGTCAACTTTTGCAAATTGATCATCGCCTTAAATCAAGCCCGTTTTCGCCGGAATTAATGTTTGATTTATTGGTGGCAAAATTTTAATTTTTATAATAAAAAAACTCCCCGATTCAATCGGGGAGTTTTTTGAGTAATTATTTTTTGAGAGAATTGACCAAACCGGCTAAGCGTGATTTGCGTCTGGCAACGGCGTTTTTTTTCAGAATCTTTTTCTGAACCGCCTTATCCATTTTCTTGGCCGCTTGTCTTAACCATTCTTTGGCCTTGCTTTCATCTTTTTTGGTCACTGAAAGTCTGACTTTTCTGACTAAAGCCGTAATATCGCTTTTAATTTTTCGATTTCTTTCAGCGCGTTTTTTATTCTGTCTCAAATCTTTAAATGCAGCTTTTTTTGCAGGCATAGTATAACGAATAATGTTTAACTTTTGTAGAATAACACAATATTTGATTTTTGGCAAGGGATTGACGATTGCTTGAAGCCAATGGTGCTTCATTATTAATAATTAATATTTTTCTCTAGAAAAAATTGCTTGGTTGATTGTTTTTTTGATTTTCCTTAATTGACACAAAGTAGATAAATAAGTAAAATTAAGACAGAAAATAAAATATTAAAAACTAACTGAACCAAAAATATGTTCAAAAAAGAAGGTGAAAATGAAATCGAAACAATAATTGGTCCTTCAGTCCAAGTTGAAGGCAGTTTTGTTTCAAGCGGTGATATGATCATTGAGGGCACGGTTTCAGGCAGCATTAAGACTGAAAGCAATTTGCGGGTCGGTAAGGACGCCAAAATCATTGCCGACATAACCGCGGCCAATGCCGTAATCGCCGGCGAAGTTCAGGGTGAAGTGAGGATTAAAGACAATCTTGAATTAACAGCAACGGCTAAAATTTTTGGTGATGTGAAAACCAAATTGATTAAAATTGACGAAGGAGCGGTTTTGCAGGGTCGTTTGTCGGCCGGTGAAGACAGAAAGTCAAAAGTTGAAAAGATTGAAGACAGAGAAAAGCAACATAAAGCCAAAGAAAAAGCCCCGGAAGCCTTGGTCTAATTTTTCCTCTTGGGATTAAGGTTTTATGTATTTATATTTATACGACCAATTTTTGAATAGCAAGCGCTATGGCAGCCTTTTGCCGCGAATCGAAACCAGATTAACTGATTTGGGTATTGGCGGTAAGATTTTTCGTTTGTCGCCTTTGCGCAATATTAATGAAATTGTTGTTGATGAGGTTAGAAACGGTGTTAAGACGATTGTGGCGGTGGGAAACGACAAGACAGTTGCTTCTGTTGTTAATGCCTGTGCCAAATTGGATGTAACTTTTGGCATTATTCCGGTTGGTTCAGAAAACGAGATTGCTTCAAGTTTGGGTGTAAATTCCGCCACTGAAGCCTGTAATATTTTGGCCTCACGCGTTATTGAAAAGATTGATTTGGGCAAAGTCAATGAAACTTATTTCATTTCTCATTTAAAATTATCCTCCGGCAAGCTGTCAATTGAATGTGAGCAGCAGTATAATTTATTTCCGGCCAAGGGTTCGGAAGTTTTAATTTGCAATATTCGTCCGCAGGCAGTCAGCGGTTTTAGCGCCAAAAAATATTTTGATCCCCGAGACGGTAATTTGGAAATTTATATTGGTCCGGCGCAAAAAAATACTTGGAGCTTTTTTGGCAAAAGCCAAGCCGCTCAGGCTAGTCTAATCCCGTTTAAAAAAATTGAAATCAAAGGAAAAGATTCTGCCTCGGTTGTTACCGAAGGTCAAAAGACAATCAAACCGCCAGTTCAGATTGAAGCCATACCTTTAAATTTTAAAGTAATTGTCGGTAAGCGACGCGTTTTTTAACATTTTTTACAACCAAAGCTTAAGGGGCTTTGTTTTTTTATATAAAAAAACCGAGAGCAAGCTCTCGGCAATGAGCTATCAATCAATTCTCAACCTTTCGGCGCTAAATATGCGCCGCAAGGACAAAAACAAACCGATTGATTTGGTTTGACCGGCGCCAGGTCAACAAACGCCGTCCCCTCATCAATTCTCGCGGGCAACATGAATTCAAAAAGTCGAACCTCTTGTGCCGCGGTTTTTTGCTGGCAGCAAGGGCAGTGAACTTGTCTGATTCTGCCGTTAGTCATGGAGTGGTGGGTAAATAATTTATTCTGGCCAGGCAGGAGCGCCTTCCAGCCCATACCCGATTTGGGCGATTTACAAAGAACAAAAAAAGCCGCAGGCAAAATCAGGGCAAATCCGAACAACCGTCTCATCTGGTAAATTCCTTTCGTCAGTCGGTTTGGGTTTTATAGCGGTCAAAAAAACATTTTATAGATTTTTTAAGTTTTAGTCAAGTATAAATTGACTTTTTTGCCATTTTTCTTTAAAATTAAGCCATATTTTAACTTAATTTTATTTTATGGATAATCGTACGCTTGAAAGAGAAAAGCAAACTCTAAAATATTGGCAAGATAATCAGATTTTTCAAAAATCTTTAAAGAAAAAATCGCCTAAAGGCGACTATGTTTTTTATGATGGTCCGCCCTTTGCCACCGGTACGCCCCACTACGGCCACATTGTCGCTTCTTTAATGAAAGATGCAGTGCCGCGTTTTTGGACAATGAACGGCTATCATGTCGCGCGCCGTTGGGGTTGGGATTGCCATGGCTTGCCGGTGGAAAACTTAATTGAAAAGGAATTAAAAATTGAAAGCAAAAAACAAATAGAAGAAGAGGTGAGTGTCTGCGGTTTTAATGAAGCTTGCAAGTTAAGCGTCATGCGTTATGCGCAGGTTTGGAAAGATTTTATTCCCAAGATCGGGCGCTGGGTTGATATGGATGATGATTACAAAACCATGGATCCGCATTATATGGAAAGTATTTGGTGGGTTTTCAAAACCTTGTTTGATAAAGGTTTGATTTATGAAGGCTATAAATCAATGCACATTTGCCCCAGATGCGATACCACGCTTTCTAATTTTGAAGTGACTCAAGGTTATAAAGATATTAAAGATTTGTCAGTCATTGCCAAGTTTGAATTAAAAGACAAGCCGGGAACTTTTGTTTTGGCTTGGACAACCACGCCTTGGACTTTGCCTGGCAACGTCGCTTTGGCGGTAGGAAAAGATATTGATTATGTTTGTTTGGAAATACCCGTAGGATTTAATCCAAGCGAATATGATATGGATTTGGAGATTGAGCCTGGTAATTATATATTTTCTGAAGAGTCAGCAAAAAATAATAATAGTGATAAACTTCACAAATTACACTTTTTAACTTACCAGGACAATATAAATTCGAAAAAGTTTAAAGGTTCAGATTTAATTGGGAAAAAATATCAACCGCTTTTTGATTATTATCTTAATGCGGATTTGGCAAACAAAGAAAATATTTACACCATTCAAGCCGCTGATTTTGTCAGCACCGAGGACGGCACGGGCGTGGTTCATATTGCCCCGGGCTTTGGCCAGGACGATTTGAATTTGGGGATTGAAAAAAAATTGCCCACGATTTTACATGTTAATCCTCAGGGTCAATTCAAAGCCGAGGTTAAGGATTTTGCCGGTTTGAACGTTAAGCCTAAGGATGATGTTTCGGCCGCAGACAAAAAGGTGATTGAGTACCTGAAAGACAAAAAATTGCTTTTTGCCGTTGAGGAATATGAACACAGTTATCCGCACTGTTGGCGCTGCGACACCCCGCTTTTGAATTACGCTACGTCTTCTTGGTTTGTTAAAGTCACGGATATCAAAAAAGATTTGATTAAAAACAACAAAAAAGTTTCTTGGACACCGGCGCATTTGCGCGATGGGCGGTTTGGGAAATGGTTGGAAAACGCCACGGACTGGGCGATTTCGCGCCAGCGCTATTGGGGCGCGCCCTTGCCGGTTTGGAAGTGCGATTGTGGCCAAATCATAACCGTTGGCAGCATTAAAGAACTGGAAGAATTATCCGGCAATGAAGTTAAAGATTTGCACAAGCATATTGTTGATGAAATAAAAATCAAATGTGATAAGTGCGGCCAAGAAGCCAAGCGTATTCCTGATGTTTTAGATTGCTGGTTTGAGTCCGGTTCAATGCCGTATGCTCAGGTTCATTATCCGTTTGAAAACAAGAAATGGTTTGAAGAAAATTTCCCGGCTGAATTTATCGCCGAAGGTGTGGATCAAACTCGCGGCTGGTTTTATACTTTAATGGTTTTATCAACCGCCTTGTTTAACAAGCCGGCGTTTGAGAACGTGATTGTTAATGGAATTGTTTTGGCCGAAGACGGACAAAAAATGTCCAAGCGTTTAAAAAATTATCCTGAGCCGGATTTGATTGTTGATAAATACGGGGCTGATGCGCTGCGTTATTACTTATTGACTTCGCCGGTAATGGAAGCTGAGACCTTAAATTTTTCCGAAGAAGGTGTAAAGGAAGCGTTGCAGAAATTAATTATGCTTTCTGGTAATGTTTTGAGTTTTTACAAAATGTATGAGCAAGGCAATAAGATAAAAGTGCTGGATTCCAAAAACATTTTGGATAAATGGATTTTGGCAAAATTGAATCAGCTGATTTTTGAAGTTACCCAGAACATGGAAAAATACGATTTGGTTCGTTCCGCCAGGCCGCTGCAGGATTTTGTAAATGAACTTTCCACTTGGTATTTGCGCCGTTCTCGCGATAGGTTTAAAGACGGCGATGAGCCGGGAATTAATACACTTGGTTTTGTCTTAAGAGAATTTGCCAAGGTCAGCGCGCCATTCGTGCCGTTTCTAGCCGAGCATCTTTATCAGTCGGTTTGTGATGATTTTGAGTCGGTGCATTTGGAGCAATGGCCAAAAGCGAATAAAAAGTTAATTGATGAAAAATTATTGGCTGAAATGGAATTAACTCGCCAAATTGTAGAGAAGGGTTTGGCGGCCAGAGCCAATGCCGGCATTAAGATTCGTCAGCCGCTCTCTTTTTATGCCACGAATTTAACCAAATCTTTGGATAAAGAGTTGGTTGAACTCATCAAGGACGAATTAAATGTCAAAGAAATTAAATTTGGCAAAGAAGAAAAACTGGACTTGGAGATTACCGAAGAATTAAAACAAGAAGGTTTGGTCAGGGAGGTGGTCAGACAAATTAATCAGAAAAGAAAAGATTTATCTTTGACGGTAAATGACAAGGTGCCGGTTTATCAAGTCGGTCTGGATGAGTTGTTTGCCAAATATGGCGAGCAGATTAAAAAGTTATCGGGTGCCAGTGAAATTATTAATCAAGAAATTCCGGAAATGAAAGATATTGAGGGTGGAAAAATCGGGATTAAAATTAATTAATTTTGGATATAAGTATGAACATTCAACAAATCTACGAATTGGGCGTTAAGCTCGGAATTCAAAACGATTTAAGGGGGGAGCAAAAAGTAAAAAAGATTCTTAGCAGATCAAAAGAGCGATATGATAAATTAAGCGCCGAGAAGAAGTCGGAGTTTGATTTGGAAAAATTAAAAAATCCTTACTCAGACACCAGACTTTTGCATGATACCAAAAAAGAAATTAAAAAGGTGATGGTGGGTATTGATATTCAGCCGGCCGAATTGATTATTGCCAAACAACTTGGAGTTGATTTGGTTATTGCTCATCATCCTTCGGGTGCGGCCTTGGCTGATTTGGGTGATGTGATGCATTTGCAGGCTGACGTTTTAGCGCAATACGGCGTGCCGATAAATATTGCTGAAGCTTTAACCAAGGAACGAATTTCCGAAGTGGCGCGTGGCGTTTCGGCTTCTAACCATTATCGCACGGTTGATGCGGCCAAGCTTTTGGATATTGGTTTGATTTGCGTTCACACTCCTTGTGATAATATGGCCGCAACCTTTTTGGAAAATTTAATCAAAAAAGGCAAACCAGAAACCGTTGGTGATATTATCAGGATTTTAAAAACCGTGCCGGAATATCAGGAAGCCATCAGGCGCAAGGCCGGACCAAAAATATTTGCGGGCCATGAAGAAAATTCCACCGGCAAAATTGTAGTCACTGAAATCACCGGCGGAACCGAAGGAGCGGTTGGTATTTATGAAAAAATGTCTCATGCCGGTATTGGCACGGTAATTGGAATGCACATGGACGAAGAAAGAAAGCGCGAAGCGCAAAAATATCATATTAATGTTGTTATTGCTGGTCATATTTCTTCTGATTCTCTAGGCGTTAATCATTTTTTGGATGAACTTGAGAAAAAAGGAATTGAGATTGTGCCATGCTCTGGCTTAATTCGCATCAGCCGAGCCAAGAAAAAAAAAATAGAAACCAATATTTCATTAAATTAAAAAATCTCCTCCGATTAACGGAGGAGATTTTTTAATTGAAGTAGAGATTATTCAGCAGGAGTGGGAACCGCTTCGTCTTCGGTCGGGACAGTTTCGGCAGTATCTTCGGCGGGAGCGGCTGCTTGGTCGCCTGTGGTAGCTTGCATCTGAGCCTGGTATTGCTTGTATTGATCTTTCATATCGGCAATGTCAATTACCTGCGGAATGAAAACTTTTCCATCTTTGGTAACAAAGACAACCTGATCGGTCGGCTGACCGTCGGCAGTCATAACAAAAGTAACCTCATATAAACCATTTTTTTCAACAACACCTTTTAAAGTAACCTGACCAACTCTTTCGCCGTAAACCTCATTGATGAAATCGATTAAGTCGCTGGCTGCCTTGTCGCTTTTAACAATTACCATATCCCCTTTGTTTAAAAGAGCGCTGCCGCCTAAAAGCATAAAAGCAACGACGCCGACTAAAGCAACGGCCAAAACAATGGTGGTGATCATCCAAACATTCATTGGTTTGCCCGGTAAAGCCTTGGGAGTTGGCATGGTTTTTTCAACTGGACTCATAATTTTTTAACTTAATTATTATTAATAATAAAGCAATTATAGCATATCCTTGAGATGACAACAAGTTTTTAGTGATTTTGTAAAATTGAAAATTAGACTTTCTTTTGATATACTTTATTTATATGATTGCATCGCTTAACGGAAAAATTATCTACAAAAGCCCTGAATTACGCAAGGATTCTTATTTTATTGTTGAGACTGCCGGTGTTGGGTTTAAGGTTCATTTGCCGACCAGTAATCTTTCTCAGGTTAATGAGGGTGATTTGGTTTCTGTTTATACCTATTTGGCGGTTTCAGAAACAGCTTTGGATCTGTATGGTTTTTTGAATCCGGCTGATAAGACATTTTTTACTCTGCTTTTAGAGGTGCCAGGCATTGGGCCAAAATCGGCAATGAACATTTTGGAAAAAACGACGATGAAAGATGTGCAGCAAGCAATAATGGAAGACAATCATGAAATTCTAACCAAGGTTTCTGGTCTGGGTCAAAAGACGGCAGAAAAAATTATTATGGCTTTGCGCGACAAGGTGCCAAGCATAACCGTCAGATCAAAAAATGATAAAGGTCAGGTTCAAGAGAATTCAGACCTTGATGTGTTTGATGCTTTGGTCTCATTTGGTTATACGAATGCGGAGGCCAAAAAGGTGCTTTCTCAGATTGATTCCAGTATTATTGACCCCGGCCAGCGAGTTAAAGAAGCGCTTAAGATTTTAGGAAAGAAAAAATAGCTCAAAAGATAATTATGTTTTTTTGGATAAAAAAAATAGTTCCCAAGCCAATATTTAAAATTTATCATTATACTCTTGCTCAAGCGGCAAGGTTATTTTACAATTCGCCCTCAGAAAAATTAATCGTTATCGGCGTAACCGGCACTTCCGGGAAAACAACAGTTGTGTATTTGATAACCAAAATTTTGGAAAGAGCCGGTTTTCGAGTTGGCTGCTCGTCAACGGTGATGTTTAAGGTGGGCAAGAAAGAATGGTTGAATGATAAAAAAATGACCATGGTCGGCCGTTTTGCTTTACAAAAACTTTTAAAGCAAATGGTTAAAGAAAATTGTCAGTACGCCGTTATTGAAACGACTTCCCAAGGAATTGAGCAGTATCGTCACACCGGTATAAATTATGATACGGTTGTTTTTACCAATTTGTACCCGGAACATATTCAGGCGCATGGCAGTTTTGAAAACTATAAAAAAGCAAAGCTCAAGTTATTTGCCAAATTGGAGGATGAGGATTCAAAAAAGTTTGCCGGTTTGCCGGTTAAAAAAACAATTATTGCCAATTTGGATGACGAGCACGCAAAAGATTTTTTAAACAATTGGGCAGATGAAAAAATCGGCTTCACCCTTGAGAGTAAAAAGAATGACGAAGTAAAAGTTATTGACGTGCTAAATTCAAGCACGAGTGCTGAAGGTATAGAATTTTATGTTCAGGATCAGAAATTTTCGGTTAATCGTTTTGGGCGACATAATATTTATAATTGTGCGGCGGCGATTGCTGTTGGTTTAACTCAAGACTTAAGCCTTGAATCAATGGCTGCAAATTTGAAGACCTTGCCGCAGATGCCCGGAAATTTTGAGTTAATTCAAGAAGGACAGAATTTTAAAGTTATTGTGGATTACGCTTTTGAGCCAAAAGCGGTTGAGTCGTTATATGGCATTGTTAAAAATATTTCCCACAATAATATTATTCACGTACTTGGTTCAACCGGCGGGGGACGGGATAAGGCGCGTCGGCCGATTCTGGGTAAGTTAGCCGGTGAGAATGCCGATTACGTAATTGTGGCAAATGAGGACCCATATGACGAAGATCCGGCTGAAATTATTGAACAGGTTTTGGCCGGTGCCAAAAGCGCAGGCAAGAAGTTAAATGTAAATTTGTTTAAATATCTTGATAGGCGCCAGGCAATTGCCAAGGCATTAAGCCTGGCCAACGAAAATGATTTGGTTTTAATCACCGGCAAAGGCAGCGAACAAGCCATTGTGGTCAAAAAGAACAAAAAAATTCCGTGGGATGACAGAACGGTTGTCAGAGAAGAGCTAAAAAAGAAAGTATCATCTTAGTATATTTTACCGAACAGCTTTGTATTTTTTAAGTAAAATCAGGCTGTTTTATTTTTGTGATTGTAACAAACTTGCGTTCTGAAAAAGATTTTTTTTCGTTTTTTGTTTATTGTGGATAAAATAAGCGTTAAATCATAAAAATGTTTAAATTTAGCAAAAAAAATAAATATTGACAAATTATTAATAAGTTATTTGACAAATTTTTGTTATTCTGCTATTATTTTAGAGTTCAAACCATTATTGAAAAAAGGTTTTTTGTTTCCCCGCTATTTCGAACAAGCGACCAAAAAATTTAATATCATTTTATAGTGGGCCTTTTTTTCCTAAGAAAATAGAAAATTCATTTACTAAACTCGCATCACTTTGGTGGTGGGAGAAATTTTTGTTGTTTTTTATCTTTATATATTAAAAATAAGTTTAATAATCTCTATGAGTTTAAAGAACCAGCCACGAAAGAATTTTACACCGCGCAAAGTCGCTTATGAATTGCCGGACTTGATCGAAGTTCAGAAAGATTCCTATAAATGGTTTCTGGACCAAGGTTTGCAGGAACTTTTTGAAGAAGTTTCTCCGATCAAAGATTTTATTGGTCGCGATTTTGAGCTTTATTTTGGTAAATACTACCTAGATGAGCCCAAATTTGACGAAGTAACCAGCAAGCAAAAAAATCTAAGCTACGAAGCGCCGATGCGCGTTATGGCTAAGCTGGTTAATCGCAAAATGGAAAAAATGATTGAACAGGAAGTCTATCTTGGTGATTTTCCTTTGATGACTGATAGAGGCACCTTCATTATTAATGGTATTGAAAGAGCAATTGTTTCCCAGCTGATTCGTTCAGCCGGTATTTTCTTTACCTCTGAAGTTTATGGCGAACGTAAATATTATGGCGCCAAAATCATTCCTAATCGCGGTTCATGGTTGGAGCTGGAAACAGATATTAATAATGTAATTTGGGTTAAAATCGATCGCAAGAGAAAAATTGCCGTTACCTCTCTTTTTAGAATTTTTGGCTATCAGACCGACGAGGAAATTATGGCGTTGTTTAAAGATGTGGACGTTCATCCGGAGATTAACTATATCCAAAACACTTTGGCCAAAGATACGACAAAAAATGAAAGTGATGGTTTTATTGAAGTTTATAAAAGAATAAGGCCGGGCGATTTGGCCACAGTTGATAATGCCAAATCTTTGATTTATGCCATGTTTTTCAATTTTGAAAGATATGACTTTGGTAAAGTCGGCCGCTATAAAATCAATCAGCGTTTTAACCAAGACTTGGAGATTAATAAAGAAAACAGAGTATTCAGAGTCCAAGATTTGGTTAATGTAGTTTCTGAAATTATTAAATTGAATATTTCTCAAAAAGATCCGGATGATATTGACCATTTGGGCAATCGTCGTGTTAGAGCCATTGGTGAATTGGTCCAGAACAAGTTTCGTATCGGTTTAGCCAGAATGGAGCGCATTATCAGAGATAGAATGAGCACATTGGATATTTCTGAAATTACTCCGAATCGTTTAATCAATGCCAGACCGGTCATTGGTGCGGTAAAGGAATTTTTCATGTCTTCTCAGCTATCGCAGTTTATGGATCAGACCAATCCGCTCTCAGAACTTGAACACAAGCGTCGTTTATCGGCCATGGGTCCCGGTGGTTTGTCTCGTGAGCGCGCTGGCTTTGACGTCAGAGACGTGCATCCGACTCACTACGGCCGCATTTGTCCGATTGCCACCCCGGAAGGTCCAAACATCGGTTTGGTCGGCCATTTGGCTTGCTATGCCAGAGTAAATGAGTATGGTTTTATTGAAACGCCTTACAGAAAAATCAAACATAATTTGGCCAATAAAGAAGAAGAGATTGTTAATGAAATTGCTTTTGAAGACATTGTTGATCCTTCAAATAAGAAAGTATTGGTCAAGCAGGGTGGATTAATCACCGAAAAAGTCGCCAAAGAAATTTCTAAAATTAAAGAGTTGAATAGAATTTTAGTTAAACCGCGTGTGACCAAAGAGATTGTTTATTTGACGGCTTTTCAGAGTGAAAACTCAGTGACCACGGCTGCGACAACGCCGATTGACGAGAACGGCTATTTCTTGGTGGAGAAATCTGAAGTTAGAAAATACGGCGAACCAAGCATTGAGCACGTGGAAATGATGAATTATATGGATGTGGCTCCGAACCAAATTGTTTCGGTGGCGACTTCTTTGATTCCTTTTTTGGAACACGACGACGCGGTTAGAGCCTTGATGGGTTCAAACATGCAACGTCAAGCCGTGCCTTGCATTAAGCCTTCATCACCGATTGTCGGTACCGGCTTGGAAAGAGCAGCGGCCAGAGATTCCGGCCACGTCATTATTTCCAAAACCGACGGTAAGGTTACAGCTATTCAGGGCGATAAAATCGTTGTAACTTCCGATAAGGGCGAAGTTAACTCCTATCGTTTGAATAAATTTGTCAGATCAAATGCTTCTACCTGCATTAATCAGCGCCCGATTGTTGAAAAGGGTGAAGCGGTTAAAAAAGGCCAGCCTTTGGCTGATGGCCCGGCAACCGATCAGGGTGAATTGGCTCTTGGTCAAAACATTACCGTCGCTTTTATGGCCTGGGAAGGTTATAACTATGAAGACGCGATTGTTTTATCCGAAAGGGTAGTTTATAACGATTATTTCACTTCTATTTATATTGAAGATTTTCAGGTTGAAGTTCGTGACACCAAATTGGGTCCGGAAATTGTAACTTCTGATATTCCCAACATTGGCGAAGAAAAATTAAAAGATTTGGATGCGGAAGGCGTAATCAGAATTGGCGCCTCCGTTTCATCCGGCGATATTTTGGTTGGTAAAATCACGCCTAAAGGCGAAACCGAACTTTCAGCTGAAGAAAAACTTCTGCGCGCCATTTTCGGCGATAAGGCCAGAGATGTCAGAGACAGCTCGCTTTATTTGGAACACGGTGAAAAAGGTAAGGTCGTTGACGTTAAAGTTTTCTCGCGTGAAGCCGGCGATAAATTGCCTTCCGGCGTAATTAAGATGTATCAAGTTTCCGTTGCCAATTTAAGAAAAATTCAGGTTGGCGATAAAATGGCCGGCCGCCACGGCAACAAGGGTGTTGTCTCCATTGTTTTGCCGGTGGAAGATATGCCATTTTTATCAGATGGTACGCCGGTTGATATTGTTTTGTCTCCCTTGGGCGTTGTTTCGCGTATGAACCTGGGTCAAATTTTGGAAACTCATTTGGGTTTGGCTGCGGAAAAATTAGGTTATAAGGTTGAAAGCCCGGTCCTAGACGGCGTGCCCGAAGAAATGATCAGGGAAGAATTGAAGCGCGCTGGTTTTGCCGAAGACGGCAAGATGGATGTTTTTGACGGACGCACCGGTGAGGCTTTTGAACAGCGCGTTACGGTTGGTAAGATCTATATGCTCAAGCTTAACCATATGGTTGAAGATAAGATTCATCAGCGCTCAATCGGTCCTTACTCGTTGATTACTCAGCAGCCGCTTGGCGGTAAAGCGCAATTTGGCGGCCAGCGTTTCGGGGAAATGGAAGTCTGGGCGCTGGAAGCTTATGGCGCGGCCAATATTTTGCAAGAAATTTTGACCATAAAATCAGACGACGTTCCCGGCCGTAGCAAGGCTTATGAATCAATTATTAAAGGTGAACCAATAAAGAGGTTAAATATTCCTGAATCCTTCAATGTTTTATTGAGAGAGCTCAACGGCTTATGTCTCAATATTGATTTGGTGGGTGGCACAAAGGTCGAAGATGAAACGGATAGTAAACCAGAAGAGGGACAGGAATCAAATCCGGCTTAATTAATTATATATTAAAAGATACTTATATGATTGAAGAAAAAAATATCCCGGACTTCAATGCCTTGAAAATCACCTTGGCTTCACCCATGAAGATTCATGAGTGGTCTCACGGCGAAGTAACCAAGCCGGAAACAATCAATTACCGCACGCAAAAGCCGGAAAAAGACGGGTTGTTTTGCGAACGCATTTTCGGCCCTTCAAAAGATTGGGAGTGTTATTGCGGCAAATACAAAAAGATTCGTTATAAGGGCATAGTTTGCGATAAATGCGGCGTTGAAGTAACGCGCTCGGTTGTTCGTCGTGAACGCATGGGTCATATTGATTTGGCTTGCCCAGCTTCTCATATTTGGTTTTTGCGCGGCGTGCCTTCCAAGATTGGTTTGATGTTGGATTTGTCACCGCAAGCCATGGAAAAAGTAATTTACTTTGCTGATTTTATCATTACTCATGTAGATGAAGATTTAAAGAAAGAAACTCTTGAACAAATCAGGCAGGAATTTAAAGCCAAGCGCAAAAAGATTGATGCGGATTTTGCTCAACAACTGAATATGGTTAAAAGCCGCTTGGGTCAAGGCAAAAAAGAAATGACCCCAGAGCAGCTTGAAGATGAAATGAATAAAGAAACAACAGTTTATGAAGAAGCAAAAAAGGAAAAAATTAAAGAGCTTGAACAGATTTTAAAAATTGTTGAGCAGGAATTAAAAGAATTAAAACCTCTAAAGATAATCTCCGAACACGTTTATCAGGATTTATCTTTAAAGTACGGCCCGATTTTTGAGGCCGACATTGGCGCCAGCGCCATTAGACATCTTTTGGAAAAGATTGATTTGGAAAAATTGGTTGCCGAATTGGAACAAGAAATCCTAACCAATTTTACTCCGGCCAGAGAAAAGATTCTAAAGCGCTTAAGATTAGCCAGAAATTTTTATAAAAATAATTTGAGACCCGAGTGGATGATTTTAACGGTTATTCCGGTTATTCCGCCGGATTTGAGACCGATGGTTCCGCTTGATGGTGGTCGTTTTGCCACTTCTGATTTGAATGATTTATATCGTCGTATCATTAATCGCAACAATCGCTTGAAGCAATTGCAGGAATTGAATGCGCCAGAAGTAATTACCAGAAATGAAAAAAGAATGTTGCAGGAAGCGGTTGACGCTTTGATTGATAACAGTGCCAGACACGGCAAGACAGTTGTGGCTTCAACCGGCCAAAAGCGTATGTTAAAATCATTGGCCGATATTCTGAAAGGTAAGCAGGGGCGTTTCCGTCAGAACTTGTTGGGTAAACGTATTGACTATTCCGGCCGTAGCGTTATCGTTGTTGGTCCTAAATTAAAATTGGGCGAATGCGGTATTCCTAAAAGAATGGCTTTGGAATTATTTAAACCGTTTGTCATTTCTCAATTAATCAAACGCGAATACGTTCACAATGTCAGATCGGCCAACAGATTTATTGAAGGCGGCCACAATGAAGTTTGGGATATCTTAGACGAAATTGTTAAAGACGCTTACGTAATGCTTAACCGCGCTCCGACCTTGCATCGTTTGGGTATTCAGGCTTTTAAGCCGGTTTTGATTGAAGGCAAAGCCATTCAGGTTCATCCGATGGTTTGCGAAGCGTTTAATGCTGACTTTGACGGCGACCAGATGGCTGTCCACGTCCCTTTAACTGAAAAGGCTAAGTGGGAAGCGGGAAATTTGATGTTAGCTTCTAAGAACTTGCTTAAACCGGCAACCGGCGATCCGGTTGCGCGTCCGACCAAAGATATGGTTTGGGGCAGTTATTATATGACTACGGTCAGAGAGCCCGCTTCGGGAAAAATCAGAGTGTTTGCCGATCCGCAAGAAGCGATTTTGGCTTATCAACTCAAACATATTTCCATGCAAGATAAGATTAAGGTGAAAGCCGACGCCTGGATGAAAAAGAAATTAGAATTGGCCGGAATGAAAGAGAATATTGTTGAAACTTCGGTTGGCAATATTTTATTTAATCAGGCCTTACCCGATGATTATCAGTATAAGAATAAGATTATGGATAGCAAGCAGTTGCGTATAATTGTAGCCGACTTCTTGGAAAAATATGAATTGGAAAAGGTGGCGGTTTTACTTGATAAGATTAAAGATCTCGGGTTGAAATATTTAACCAGATCAGGTTACTCCTGGGGTATGGGCGATATGCCGCGCGTAGAAAAGAAAGCTGAAATTATCAAGCAGGGTGAAGTGGCGGTGGAAGAGGTGGAAGGTCAATATGAAATGGGTTTGCTAACCGACAGTGAGCGCCACACCAAGATTATTGAAATTTGGATGAACACCAAAGAAAGTATTGTTAAACTGTCTCAAAATACTCTTGATCAGTTTGGTCCGATTTATACCATGGTTGAATCAGGCGCTAGAGGTTCTTGGAGTCAGTTGATTCAGATTATTGGTATGAAAGGCTTGGTAACCAACCCGGCCGGCGACATTATGGAATTGCCGGTGAAAGGTAACTTCCAGGAAGGTTTTGATGTTTTGGAATACTTCATCTCTACTCACGGTGCTAGAAAAGGTTTATCCGATACCGCCCTAAGAACCGCCAGCGCCGGTTATTTGACCAGAAGATTAATTGATGTTTCTCAAGAAATCGTAGTTACCGAAGAAGACTGCGGAGATGATCAAGGCCTGGTTTTGACTAAAAAAGAAAGTGAAGCCATCGGCTTGAATTTGGCTGACAGAATCAAGGGCCGCTTCTTGGTGGAAGACTTGATTGATCCAAAAACCAAGAAAGTGGTTGTTTCCAGCAAGGAAATGATTGATTCAAATTTGGTCCAGAAAATTAAAGATATGGATTTGCCCGAGATAAAAGTTCGTTCGGTTTTGACTTGCAGAACCAAACGCGGCTGCTGTCAAAAATGCTATGGTTGGGATCTGGCCTACAACCGGCCGGTATCAGTCGGTACGGCTGTCGGTATTATCGCCGCCCAAAGTATTGGTGAACCGGGCACTCAGCTGACGATGAGAACCTTCCATACCGGTGGTGTGGCCGGACTTGATATCACTCAAGGTTTACCGAGAGTTGAAGAAATTTTTGAAGCCAGGCCGCCAAAGAATCGCGCTTTTATTTCCGAAGTTGACGGCTTAGTAAAGATTGAAGAAGCTAAACGCGAAGAACAGAAACTTAATCGCCATCGCACCGTTAAGATTATTCATGAAAGTTTGGATCAGGACATCTATCCCTTGGGTGCTGACAAGAAAAAAGCTTCTGAAATTTTGATTAAAGACGGTCAGCACGTTAAACGCGAAGAAGCGATATTTGTTAATAAGAGCGGTGAAAAAGTTTTGGCCAAACGAGAAGGCGTGGCTAAGATTGAAAAAGACTGCATTAGCGTTCAAACCAAAGAACAAAAAGCGACCGCCTATCAAATTCCGCCGGAATTTCATATTTTGGTTAAAGACGGTGATTTAATTGCCAAGGGTCAGCCCTTAACTAACGGCAGTCTTGATCTAAAACAATTATTTACTTTGCAGGGCAAAGAAAGAACCAGTAAATATATTGTTGATGAGATCCAGCAAATTTACTCTTCGCAAGGCCAGAAATTGGATAATCGTCATATTGAATTAATTGTTAAGCAGATGTTTTCTCGAGTTGAAATTACTGACCCGGGTGATACAGAATTGCTTTCCGGTCAGCGCTTGGAAAAATCAGAGCTGGCTGAAATCAACGAACTTGCCGCAGCAAACAACGGCAAGCCGGCAGTTGGTGAAGAATTGCTTTTGGGTGTTTCCAAGGTTTCTTTGTCCACTTCCAGCTTTTTATCTGCGGCTTCATTTCAAGAGACCTCAAGAGTGCTTATTAATGCTGCGGTTGAAGGCAGGATCGATTATCTCAGGGGCTTAAAAGAAAATGTAATTATCGGCAGATTGATTCCGGCTGGTACCGGTTTTAAGCCAACAACCGAAGAAAAAAATTAGGATTCGTAAAATTTGAGATAGCGCCCCCGAGAAGTCGGGGGCGCTTTTAAATAAAAAAAGTGCCAACGGTGGGACCGTTGGCAAGAAGGCCGGCGAAAAGATTACCAGACCCGATTTTCAGCCAGCATTGCGCCGAGGCGCTGGTCAAAGGTTTGAATTAGAAGGCTCAGCTTTGGATCGCACACGTGCTGAGCTTCGAAGTGAATTCTGACCTGAGCCCGACTTATTGCCTCGTGAATCCTGTCGTTAAGGGTTGTGGGCACATACGATCCCTGGCAAGACTCAAGAACTCGCTCTTTATTCGAAATCCAGTTCGGCGATGTTTTTTCCCAGCCGGGCATTATTTTTTCCATTGCCCTGATAATTCCTAGGTCTTTCTGGTCTGTGCCCAGCTCCCGACCGATTTCGATTTTTTCTTCAATTTTGCCCTTGGTTTTCTCTCTGAACGCATAATGGGCAAAGACGATCGAAAAGTTTTCGTCGTCATGGATAACACTGGTAAGCAGGGCGAGGCGAACTCTTCTGGTCTCAGGGAAAATTAGCGCGCGAACAATCACGCGCCTGGAAGAAATTTCCAGGATTTTGGGGATTGATTCGTACTCTTTTGGCATTTTTCCTCCAATTGCTAGGCATTAAGCCATTGCTATGGTTTGGGTTAAGGAACACAAAAAGCCGATTGCCAAAAAAACTGATTTACGGCTACGGCTCAAACAAACAAGGAAACAAAGAACAGATAAAAAATATTAACAAAAAAGTGAATAATTGTCAATATTTTGAGGAAAAAAGGGATTTTACGCCCGGCGGGTTTTATGCTAAAATATATAAAACAAATATGTCTAGAAAAAGGAAAAGAAAGGGCGGTATAAACAATCTTCGCGATTTTAATTTTCAGCCGCCGCAAGTTGAAATTTCTCCAGAAACCAAAAGAATTATTGCCATAGTTTTGCTTTTAGCAACCGGTGCCATTATGTTTTTGAGTTTGTTTGATTTGGCCGGGTTGTTTGGGGTATATTGCAATAAATTTTTGGGTATACTTTTTGGTATAAATCGTTGGTATATGCCGGTGATTTTTTTGGCCGCCGGTTACTTTTTACTTCGGCCGGCAAAATATCAGGTCAGTTGGGCTAGCGTCATTGGGGTTACGCTTTTTGTTTTCAGTTTTAACGGTCTTTTCCATCTTTTGGCTCATCAATACGAACTGTATCAAGCCGCAATTGAAGGCCAAGGAGGCGGTTTGGTTGGTTTGGTTTTTTCTTTTTTATTTTTAAAACTTTTCGGTTTCTGGGCCTCAATTATTTTAACCATGGCGCTTTCATTGGTGGGGTTATTTTTAATTTTTGATTATGCTTTTTTTGCCGGAATCGGCCAGGGCTTTCAATCTTTCTCCGGATTTTTTGCCAATATCAGAAAATCGCGAGATGAGAAAAAAATAAAAAAATTTCAGGAGAGAAAAGAAAAAGAATATCTTAAACCGAATCATCATGAAGAAGACGAAGAGGAAAGTTCCGAGAGCGGTTTTGTCAGGCGTCAGGTAAAAATTCCGGCAGTTGAGGTTGAGCAGGACGGGACAGAAAAGAAAGTTAATGTTGAAGTTAAGGAAGAAGAAAAGCAAGCCAAGCAACTTGATATTGGTTTGAAAACTAAAATTAAGCAAGTCAAAATCGATTTGCCGGTTGATTTATTGGACGGGCGAACCACCAAACCAAAGGGCGGTGATTTGGCGGCAAATAAATTAATTATTCAAAAAACTTTGGATAATTTTGGCATTCCGGTTGAAATGGGTGATGCGCAAGTCGGTCCGACTGTTACCCAGTATACTTTTAAGCCCGCCGAAGGCATTAAGCTCTCAAGAATTACTGCTTTGTCTGACAATTTGGCCTTGGCTTTAGCGGCTCATCCCATTAGAATTGAAGCGCCAATTCCCGGGCGGTCTTTGGTTGGCATTGAAGTACCGAACCAGGCAACAGCCATTGTGCCCTTGGGTGATATTTTGAATAGTGAAGAGTTCAGGTATCGTAAGTCAAACCTTTCTGTGGTTTTGGGTAAGGATGTTATGGGTAAACCTTGGCTTTCTCAATTGGATAAAATGCCGCATTGTTTGATCGCCGGCGCGACTAATTCCGGTAAAAGTGTGTGTATTAATACTTTAATTATCAGTTTGCTTTATCAAAACGGACCGGCTGATTTGAAATTCATCATGGTTGATCCAAAGCGCGTTGAATTGCCGATTTATAATGGCATACCGCATTTATTGACGCCGGTAATCACCGATGTCAGAAAAACGATTAATGCTTTGCGCTGGGCAATCGCGGAAATGGAAAAACGTTTTGATATTCTTTCTCAAGCCAGACACAGAAATATCGGCAGCTATAATATTGCTACTGCCGATAAGATGCCATATATTGTCATTGTTATTGATGAATTGGCCGATTTGATGGCTGCGGCCGGCGCCGAGGTGGAAGCGGCTATTGTGCGCTTGGCTCAAATGTCTCGCGCGGTTGGCATTCATTTGGTTTTAGCCACTCAACGCCCATCAGTTGACGTTATTACCGGTACGATCAAGGCTAATATTACGACTCGCATTGCCTTTTCGGTTGCTTCTTTAATTGATTCAAGGACAATTCTTGATACTTCCGGTGCGGAAAAACTTTTGGGTCGAGGCGATATGCTTTATTTATCAGCCGAAATTTCCAAACCAAAACGTTTGCAGGGCGCGTTTGCATCTGACGATGAAATCAAACGCATTACCGATTATTTGAAAAATCAAGAAGAGCCGGATTATATTGATGAAGTGGTTGAAAAAGCGAGTACCGGCGGTTTTGATTCCCCGGCTGACATGAGTTACTCTTCAGAAGAGGGCGATCCACTTTTGGGAGAGGCCAAGGATGTTATACTTCAAGCCAAGAAAGCTTCTGCTTCCTTGTTGCAGCGAAGGCTTAGGGTCGGGTATGCCAGAGCCGCCAGAATTTTAGATTTATTGGAACAGCAAGGCTTTATTGGGCCGGGCGATGGCGCAAAGCCGCGAGAAATATTAGCCGGCAATCTTACCTCAAGCTCAAATGCGGAAACTGTCGATTTAGATGAAACCGAAAACGATATTGAAGAAGTTGAGGGTGACGGTGAAGAGGAGATTGACGATCAGGATTACGAAGAAGATGAAAACGATGACGAGGAAGGGGACGAAGAGGAAGTAACCGACGACCAGCCTGTAAAATTTTAATCTTATGGTTAGCTTTTCAGCAAAGGAAATTTCCAACCCTTTAAAAACGGGCGAGCGTTTGAAGGAAAGGCGCCAGAGTCTTAATCTCAGTCTTTCCAAGGTTAGTAAAGAAATAAATATTGCCGTTAACTATCTTGAAGCGCTTGAACAAAACGAGTTCCAGAAAATTCCCGGTGAAATTTATGCCAAGAGTTTTTTAAAGACTTATGCTTCGTATCTTGGTTTTGATTTAGAAGGAATAATAAACGACTACGAGACGGAAAGAAAAATATATTCAAAGACCAAAAAATTTGAATTTAATCGTCACAGAAATCCGGTCAAGCGTGTTTCTCAGCTTCACCTTTTAGCCACGCCCAAGCTTTTGCGTAGTTTAATTATTGTATTATTGGCTTTTGTCTGTCTGATTTATTTGGGTTTAAAAATTCAGGCAATAACGGCGGCTCCGGAAATAACCATTTTTCAGCCGGAAAGCGATTTTGTAACTGATCAGAATTTTATTGAGGTTTCCGGTGAAATCGGCAAGGAAACAACTTTGGAAATAAACGGGCAGCCGGTTATGGTTGATAATCAAAGCCATTTTAAAGAAACACTGGAATTGCAAGCCGGAGTTAATTTGATTGAATTTAAAGCAACAACCAGACATGGCCGACAAGGAAAAATTTTTAGACAAGTAATTGTTAATAAATAAATAAGATATTTAATTATCTAAAAAAGACGGTATGGCAAAAAAAGAAGAAAAATCAACAAGCGCATCGAAAATATCAGACCGCCTGAAGGCGGCCCAGCAGGCCATCGATCAAATTAAAGAAAAATTTGGCGATGGATCAATTATGAAATTAGGCGAAGCCAAGCGCATGGAGGTGGCGGCTGTTTCAACCGGTTGTTTATCGCTGGACATCGCCCTTGGAGTTGGCGGCGTGCCTAAGGGCAGAATAATAGAAGTTTTTGGCCCAGAGGCTTCCGGTAAAACCACTTTGGCTCAGCACATTGTGGCCGAAGTGCAAAAAGCCGGCGGCTTGGCAGCCTTTGTCGATGCCGAACACGCTCTTGATCCGGAATATGCCAAAAAAATCGGAGTCAATATTCAGGAGCTGTTAATTTCACAACCTGATACTGGCGAACAAGCCTTGGAAATTGTTGAGACTTTGGTTCGTTCCGGCGGCGTAGATGTAATTGTTGTTGATTCGGTAGCGGCCTTAACTCCCAAAGCAGAAATTGAAGGTGATATGGGCGCTTCTCATATGGGGTTGCAGGCAAGGCTGATGAGTCAAGCTTTGAGAAAGTTGGCTGGTATTATCTCTAAGTCAAATACGATTGTAATTTTTATCAATCAAATCAGGCAAAAGATCGGTATATTTTTTGGCAACCCGGAAACCACCACCGGCGGAAACGCTTTAAAATTTTATTCTTCGGTTAGAATTGAGGTGCGTCGGGCAGCTCAAATTAAGATGGGAGAGAAAATGATTGGCAATCGAGTAAAAGCCAAAATTGTCAAAAATAAAGTTGCCCCTCCGTTCATGACCTGCGAGTTTGATATTATGTATATGGAAGGAATTTCTATTGCTGGCGATACTCTGGATGCCGGCGTGGAATATGGCGTGATTGCAAAGTCGGGTAATACTTTTTCTTACAACGAAACCAAATTAGGCGTTGGCCGTGAAAACGCAAAGCAGTTTTTGCGAGATAATAAAAAATTAATTGCCGAGATTAAAAAGGCGGTTTGGGAAAAAGTTAAGGTTAGTGCCAAGGTTGAAGACAAAAAAGAAGAAGAATAGAAAAATAATAAAAAAATCCCGAGTGAGCTCGGGATTTTTTTATTACGCTTTTGATTAATTGCTGACGCGCTCAACGTATTCGCCGGTTTCGGTGTTAACTTTAATAACATCACCATCTTTAATAAACAGGGGAACCAATATTTCATAGCCGGTTTCAATTTCAGCCGTTTTCATCACGCGGCCAGAAGATGAATCACCGCGAACCGCTTCCGGAGCGGAAATAACTTTAAAATCCATTTTTGGCGGTAATTCAATATTGATCGGACTGCCGTTAAAAGATGCGAGATTAACTTCGCAACCTTCTTTTAAGTATTTAATCTGTTCGCCGAGTTGCTCTTTATTGAATGAAATTTGTTCATAGGTGCTATTGTCCATAAAAACATATTCATCGCCTGAGGCATAAAGAAAGTTAACTTTGGCAAAGTTTAAATCGCCGGTTTCCACCCTTTCGCCAGGCTTAAAACTGTATTCAACAATTTTACCGTTAATCAAATTTCTTAATTTTGTTTGCATGACCGGTTTTCTCTGCTGCATTCTAACAAATTTTGCCACGACAACTTTGTGCGGCTCATTATTATAAATAATGGTCATGCCCTGCTTGATATCATTTAATGATCCGAGAATTGACATGATTTTATTTGTTAGTGAATGGCATTAAGGCTAAAATTCTGGCGCGCTTGATGGCAGTAGCTAACTTTCTTTGATGCTTAGCGCAAACGCCGCTTCTTTTGCGCGGGACAATTTTAGCATAAGAAGAAACAAATTTCTTCAAGGTCGTGACATCCTTGTAGTCAATGTGTTTAACATTGTTCAGGCAAAAATAACACGCTTTTGGTTTAACATTATTCTGTGTCGGTTTTGGCATATTAAATCTTTGTTTGTCCTCTCCCCAAAATTGGGGAGAGGACAGAAATAGTTAATTAGAAAGGAATATTTTCAACTTGAATTTCGTCATCGCCAATTGGTGCTTCGGGTTGGGAGAAATCTTCGCTTTGATCGCTGAAGCCGGAAGCAGACGAAGTGCCGCGGCTGTCTAACATGATCATATTTTCAGCAACAATTTCGGTGCGGTATCTTTTTGTTCCGTCTTTACCTTCCCATTCGCGGGTTTGAAGCCGGCCCTCAATGTAGACCTTGCTGCCCTTTTTTAAATATTGGGCGCAGATTGTGCCTAGTTTTCTCCAGGCAACAACATTGTGGTATTCAACTTTTTTCTGCTTTTCGCCATTGGCGTCAGTCCAGACCAAGTTGGTGGCAACGGAAAACGTAGTAACATTTTGTCCGCCCGGAGTGGTTTTCGCTTCCGGATCACGGGTGACGTTGCCGATAATCATGGCTTTGTTTAAATTCATATTTTTTTGAAGGTTATGATTTATGACGCTATATTGATTGTATTTAAATTTATAGTATTAATACAATCCTTAGATAATGCCACCTTCTAAAATCTCGTCCAATTTTTGATCAAGGTCTTCGAGCTTGATTTTATCTTTTTTGCTTTCCTCTTTTTTTTCTTCAGCGGCTTGGACGATTTCTTTTTCCGCTCTTTCCTCGGTCAATTTTGCTAAGCTTGGAGTTTGGAAGTTTTTATTGACAATAACGTGCCTTAAAACTTCGTTAGCCATTCTTAAATCTTTGTCTAATGATTTAAGTTGGGCGCCATCCAAATCAAATTCGTAAATCAGGTAATAACCCTGATGAAGTTTGTTGATTGGGTAAGCAAGTTTCTTTTTGCCCAAGCTGTCTTCGGCGGTAACTTCCGCGCCGTATTTTTTGACCATTTCTTTTACTTTTTCCTTGATCGGCAAAACTTCTTCTTCAGTTAAATTGCCGGAAATCAAGTAAAGCAATTCATAGTGTTTAACCATAAATAACCAAATTATTATTAATAATTATTTTTAAAAATAAAACGCCAGGATTTCCCTTGCGCTATATTGGCCGAGCACAATTGTGTCGGTTGGTTATCCTTTCCTTATCTCAATTTTGGATAAGGTTAATGGCCAAAATATAGCGGCCGGGAAAAGGGGGTTAAATTTTCTAAATAGACTTTATCATATATTTTTTCCTAAGTCAAGAGGGGTTTGATTGACATAAATCGCAATCTATGCTATACTTATTTAAGTTTATTATTAAAGTTTTGCCACTTAAAAAATAGTTTGATTTTATCACCAGTTTGATATACTCGCGTATATAATCAAAAAAAGTATAAGTTAGACAAAACAAAGGTCAATTGAATGGATAATCAAAATTATCAACCTCGCCCGATGGTTAAAGGCAACTGGACCTGCTCCGAATGCGGCGCAGCCATTACCGAATTGCCGTTTGAACCGGATGGCAACAGACCTATTTTCTGCCGCGATTGCCATCGCAAAAGAAAACAGGATCGCCCAATGAGACGTTTCTAAAATTCTCATAATCAAGAAAGTCCCGATTTATTCGGGGCTTTTTTGTTTGACTAATTTATAGACTTCTGATACTTTGGAGTCATTCGTTTCTTTAGTCGACAAAAAGGAGAAATGCACCGTGGAAAAAAGGAAAAGAAAGAAAAAAGTTTTTACAGTTTTGGTTGGCGGGGCTGGAATGTATAATATTACCGCCGTCTTGAGCAAAATTGGCCTGGAAGTTTCTTTGGCCACCGAGCCGCAAAGGCTTATGGAATTGGCTTCAGCCGGGAATTATCAAGCTATAGTTTTGGCGGATAATATTTTTCTGGCTGAATGCGCCGGCCGAAAAGATTTGGCCGAAAACCGTTTCCTGTGGCTCTTGGCCGAATTAGAGAAAATCGAAAAAGCTGGAGCCAAAAAAATCTGGTTGATTACGCCCAGAAAGAAACAGGAAGCTTGGAACATTTTTGCCAGATTTGAGATGATTTATCAAGTTGTTGGCGGTAGGTCAACAGTAGCTTTTGCCAGCAGCCTTAAAAATTGGCTTGAGGTCAATCAATCGGTCAAGTCATAAAAATTAATGATTTGAACACTGTTCTTTCATTAAGAAGCATTTTGCTTCTTTTTTATTTTTAAACTCTAAGGTATAATTAAAATATGAAATACGTTTTTATTCTCGGCCGAAACGCCAAATTATCCGCCGCTGAAATCAAGGCGATTTTACCAAATTCAAAAATCTTGTCTGAAACAGATATTTTTTTGATTTTGGAAAACGAAAATTTTGAGGCAAAAAAAATGCTCAATCGTCTTGGCGGCACAATAAAGATTGGTGAGGTGGTTGCCGAAGATCAAAGCTCAGAATATAAGGAAATTATAATTGAAAATTTAAAAAATAATCCTCAAGAAAACAAATTAAATTTTGGGGTTAGCTTCTACGGTACCAAACCCTGGAAGTTGGGTATGGAAATTAAAGGAGAATTAAAGGCACAGGGTGTGAGTTGTCGTTTAGTAATCAGCCGCGATCAAGCCTTATCATCAGTGGTGGTGTCAAAAAATAAGGTTCAGGAGTTTTTGGTTTTAGGGAAAAAATATTTGGGCAAAACTTTAGCTGTGCAAGAATTTGAAGAATACTCAGCTAGAGATTACGGTCGTCCGGGACGCGATTTGGTTTCGGGTATGATGCCGCCCAAATTGGCAAAGATTATGATCAATCTTTCTCAAGCAACCAAAGATATGATTTTGCTTGATCCATTTTGTGGTTCCGGCACGGTTATTCAAGAAGCGCTTTTGATGGGCTATCAAAATATTATTGGTACCGATCTTTCCGAGAAAGCAATTAAGGATACAAAGCAAAATTTAGATTGGCTAAAAAATAGAGGCTATAATTTTTCTGATAAAAATTATAAGATTCAAATTTGCGACGTCAGAGATTTGTCAAAAAAAATTAAAGAAGCGGATGTGATTGTAACCGAGCCTTTTTTGGGGCCGCCGCTTAAAGGCAGGGAGAGTCTGGTTCAAGTCAAAAAAATTGTTCAAGATCTTGGTGATTTATATCTGAAAGCTTTTACTGAGTTTAAAAAGGTATTAAAGCCCAATGGCAGGGTTGTAATAATTTTTCCGTCTTTTCGGGTTAGTGGAGATATTCTGGAGTTGCCGATTTTGGATAAAATTGAGAATATGAATTTTACCAAGCTCAATCAAGATAAACTAATTTATAGTCGCCCCAACCAAATGGTTTGGCGCCAGATTAATATTTTTCAAAAAGAAAAATAAATAAATTATTAATAGCAATAAAAAAACTCCGCGGCCGCCCGAAGGCAAGCGGAGCTGTTTTTTTTCAAAAGTTCTTGGCCTGAAATCTTTCGATATCAAGCTGATGATTTTGTAGGGCCCGTGTGATTTCTTTACCGCAACGCATAATCATGCTGCGGTTCAGACCGCGACGAATGATTTCGTCGATTGTCGTTTGTCCGTAGACAACGGCACTCATTGCCTGATAAGCCAATGGGCTCAAACCTTGTTGAAGGGCAAGGTCGCGTATGGCTTCGGTTTCCACCGCGCCGCGCGTGGCAATCAGAGTTTTAAGTTCCGGTGAAGGCGTGAGCAATTCCGGAATCATGATGCGAGGCAAATAGCCTTTGTTGCACTCTTTGCAGCCATCTAAGTTGGCTTCACGAACAAAGATGTCATACTGGATTGGCCGCGGTTCAATGTAACCGCCGACCAGACCTTGGATGAGGTCATTGCCAAGGATTTTTTTGGAACAGTGAGGACAAACTTTTCTGACCAGTCGTTGAGACATGATTGCCACCAGTGAAGCGGCAATTGAGGCAGCATCAACTTTTAGATCGTGTAAGCGTGTAATTGAGCTTACCGTATCGGGTGCGTGCAACGAGGTCAGAACCATATGGCCGGTCAAAGCGGCCTGAATGGCGGTTTCGGCCGTTTCCTCGTCGCGTACCTCGCCGACCAAAATCACGTTTGGATCCTGGCGCATCAGGGCGCGAAGGATTACGGCAAACGTGCGGCCGATACGTCGGTCAACTTCATTTTGAACAATGCCGGGCAAGACCACTTCGATTGGGTCTTCAACGGTGATGATTTTTGTCTCAACAGAGTTGAGATAATGAATCAGAGCATAAAGCGTTGTGGTTTTGCCGCAACCGGTAGGTCCGGCCAAGATAATCAAACCCTGTGATTGTTCTAGGGCAGTGATAAGCCTGCCTTTGACGTCATGCTGGGGAACGGCCTGTTCCAATCGCATAACGTTGCCTTGGCTTTTTAGCAATCGGGCAACAACATTTTGGCGTTCGCAGCCTGGGGTGACAAAAGATAGGCGAAGCTCATAGCCTTCAAGCTGCTCGCGGAATGGCGCAATTTGCGGGAAGTCTGTAAAGAGGCGATCGTTGAACGCCACTTTGCCATCCTGGGGCATTCTTTTTTCCTCAACTTTCATCTTGGTTAGAACTTTGATTGAGGAGGCCAGGCGAATCAAGAAAGACTTGGGCAGGATGTAATTTCCAACCTGCATAATTCCTTGTACCCGGAAACGAATTCGTCCGGCGTTTTTTTTGCTCAATTCGTCGCCCAACGGAGACTGTAAAATAATGGGCGCCGGCAAGTAGTCGTCATTTTCGATGTGGATGTCCGAAGCCCCAAGGGCAATGGCCTTAAGGACGATTCCGATAAAAGCCAAAATCGGCTCTTCGTTTTCAATTTCACCAAGATACGATCGTCTCTTTTCTTGGCTTGAAATCAATCTCTTCTCGACAATCGTTCGAAAGATGTGTTCGGGTATCACCAAAAAGGTGCGTCTGGTTTTTGATTCATCCATATCCGCTGTTCGAAGAAATTCTTCGATGTGGTTGAATAAGCCCGTGGCTTCATTTTTCGTTCCATCTAACCGGCGCGCACAGATGCCAATCAAATGGATACCGTGCTCATCTGCCAAGAGAGGCAGGAGCTCTTCGGCCATCATGGCGCCAAGATTGCTTTTTTCCGGACCTTCCATTAGGTCAGGTGCCGAGAGATCAACCTCTCTTATGAGCGGCTCCAGGTCAACATAACGATCTTCCATCAAGACGGTTGCGGGTAAGAACTCGCGAATTTCTTGATGTAGATTTTTTGCCTCGTTGATTGAATCAACGATACTCCGCCTGTTCTCGTCAGTCATTATTCGTTCCTCCAATCTATCGTGTTGTAGGGTTCAGGGTGCTTAAGGATAATTCAATTTAAGCACTCATATTCTTATATATTTTTACCAATAAGTCAAGCAAATAAAAAAAGCCAAAGTTAACACTTTGGCTTTTTTTATTTTTTATACTCCAACTTTGAAGTGGCAGACGTCGCCGTCTTTTATGATATATTCTTTGCCTTCGGTTCTGATCAAGCCTTTTTCCCGGGCTTTGGTTTCACCACCTGATTCAACGAAATCTTTCCAGTTTATCACCTCGGCTTTAATGAAAGCCTTTTCAAAATCAGTATGAATAACCGCAGCTGCTTGCGGCGCTTTTGTACCTTTTTCGATCGTCCAGGCGCGGGATTCGGTTGGTCCGGATGTAAGAAAAGTGATTAAGTTTAAAATCTCATAAGATTTTTTTATCAGTTTATCCAAACCGGATGATTCTAATTTCAATTCTTTTAAATACTCTTTGGCATCTTCCGGCGGTAATTCCGCCAATTCACTTTCAATTTTGGCCGAAACTGCAATATAATCTGAATCTTGGTAAACCCGGTCTTCGTCAACGTTTAGGACATAAATCATCGGCTTTAAAGTAAGGAGGTGTAAATCGCGAATCATTTCTTTTTCTTTTTCGTCCGTAATAATTTCTGAAGCCAGTTTGCCTTGATCAAAACCATTTTTAAGATTTTCCAGAATTGGTTGAATTTCTTTAGCCTCTTTTAAATTGGCATGCAAGTCCCTGGTGTTTTTTGTCAGCCTCTTTTGCAGCGTCTGCATGTCAGCCAAAATTAATTCCAAATTTATTGTTTGTTTGTCTGATTCAGGATTAACTTTGCCGTCAACATGAATAACGTTTGGGTCAGAGAACTCTCTGACCACTTGGGCGATGGCATCACATTCGCGGATATTGGCTAAAAATTGATTGCCTAAACCTTCGCCTTGTGAAGCGCCCTTAACCAAGCCGGCAATATCAACAAACTCAATGGTGGTATAAATTGTTTTGGCTGAACTTGAAATTTTTGTTAAAGCTTCAAGCCTTTCGTCCGGTACTGCCACCACGCCAACATTTGGATCAATGGTACAAAAAGGATAGTTGGCCGCATCAACTTGTTTTTTGGTTAAAGCTTTGAATAATGTTGACTTGCCGACATTGGGCAGGCCAACAATACCGATAGAAAAAGACATGGATATTTCAGATTATTATGTTATTTAATGATAGTAGTTTAACAGGTTTAGTTATATTTTTCAATGCTTTTTGAATTATTTTTGTCTGTATGCTTGGTTGACAGTCAGGCTATTTATTGGTAAAGTTTTGAGCAATGAATGGTCTTTTCCAGTAGGAGGAAAAGGCTTTGTTTTTTGACAATAACCTCACTAAAAAGTGAGCTTCGGTTAAGAAAGGACCGGTTTATGACTGAGCGTAATTTGATTCTGCCGGGACATCCCCGGTATCAGCCAAGGGGGCTGGTTGACATTTTTGGCTACGACAACCTTTATCGGTGCGTGGCTGAAGTTGAGTTGGCCAATTTGGATGTCTTGGCCGACATTGGGAAAATTTCCAAGGCGGCCATCGGTGCATTGACGCCGGAAATCAGGCAGATGATTATTGATCTGCCAACCAGTCAAATTGACAAGGTTGAGCGCGAAATCACCAAACATGATATCCGCGCCTGGGTGCGTTGCGCCCAAGAAGTGATTTCGGCCAATTGCGGCCAGCAGGCCCAAGAGCTTAATCGCTGGGTGCATGTGCCTCTGACCAGTTATGATGCGCTGGATACGGCCAGGGTGCTTCAGTACAAGCGCGCTTATGAATTGGCTTTAGCTCCGGCCATTGTGGAAGTGGTTGAGATGTTTGCAAAACTTGTTCGGCAATTTGCCGACACGCCGATGATCGGGCGAACCCACGGCCAACACGCTTTGCCGATTACGGTCGGCTTTTGGCTGGCCACGATTCTTGATCGGATCGTTGAAAACGCTTGCCGAATGAGAAACAATCATTTGTATTTGAGTGGCAAGATTTCCGGCGCGGTCGGCGCTTTTAATGCCCAATTTGCCGCCGGTCTTGAGTGCGTGCGAACCGGTTTGCCGCCGGCAATAAATGAGAATATTGAAAATAGTCGGTATGAAAATCGGCTTCTGTGTAAGCTTGGTTTGCAGCCGGTTAGAATCAGTACTCAGATTTTGCCACCTGAGCCATTGGCTTACTTCCTCTTTTCTGCAGCCATGCTTAGTGCCACTTTGGCACAGTTCGGTCGTGATTGCCGGCATTTAATGCGCACGGAAATCGGAGAAATCCAGGAGTCTTTCGGAGTGCACCAAGTCGGCTCATCAACTATGGCCCACAAGAGAAACCCGATCAACTTCGAGAATCTTGAAGGGATGTGGTTGAGAACAAAAAATGAGTTCGGAAAAGTTTTGGACACCTTGATTTCCGAACACCAACGCGATTTGGTTGGCAGTAGCGTGGCGCGTGATTTTCCGATTATTCTGATCAACCTGGCTCAGCAGCTAGACACTTTGCGTCGCGGAAAAGCCGGCGAACGTTTTTTGGAGCGCTTGACGGTAAACGCCGAAGCGCTGGAAAGAAATATCAAGCTTCAAGGCCATTTGATCATGGCCGAACCGCTTTACATTGCTTTGCAAATGGCGGGTTTTGAAGGCGATGCCCATGAGTTGGTAAATCGCCAATTGGTGCCGGAGGCTCAAAAAACCGGCAAACCTTTAATGACGGTTTTGCTGGAGCGTCAGGATTCAAGCGCTTTAGAAAAAGCGGTAGGAAGAATTCCTCGCGAGTTGGTTTTGACTATGATGCAACCAGAGACTTATACCGGATTGGCGCGAAAGAAAGCTTTGGAGATTGCCAAGCTGGCCGAAGCTTTTATTGCTGACTATGAACATGACAGTAGAAGGGAGAGTTGATGGTTCATTGCATGCGGTCAAGCCCCCCCTGTGGGGCTGGCCGCTTTTTATTTTTAAATTGACATTAGAATAAAATATTGGTAAAGTTTCAAAACGATTTTTTGATTTTGAGCAATATTAAACCACCAAGGCACTCTGCTGAGAGGAGAGAATAAATGGAAGTAATCGGACGTGGCAATTCTAAGCAGGTTTTGCGTTGCGACGAACAAACTTTGGCGTTTCGTTTCACCGACGAATTTTCGGTTTTTGGCGCGCCGCCCTCAAAACAATTGATTCCAGGCAAGGGTCAAGCAATTTGTAAGGCGGCGGTTAAATCATTTGAGATTGCGCGCCGCCTGGAAATTGAAACGCATTTTATTGAGCAGCTGGATGAAAATACAATTCGTATCTGCGAAGTTATGGTGATACGAGATCGGCCTTTGAACCGATTCGAAACCAACTGCTTGCTGCCGCTTGAATGGATTTGCCGGTATTATTTGGCTGGCAGCTTGCTTGATAAAATTAAAAACAGTTTGCTCAGCCCTTGGAAATTTGGCTGTTTTGGTAAAGATATTTATGAGGGCAAGCAATTGTATTGGCCGGTTTGTCATTTGACGACCAAGTTTGAAAAGGTTGATCGCGACCTTACTGAAAACGAGGCCATGGCTTTGGCCCAAATTTCTCCGGCTGAGATGAACCGAATTTGGCAAATTTGCCTTCGGCTTGACGGAGCAATTTCCTTGGCTTACCGCAAAGCGGGTTTTACCTACTTTGACGGCAAAAAGGAGATTTCTTTGGTCGGAGTAAATCGGCGCGTAGTAATGGCTGACACTTTTGGAACTCAAGATGAGGATCGGCCGGTTCTAACCTCAGACCTTTCGCGCAACAAGGTTAGCCATTATGGGCGCGAGTATATCCGTCAGTATTTTCGTGAAATTGGTTATGAGAAAAGACTTAACCAAGCGCGTCAAGCCGGCCTGCCGGACCCGGAGTATCCGGAAATTCCGGAAAAAATTCTTGAAGAAATTGCTCTTCGTTATGCCGAGTTTGCCAAGCGCTATTCGGCCGTTGATCTTTAATACGCAGTCATTTGCGCCTGACCGGTAAAGCAAAAAACTTAGCCGGTTTTTATTTTTTTATCCTTTGACAAAATAGGAATATTTTGTTAAGGTTTTTTTGGATTTTTTGATCTTTAACTTTTGCTTTTCTTCCGGGGATTGTCCGGTTTTTTCTGTTTTTACTCAACGTCAAAGCCAACGTGTCTTTGGCAACGAAAGGAACAAAAGATGCCCGAAGATCGTGTGATTCTTGCCCAAGGCAAGACCAAAATCATTTACGCGGATCCGGAAAATCCGGATTGCGTGATTGTGAAAAACAAGGCCGCGATTACGGCCCACGACGATCCGAGTTTGACTCGGCAGTTTGAAAAAAAGGCCGAGTACGCTACGGAAACAACTTGCCGGGTCTTTGAGCTGGCTCAGGCCTGCGGCGTTTCGGTTTCGTATCTGGGGCAGATTGATGCCACCAGTTTTCGGGCTCATCGCTCGGATATGGTACCTCTGGAGATTATTCGGCGCCGTTTGGCGGTTGGCAGTTTTCTGATGCGCCATCCCGAACTTTATACGGATGACCCGAAAAAGCCGCATCGCTTTCACGCCTTGTGTCGCGAGTTGTTCTTGAAGACAACCGGCCGTAAATTCGGTGATTTGCTTACGGGATTGCCCTGCGATGATCCGTTTATTGCCGATCCCCAAGAGGATCCGTGGCGTTTGTTTGATCCCAAAACGCCGCTTTGGCAGTTTGAGGGCAAAAAGGTTGGCCCCGCTTCTTCAATCGGTCAGGTCCGTCAGATTGACGTTTTGCCGATGGATTTTGACCTTGAGTCGGTTGAAAAAAATATCGACTCACTTTTCTATGTTTTGGAAAAGGCTTGGGCCAATTTGGGCCTGACTCTGGTCGATTTCAAGGTTGAGGTTGACAGCTTCGGCGCAATCTCAGACGTGGTTGACAACGACAGCTGGCGCCTTTGGAAAAATGGCGAGGCCTTTGACAAACAGGTCTTTCGCGACGGAGGTGAGGCGGTTTTGGATGAAGTCGAGCGCAAGTACGGCTTTATTGCCGAAATGGCCAAGCGTTTGGCTTTGCCCAAGCAAGCTCTGGTTTGCTGGCGCGGTTCGTCAAGCGACCAAAGTTTTGACAACCCCCACGTCCCCGGCGTTGAATTTCTGGATGTGGTTTGCTCCGGCCACAAGCAAACCAAGTTTTGCCTGGACAGGCTGGAAAACATCCAGGCTGAGTATCCGCAAGGTGGTGTGATTGTGGCCGCGGTTGGTCGTTCCAACGGCTTGGGACCGATTCTGGCCGCGCACAGCTCCTGGCCGGTGATTGCCGTGCCGCTTGACTATGCCGACCACCCGGAGGATGTCCATTCCTCCCTTTCCATGCCCAGCCAGGTGCCGCTCAGTACCGCCTGGCCGGCAAGCAACGCTTGCCTGGCGGCAATCAGGATTTTGGGTCAGACCAATCCGGCCGCCTATGCCCGTGAACGGGCCGTCATCGAGAGTCAAGAGAGTTATCTCGTCTAAGTGCCAAGACGAGAGTCAAGTATTTCCCGGCGATCCCTTTGGGATTGCCGGTTTTTATTTTGTTACCAAAGTGTTAAAATTATAGTATGAGCTTAAAGATATACAAATCAAAAAGAAAGTTCAACCAAACACCGGAACCGGCTGGAAAAAAATTGGTTAAAAATCAAAGCCGCTTTGTTGTCCAAAAACATCAAGCTTCTCACTTGCACTATGATTTTCGGCTGGAGTTGCCGGATAAAATTGAAAAAGGGGAGTTGGTTTTGAAATCTTGGGCCGTACCAAAAGGCGTGCCCGAAATCGCGGGTGTAAAGCATTTGGCCGTTGCCGTTGAAGATCACCCGGTTGATTATATTAATTTTAAAGGCATAATCCCTCAAGGCAATTACGGCGCCGGAGTGGTGGAAATTTTGGATAAGGGCAAGTTCAAGCTAATTGATTTTTCAAAAAATTCTTTAAAGGTTGAGTTGAAGGGAAAAAAATTAAAAGGCATTTACGTTTTAACTCGTTTTAGTGCGGGTAAGAAGAATTGGTTAATTTTTAAAATCAAAGGGAATAAGAAATAAATCGTTTGGTTTTTTGATTTATGAATAAATTGATTATAAAATTTTTTGTCTTATTTTGTATTTTAATTTTTGCCTCCGGCTGCCAGCCGATCGATGATTTGCAGATTTTTATCTCAAACGAATCAAAGGTGGCTTCCGAAAAACAATCGGCAAAGATAAAATGCATGGAACTTTGCCAAGACGAAATTTCAAGCGAAAAAGATTTAAGTTCGGGCCCGTGCTTGAGTGAGGAAATTATCAAAGGTTGGGTTTGTGATATTGCTCACAATCCGAGACAAGAAGTTGATAATAAGTCGGATAATCAATGTCAAAATTTTATTTCTGGTAAGGCCAGTCATTTTGTTGAGCTTGATGGAAATTGTAATTTGATTAAAGCCCAATAGTTTTTCTAAATAAAAAACCCCGATTGCCTCGGGATTTTTTATTTAGATTTATTTTTTTGAAGATGCTTCGTAGACGTTTTTTAAAAGCATGGCTACGGTTAGCGGGCCAATGCCTCCAGGCACCGGGGTTATAAAGCCGGCTGTTTCCAGGGCTTCAACTTCTACGTCACCAACCCACAATTTATCTGCCACTAAATTTGTACCGACATCAATCACAATAGCACCAGGTTTAATCATTTCTTTTTTAATTAATCCGGCTTGTCCGACAATAACAACCAAAACATCAGCTTCTTTTATTTTCTCTTCCATGCCGTTTCCGGGTTTAATGATTTCAGTTTTTAGCCCCAAATTTTCCAAGTCTTTTTTTCGAGTTAAAGAGTAGGCTTCATTATTAGAAATAATGATTGCTTTTTTGCCGTTCAAATTTTCTTGAGTTGATTTAATGGCCTCAGCAATAGCTTGCATTAAAGGAGAAACAATGCCAGGTTGATCTTTTAAAAATTTTTCTTTATTTATTTTGGTAAAACCGTCAACGTCTTTTTTGGGATCAATTTGGTTTATAATTTTTTCCGTATCAAATTTTTTTGGCAGAGGAAGTTGGACGATAATGCCGTCAATATCTTTATCTTTATTTAGATAATCAATCACTTCTAAAATTTGTTCCTCGCTTACATCCTTAAAGTAAGCGTCGCCGCAAAGATAATCATAAAAATTTATGCCGACTTTTAGGCAGGCGTTTTTTTTATTTCTCACATATAGTTTTGAGGCTTCATCGTTGCCAACTAAAACCACAGCCAGGCCCGGAGCGCGGTTTAACTCTGATATTTTTTTTCTCAAATCAATTAAGATATTTTCGGCAATTTCTTTGCCATTGATAATTTTGGCAGTCATTGTGATCTGTTATTGCTTTAAATGCTCATTTCCGGATAAATTGGAAATTCTTTGGTTAAATCTGAGACAACACCTTTTAGCTCATCAAGCACTTTATTATCATTTATATTTTTTAGAGTTTTGGCAATTATATTGCCAATAATTGTCATTTCCTTTTCTTTCATGCCTCGAGTTGTTAGGGCTGGCGTACCCAAACGAATGCCGGAAGGTTCAAAAGCCGAACCGGTATCATAGGGGACACTGTTTCTGTTGGCATAAATTCCGCCCTCGGCTAATTTTTCCGAGCCTTCTCTGCCGGTAATTCCCAAATCGCGACAATCAATTAATATTAAGTGATTATCTGTGCCACCAGAAACTAATCTGATATTATTGTCCAAAAGTGCTTGTGCAAGAGCTTTGGCGTTTAAGGCAATTTGATGGCCGTATTCTTTGAATTCCGGCTTGGTCGCTTCTTCAAAGCAAACCGCCTTGGCTGCAATTACATGTTCCATTGGCCCGCCTTGGGTGCCCGGAAAAACCGCTTTATCAATAGCTTTGGCAAATTTTTCTTTGCTTAAGATTATGGCACTTCGTGGACCGCGCAAGGTTTTGTGAGTGGTTGTCATCACAAAATCTGCATAGGGAAACGGCTGGGGATGATCGCCAGAAAGGCAAAGGCCGACAAAATGTGAGATATCAGCCAAAAGCAGGGCGCCGACTTCATCGGCAATTTCTTTGAACGCCTTAAAATCAAAAATTCTCGGGTAAGCGGTGGCACCGGTAACAATCATTTTTGGCTTTTCTTTTTTGGCCATTTCTCTGACTTCATCCAAATCAATCAATTCATTGTCTTTTCTGACGCCGTATTGCACAAAATTATAAAGTTGACCGGAGAGATTAACCGGATGGCCGTGAGTTAAGTGGCCGCCCTGATCTAATTTCATGCCCATAACTTTGTCGCCCGGTTTTAGGTTGGCTAAATAAATTGCCAAGTTGGCCGGACTGCCGGCATTGGGCTGAACATTGGCGTGCTCGGCGTTAAATAACTTTTTGGCCCGATCGATAGCCAGCTGTTCAATTTGATCAATAAATTGATTGCCGGTGTAATATCTTTTGCCCGGGTAGCCCTCGGCATATTTGTTGGACAAAACCGTGCCCATTGCTTCCAGAACCGGAACAGAGGCATGATTTTCAGACGGAATCATAACCAGGCCGTTTTGTTGTCGCTCAATTTCTTTTTGAATTAAGTTTGCGATTATCGGGTCTTGTTGCCTGAGTTTGGTATATTGCATAAGGTTATTTATTTAATTTTTTATACTCTTCAATTACCGGTTTAATGTTTGGTGCTAAGTTGTCATCTAAATTATCAATATCCATCCAAACATATTCTTTGGTTTCTTGGCTTGGTGTGAAATCTTCGTTTAATAATTCAGCCAAGTAATGAATTAATACCACCACCTGATCATCCAGCCACAAAACCATCGGCTTGAGCGCTTGGCCGACTTTAATTTCTAAGCCCATTTCTTCTTTGGCTTTTTTGGCCGCCCAAAATTCCAAATCGCCAACCGGTTGAGTGATATCTCCCCCGGGAAACATCCAGGGTTTTTCAATTTCGCTTTTGCTAAGCAGAACCTTATTGTCTTGAATAATGACTGGTCCGGAAGCAATAATGACGTTATTAAAATGATGATTATTATCAGACATAAAATAACAAAAAATGAATAAAAGTTATTAGTTAATTATACCAACAAATTTTTATATGAGCAAAGTTTTTATATTTGACAAAATTATATTAATTAGGTATAGTTTTGTTTATCAAGTAATAAGGCCTTTATGCTGTCGGGTCTTTATAAAGGAGGTGAACCCAAAAAAAGTGACAGCAAAATCGAACAAAACCCAAACAGCGAAGGAGACATACTTTGTCCAAGAAGAAGGATTCTGCGTCCGAAACGCAGGCAGCCCCGGCCCCAGTGCCGGAAGAACCACGGGCAACTTGCTGCCCGGAATGTTATATTTCAATACCGGCGTTTTGCACCACGTGCATAACCGGTGATGACGGTCAGCGCCGACATTCTGCTTGCCATCGCAAGTATGAAAAGAGGTTGGCAGCCTCAGCCACGAGTCCTGAGCCGACAGCTCTGGAGTTGGCTAGCGCTGAAACGCCGGCATAAGAAAATCCCTTGGGGAAGGGGACTTGATCATTTTTGAGGCAGAAAGGCCAGACCACCCGCAAGGGTGCCTGGCCGCTTTTTTTATAAATTTTTTAACATATAGGTGCCGTCTAATTTGTATCCAAGTTTGCGGTAATATTCTCTAACACCAATGCCTGAGATTACGGCAATTTTTTTGTATTTATTTTCTTTGGCAATTTTTTCTGCTTGTGCTAAAAGTTTTTTGCCAAAACCAAAATGTTGAACCTTTCCGGCTTGGCCCAATGGGACTAATTCGCCGTAGGTGTGAAGCTCTCTGATTAAGGCTGCGCCGGAAATTTCTTGGATGAAATTATTTTTTTCTTTATTCAAGCGCAAACGCAAAAAAGCAAAAAGAATTTTTCTGTCGGGCGATTCAAAGCTGAGAAAATATTCTAAGCCGTTGCTTGCTTTATATTTTTGAATAAATAATTTTGTTTTTTGCTTTTTAGTCTTTAGCGTATCTTGATGACCGGCTTCGCGGCACCTGATACATTTGCAGTATATTTTTTTTGTTTTTAATTCTTGGTCAATAATTTGTCTAAGGTTTGTGATTTTATTTCCGGCAACAATGCTCTCGGACGGAATGTCGCGAATAAGGCGCGCCAATCTGACGTAATAAGGAATAAGCAGTTTTATTTTGATCAGCAAATTTTTTAATTCTTTGTCTGAATATGGTTTATATTTTCCTTTTTTATACCAATCGTAAAGCACCGAATTTTTTGTAACCACGCACGGATAAATTTTTAGCATATCCGGCTGAAATTTTTGATCGGTAAATATTTTTTTAAATATTTCCAAGTCTTTTTTGGGGTTTGATCCGGGCAAGCCGGGCATCAGGTGGTAGGTAATTTTTAGGCCAACTTGTTTGAGTAAACTGGTGGCCGCAATAGTTTGGTTGACAGTTTGGCCCCGCTGGTTTAGTTTTAAAATGGGGTCAAATACGGTTTGAACGCCGAGTTCAACTCGGGTACAGCCAAGTTCTCGCAGGTGTTTAACCTCATCCTCGTTAACATAATCGGGCCTGGTTTCCAGGGTTAGGCCGACACAGCGATGAGAGGCTTTTTCGTTCAGCTTTTGGGCGGCAGTTAAATCTTTTGTTGTTTTTTCGTTTAAGGCATCAAAGCATCTTTTTATAAACCACTCTTGATATTTTTTTGGATAACAAGACCAGGTTCCACCCAGAACGATAAGTTCAATTTTGTCGGTTTTGTGACCATTCATTTTTAGCGCTTCAAGCCTGACTTTAACTTGTTTGTGTGGGTCAAATTTGCTACCCTTGGCTCTAGCTGCCGCCGGTTCATTTGACAGATAACTTTTGGGCATACCTTTTTCGTTTGGACAGTAAACGCATTTGCCCGGGCAAGCATAGGCTTTGGTTAATACCGTGATTACGGCCACCCCGGACAGGGTTCTGATTTCTCTTTTGCGCAAAAGTTTTTCTAAATTTAAATCTTGTTTTATTTTCTTCTTTTTCAAAAGCTGATTGTAAATTTTTATCAAGTCTGAGTTTAGGGGAGAAGGTATAAACAAGCCGTTGGAAAGTTTTCTTTTGACGTTTATCAATTCCGGTCTGGTTTTGATCTTTGCTTTTATCAGACCCTTAATAATTGTAGTTAATTTTTTTTCCATATTTATGAAACAAGAAGTAGCTCAAAAGATTTTAGCTGAATCAAAAAATAATTATGATTTAATCGCCAAAGCTTGGGATCAGACCAGAAAAAACGTCTGGCCGGAGATGAATGATTTTAAATTTTTTTTAAAGCCGGGAGACGCAATTCTTGATGCCGGCTGCGGCAACGGACGATTAGTTCAAGCGCTGGAAGGCTTTGGTGTGAAGTATCTTGGAATAGATAATAGCTCAGAATTAATCGCCTTGGCTAAAAGTAAATTTGGCAATTATGATTTTTTGGTCGGCGATTTTTTAAAAACCGATTTGGCCGACGCTTCTTTTGATGCGATTTTTTGTTTGGCCGCTTTTCACCATATTCCGTCAATAGAAAAGCGCAATCAAGCAATAAGTGAATTTAAGCGCCTTTTGAAGCCGGGCGGATACTTATTGATGTTAAATTGGCATTATTCAAGCCCCGGTTTTATTAAGCTTTTTCTTAAATATACTTTATCAAAGATTTTAGGAAAAAGCGAATTGGATTTTGGCGATATTTTTGTCTCCTGGAAAAAGAATGAAATTAGCAGATATGTTCATTTATTTACCAAGCGAAGTATTGAAAAAATTTTAAAAAATAATAATTTTAAAGTTGAAAAAAATTTCATCTCAAACCCCAGTCCCAGGGGTTATAAAAATATTGTTACTGTTGCTAAAAAGGTCAATAGTTAGAGTTGCTTTTAGACTCTTTTTTTGTTATAATTTTTAGGTAAATTAATAAGATATATTACTATGAAAAGCTTAAAAAAGAAAGCCTTGATAATTTGTTTGGGGCTATTTTTATTTAGTTTGCCTTTGGCGCTTTTGGCTGCTGAAGACAATGTGGTGGTCAAACCCGAAGAAATTGTCGCCGGTAATTTTATTCGTTTTGGTGACGTGGTTGAAATTAAGGGGGCAATCAATGGTGATGTGATAGTCGGCGGTAATACGATTTTAATTTCCGGACCAGTGGCCGGTGATGTTATTGCCATTGGCAGAACGGTAAAAATTTCCGGACCGGTTATGGGTAGCATCAGAGTTGCAGCCGGCTTGCTTGAAGTTTCCGGACCGGTTGATAGAAATGTTTGGACGGTGGCCAATGAATTTATTTTAACCAAAGATGCCAAAGTAAATTGGGAGGTAAATGCCACCGCACCAAAAATTAAGATTGATTGCCCGGTTGATGGCAATGTTTGGCTGTCTTCTGCTCAAATAGATTTATCCGGCAAGTTTTCAAAAAATGTTCAGGCCGCACTAGAGGATAACGGCAAAATCAATTTGCAAGAAGGATTGTCGGTATCTGGTAATTTTGTTTATTTTGCCGATAAAGACGATCAGCTTTGGCGCGCCGAAAAAACGGAAGTTTCGGGTGAATTGAAGCGTGAGAACAGATCATCTTCTTCGTCAAATAATATGGCTATGGTTTTTGGTCCGGTTTTTATGTTTATGCATTTGGTTTCTTTGTTTAGCCTATTGGTGGTTGGCTTGGTTTTGATTAGTCTGTTTCCTAAAATGGTTTTGCAAGTTGGCGACAAAATGTTGGCTGCGCCAAAAGAGTCTATTGGCTGGGGGATAATCTATTTTATTGTCGCCCCTGTTTTAATTTTGATTTTAATGATTACGATAATCGGATTTCCCTTGGCTTTGATTTTAATCCCGCTTTATTTGATATTAATTTATATCAGTAAAATTATTGCCGGCTTTGTTGTTGGCCTTTATATTCTTGATTATTTTTCCAAAGAAAAAAAATTCAAAGGAAATTTAATTTGGCCAATGGCTCTTGGCTTGGGGGTGGTTGTCATTTTTACCTCACTGCCAATTTTGGGTTTTATCATTAAGCTTGGTTTGATTTGGTGGGCCCTTGGCGCCTTAATTAAATCGCAAAAAAATATTTTGTATGAATGGAAATAATATGATCAACGAAAAAATATTCAAGTCTTATGATATCCGCGGGGTTTATCCTCAAGAACTAAACGAGCAGGCCGCTTACGCCATTGGTCGCGCCTTTGCCAGAAAAGCCCAGGCTAAAGCCATTGTTGTCGGCAGCGATATGCGTTTATCCGGCCCGCAGCTTAAAGCGGAATTAATCAAGGGAATTATTGATGAAGGCGTTGATGTGATTGATATCGGTTTGGTTACCATTGATGCCGTTTATTTTTGCGTCGGTATTTTAAAGCACGAAGCCGGCATTATGATTACGGCTTCGCACAACCCAAAAGAATATAACGGTTTTAAAATGGCGCTAAAAGACATGAAATGGGTTCGCGGCGAAGAATTAAAAGACGATGTTTTTTCTTTGCCCGAGGCTACGGCCGAAACTAAAGGAAAAGTAATTAAAAAAGATATTTTGCCGGATTATATCAAACATATTTTAAGTTTTTGTGATTTGAAAAAAATCAAGAATAAAAAAGTGGTGGTCGATGCCGGTAACGGCATGGCGGGATTGATCACGCCGCTTTTGCAAAAACATTTGCCAATTGAAATTGTTCCACTTAATTTTGAGTTGGACGGCAATTTTCCGGCCCACCCTTCAAACCCTTTGATGCCCGAAAGTCAGGTTCAGGTTACCAGGGCAGTGGTTGAGAATCAAGCTGATTTTGGCGTGATTTTTGACGGCGATACCGATCGTTTGTTTTTTGTTGATGAAAAAGGAAATTTTATCAGGGCTGATTATACTTTGTTGATTTTGGCTCGTGAATTTTTGAATCGCCAGCCGGGCGTGGGTATTGTTTATAATGCCATTTGTTCAAAAATCGTGCCGGAAAAAATCAAAGAATGGGGTGGAGTAGCCCATCGCTGTAAGGTTGGCTTTGTCAATGTCTCTGGCAAGGTTAGAGAAACAAATTCAGCCATGGGCGGTGAACTCTCGGCTCATTATTGTTTTAAAGATAATGCTTATTCTGACTCTGGCTTTATTGCTTTCGTTTTATTGCTTCAATTATTGTCTGAAATTGATAAACCGCTTTCAGCCGTTGTTTCTGATTTTCAAATTTACGCTAAATCAGATGAGATCAATATTGAGGTTTCTGATTGGCGCGCGGTGATTGAAGAGATTAAAGTAAAATATCAAGACGGCAAACAAGATGAGCTGGATGGTTTGACGGTGGAATATGAAGATTGGTGGTTTAATGTTCGGCCGTCAAATACCGAACCGTTACTTAGAATAACCATTGAAGCGAATACGGAACAATTGGCTAAGGATAATCTGAGGATTATTCTTGATTTTATTAATAAAATAAAATAAATATTTATTAAGGCTATGGCAAATACTTTTGAAATTCAAGACGTTTTTCATATTTTTAGTATCGGATCAGTCATTTCCGGGATAGTGGTGGAGGGTGAGGTTAGGGTTGGTGCGACAGTCGCCATTGAGGATAAAAATTTTTCCGTCAATAAAATGGAAGTATTTCATAAACAAGTTGATAGTGTGTCCGCACCAAATCCTGTAGCGATTTTTTTGGAAGGCGACAAGGTGGATAAAGATTTTTTTAAACGTCAAAAAGGACAGATTTTAACTTTTTCTGATTAGCAAACTATGATTGGCATTTTTGATTCCGGCTTGGGCGGTTTGACGGTTCTAAAAGAGGTATCGTTGCTGTTGCCTGAGTATGAAATAATTTATTTGGGTGATACTGCCAAAACACCTTACGGTAATCGCTCGCAAGAGTTGATTTATAATTTTAGCCGTCAGGCCATTGAACATCTTTTCAAGCAAGGTTGTGAATTGGTAATTATTGCCTGCAATACCGCTTCGGCCGAAGCCCTGAAAAAAATTCAACAAGAATGGTTGCCAAAAAATTATTCAGACAAAAGAGTCCTTGGAATAATCAGGCCGGTAGCCGAAGAGGCGGTTAAGTTTTCAAAGAATAAAAGAATCGGTTTGGTTGGCACCAAAGCGACGGTTTTGTCCGGTGCTTTTGAAAGAGAGTTGAAGGCGCAAGATAGTGAGGTAAAAGTTTTTAGCGCTGCTTGCCCGCTTTTGGTGCCATTGATTGAAGAAGGAATGAATAAACGACCGGAGACTGCCAAGATATTAAGGAATTATGTTCGCCCGCTCAAAGCTCAAAAAATAGACACTTTAATTCTTGGTTGCACTCATTATCCATTTTTGTTTAAAATATTTGTTTCGGCCGTTGGAAAAAATATTAAAGTTTTAGACTCGGGTAAAATTATTGCAAAGAAATTGCAAGAGTATTTAAACAACCACCCAGAAATTGAAAAGAAAATCAAGCAGGGTAAATCTATTCGTTTTTTGGTTACGGATTTAAATGAGAACTTTAAGAAGCAAGCGCAAAACTTTTTAGGCCACGAAATTGAGTTGGAAAAAATTGAATTATAAATTTTAAAAAATTGAAAAGAATAAATAGAAAAATTATAATTTCAGGACGCGAAGTTGATTGTTTGATTAGGACCGGACGACAATACAAAAATTTAAACCTTAGGGTGGATGTTGGCGGCAAGCTGAATATCAGCCGGCCGCGTTTTTTGTCGGATTTCTATTTAAACAAATATTTGCTTGAAAAGTCGGGCTGGATTTTTACTAAGATTGATTATTTTAAATCGTTGTCTTTGCCTAGTTTGGAAGAAAGAAAAAAAAATTATTTAAAATCAAAAGATTTGGCCGGCGTTTTTGTTTTAAGGAAGTTGGATTATTTTAACCAAATTTACGGTTTTAAGTACAACCAAGTGAGAATAAAGAATCAAAGAAATTGTTGGGGTAGCTGCTCGGGCAAAAAGAATTTGAATTTTAATTGGAAGGTGATAAATTTGCCTGAGCCTTTGGTTGATTTGATTGTTGTTCATGAGCTTTGCCATTTGGCGGAAATGAATCACTCAAATAATTTTTGGCGATTGGTTGAAAAGGCCATTCCTGACTATAAAAAAAGACGCCAAGAGTTAAAAAAGATAAATCATTTAACTTTAGGGTGAAATAAAAAAAGCCCGAATTCGGGCTATAGGCCGATGGCGTCTTTGAGCCAAATGGCACCCTGCCAGAGAATAGCTCCGGCAATGAGGATGGCCGCGCCAACAATGCAAAGAGCGCAAATGCCGGAGGTTTCTTTCAGTTTTTTGCAATCAAAACAAAGATCGCTTTCTTCTTTTTCTTGCGGCGTCAGTGGTTCGCCGCAATTTTCGCACCGGAATTCTTCTTGCATATCTTACCCTCCATGGTATGGTTGCAATTTCTAATATAAATCTAAAGGAAAGACTATCTTTTGTCAAATAAAAAAGACCCGGTTTGATCCGGGTCTTTTTTTATATCAATCCAATTTTTTCTTTGACTTCTTTTAGGGTTTTATCGGCTGCTTTGGCTGCTTTTTTTGCGCCGTCTTCTAAAACTTTTTTCGCTTTGGCGTCAGTAATTTTTTTCTTTCTTTCTCGGAAGGCGGCAAAATAATCGGCGATATCTTGAGTAAGTTGATTTTTTAACTCTGAATATTTTAGTTCGTGATTTTGTTGAGCGGTTAACATTTGATCGTAAATTGTTTTTTTGGAAAATATTTTTATCAGGTCTAAAAGATTTTTTGCTCCTTGGGACTTGCCATCACCCGTGTCGGTTACGGCTTTGGCAAGTTTGGCTTTTATTGTTTCCGGCTCATCGTCAATATAGATGCAGTGGTTATCGCCCAAAGATTTTGACATTTTCTTTTCCGGTAAAAGCAGGCTCATGACTTTTGGCGTTGGCGTGAAAAGCGGTTGTGGTTCCGGAAAGGTTTGGCCAAACTTGTTGTTAAAAAATCCGGCCGCATCGCGCGCCAATTCTACATGTTGGGTTTGGTCTTGGCCAACCGGAATTTTTGTTGATTTATACATCAAAATATCAGCGGCCATTAAAATCGGATAGAACAGCAATCCGGCATTTACTTTGTCATTTTCCCTGTCGCTTGATTTATCTTTATACTGAGTCATTCTGAATAAATAAGAAGCGGGAATAACGTTTTGCAAAATAATGGCTAATTCCGAATGTTGAGGCATATGTGATTGAGCAAAGACGGTGCATTTTTTGGGATCAAGTCCGGCCGCCAAATAATCTTTGGTCAAATCAATAATTTGTTTTTGTTTTTCGGTTGGATCAAATTGTTCATTTAAAGAATGCAAATCGGCAATAAAAAAATAGCAATCATAATTGTCTTGCAATTTTAAGAAATTGCTCAACGAGCCGAGGTAATTGCCGATATGGATTTTTCCGGTGGGGCGAATGCCCGATAAAATAATGTCTTTCATATTTTTAATTATATTATTTTATTGAATATCTGTCCATTTTTTATTAAAGAATTTGGAGGGGCTCAGGCCGTAGCCATTTTGCCCCTCCAAAGATTTTTTGCAATCACTTTTTGCCGTAATTCAAGCAAGTTTGATTGCCGCAAACAAAGATCGTAATCGTTTTCATGCCTTGGCCAAAGCCGGCTGAAACCTGGATTTGTTTTTCGGTGCGCACACCCTGACAATGCAAGCAGCGCCCTGCCCTGATGACATGGATTGCCTGGCCCATGACGTCATTTTCTTTTTGGGTTTGTTCTGACATTTCAAGTCTCCTTTGGCGGTTGATGTCACAAAAAAAGATCCCGTCCCCTAAACGCAAAAAATTGCGCTTAAAGGACGAGATCATTATCCCGCGGTACCACCTTTATTGTCTTTTATTTTAGCTTAAGGCTAATAAAAAAAGACCGCTTTCAGGCGCTTTGAAACCAACACGCCTTATCCTTAGGTTACGGAGGAAGCCGGATTGACACTAACGCATCAATCATCATGTCCACTGAAGTCTTGACGTAGGTGGACGAAGCATACCCAACCCCCGAAATAATCGGGGATATGCTTCAAAGATTTTACAGTTTTTAAAGATAAATATATTCTAGCAAAGTTGTAGAAAATGTCAAATAAAAAAAGGCAGGGAGGTTTGCTTAGGACAAATCTTTTACTGCCTCGTTAACCGCTTCCAGGTTTGCGGGAATGTTTTTGGGCTGATTGGAAAATTCATTGCCGGAGAGATGGTAGGCCACGCCCGGTTCAGTGAATTTCAAGTCGTTAGCCGTATTGATGGCCACAACGCAATCATCCTCTTTTATTATGCCTGCATTTCTGGCTTTCAGGGTGGCGGCTAAAATTACCCCGCCCTGGGTGCACAAGCCGGCACCGGCGCGATTAAACATGGCGCGGGTTTGGGCGATTTCGTCCTCTTCCACGTCAAAGCCGTAAATCTCAAACCCGTTGCGCAGGTAATCAATGCGCGGTTTGGAAACCGGGTTTTGGATATTCATGGCCGAAGCCTGCGTCAAGCCGGGTTGGCCGGGTGAATAATCCGTAAAGCCCGAATTTATCCAGCGCACCACCGTGTTGGCGGTTTTGGTTTGCGCCAAAATCAGTTTGGGCAAACGATCAATTATGCCCAAATCTTTCAGCAACTTCCAGGCGCTCATTTGCGCCGCGACATTGCCGGCGTTGCCGACCGGGATGACCAGAAAGTCGGGAACCCCGTAAGCAAGGTTTTTGGCGATTTCCAGGCTGATTGTTTCCTGGCCAACGATTCTCATGGCGTTTTTGGAATTAACCAGCACCATGTCATCGCGGCCTTGAGTGAACTGCTGGACGATTCTCATGCAGCCGTCAAAGCCGTCTTCGGCCTCAATGGCCAAAACCGTGGCGCCCGCATCCATGACTTGATACATTTGCGCCGGCGAGATTTTTTCGGCAGGAACCAGTACAATGCAAGACAGCCGATCGCGCACATAGGCGCAATAAAGCGCGGCTGAGGCCGAGGTGTCGCCGGTGGAGGCGCAAACCACATACTTGATGCCCAATTCCGGATTTTGCTTTTGCAAGCGCAAAGCATCGGCAATGGCAACAGGCATGCCTCGGTCCTTGAAACTGCCGGAAGGAGCGTAGCCCTCGTTTTTAATGAAAAGCCTATTTAGGCCGATTTTTTTGGCCAGCCATTCGGGAGTTACCCAAAGCGGTGTGTTGCCTTCGCCCAGGCTGACGCTTACTTGGTTATCAAGAAATCCGGGCAAGACCAAATCAGCCCAATTCCAAACGCCCGAATTTGTTTTTTTGGAATTAAAGGTGACAAAGAAGTTGTCTTTTAACCCAAGCTGACAACCAGCAATTTTTCGGGAAAAGTAGGATCTCAAATAATCCAAATCCCTTTCCACCAAAAGCAGCTTGCCGCAATCCGGGCAAGTGTAATACGGCCGGTCTGGTGGCCAATTTTTGCCGCACCCAATGCAGCGATAAAAAAAATGTAAAGAGCTCAAAATCTGACCCTCCATGGTTGTTGTTCAACCAGTTGATATTAAAATTTTTGCTTGGTTTTGTTAATTGTTTTAGTAATAAAAAAAACCGGAAGGAATCCGGTCAAGTTTTTTATCTTGGTTTGCTTAGCGGTATTCGCAAAACACCGCGGCGGCAAAAACTGTTGTCCAAAGTCCGCGCTTGTTGCTTTCGGCGCTTTGGGTAATGTGTCTGGTCTGAACGATCAAGCCCGACTGCCGGTAAACATTTTCACGCTCTTTCCAGGCGGTATTGGCATCAAACTTGACACCAAGGGTTGTGGCCAACATCGTGGCGGCCAAGTCTTCGGCATGATCGCCGGCTTTCTTGTAAGTCTGGCCAAAGCTGTGGTGCTCGCTCAAATAGCCATACTGAATTTCGCGATCAGTCGGCACGGCCAAACCAATAGAAGCGGCGATGAGCCGATTGGGCTCATTGGTGGCTTGGCGCGCCATAACGCAATGAACAATCTGGCCGGGCTCAAGCATTGCCGTGCCGGCTTTTTTGCCGATAATCTTGCATCGTGGCGCTAAGATGGAACTAACCATCACCAAATTGCAGGCTTGGATGCCGCCCTTGCGAAGGGCCATCTCAAACGAGGCCAGTTCGTGCTCGTGGACGCCGACCCCTCTTACAAAACACATTTTGCAAGGAACGAGTTTTGTCATTTCTTTCCCTTTCCGGGTTTTGGGTTGCGGTTACAGAAAAAATGAAAAAGCAAAATTTATTATTGAATAAATTTTAAAATCTGTCAATATTAAAAACTCCCCCGACTTGGCGGGGGAGTTTTTGAAGCTTTTTATTTATCCTGATGAACTTTTAGGGTTTCTTTAATTTTGGCTTGCGCCGCGGCCAGTCTGGCAATTGGTACTCTGAAAGGCGAGCAGGAAACATAGCTTAAGCCGATATTGTGGCAGAATTCAACCGAGGTCGGTTCACCGCCATGTTCGCCGCAAATGCCCAATTTGATGTCGGGTCTGATTGGCTTGGCTTTTTCAATGGAAATTTTCATTAATTGGCCAACGCCTTCTTGGTCAATGGCTTGGAACGGATCGCGTTTGTAGATTCCGGCATTGACGTAGTGTTCCAAAAATTTTCCGGCATCATCGCGCGAAAAGCCGCAAGTCATCTGGGTCAAGTCATTGGTGCCATAAGAGAAAAATTCAGCTTTGGCCGCAATTTGATCGGCGGTTAAAGCGGCGCGTGGCACTTCAATCATGGTGCCGACTGAATATTCAAAATCAACATTCTGTTCAGTCTTGACCAATTCAGCTACGGCATCAACAATTCCTTTTTGATCTTCAAATTCTTCCACCTTGCCGACCAGAGGAATCATGATTTCCGGCTTCACTTTTTTGCCGGCCTTAACCAATTCGGCCGCGGCTTCAAAAACGGCTCGTGATTGCATTTCCGAAATTTCCGGGAAAGTAATGCCCAAGCGGCAACCGCGATGGCCAAGCATCGGATTTAATTCATGTAATTCAACTACTTTATTTTTTAAGACTTCCTTGGTCACGCCCATGTCTTTGGCCAGCTCTTCAATTTCGGCTTCGCCTTGAGGCAAGAATTCGTGTAGTGGCGGGTCCAAATATCTGATGGTTACCGGTCTTTCGGCCATGGTTTCAAATAAAGCTTTGAAGTCGCCGCGTTGCATCGGCAGGATTTTTTCCAAAGCCTTTTTGCGGCCCTCAACGGTTTCGGCTAAAATCATTTCGCGCACCGCCTTAATTCTTGATTCTTCAAAAAACATGTGTTCCGTGCGGCATAAACCAATACCTTCGGCGCCAAACTTAATTGCTTGTTCGGCATCGTGCGGTGTGTCAGCATTGGTTCTAACTTTCAGAGTTCTAATTGAATCAGCCCATTCCATAATCTTAGCAAAATTACCGGAGACTTCTGGTTCAATTAATTCAACTCCGCCCAAAAAGACTTCGCCGGTGCTGCCGTCTAAGGTGATAATATCTTCTTCGCGAATGGTTTGGCCTTTAACTTCAATTACTTTTTCTTTTTCAGAGATGGTTAATTCCGAGCAACCGACAACGCAGCATTTACCCATGCCGCGACCAACTACGGCTGCATGAGAAGTCATACCGCCGCGCGCGGTTAAGATACCTTGAGAAGCGTGCATGCCCTCAATGTCTTCCGGGGAAGTTTCTAGGCGGCACAAAATCACTTTTTCACCGTCTTGGGCCATGGTTTTGGCTTTGTCGGCGGTAAAAACAACTTTACCAACGGCCGCGCCTGGTGAAGCGGGTAAGCCTTTGGTTAATAATTCTTTTTCTTTTTTTGATTTTGGATCAAGGCGTTTGTGCAAAAACTGATTTAAAGATTCGGGATCAACCTTAAGCAAAGCTTCTTCTTTGGAAATCATCCCTTCTTCAACCAATTCCACGGCCACTCTGACAGCGGCCATGGCAGTTCTTTTGCCGTTTCTGGTTTGGAGCATATAAAGTTTGCCCTTCTCAATCGTGAACTCCATATCTTGCATGTCTTTGTAGTGCTTTTCCAATTTACTTCTAATGTCTAAGAGTTGTTTGTAAATTTCTGGCATGGCTTCTTTCAGTTCATCCATATTGTTCGGTGTTCTGATGCCGGCGACCACATCTTCGCCTTGAGCGTTGATTAGGTATTCGCCATAAAAAGCATTTTCACCCGTGGAAGGATTTCTGGTAAAGCAAACACCGGTGGCTGAATCCAGTCCCATATTGCCAAAAACCATCGATTGGACATTAACGGCCGTGCCCAATAATCCGTGAATATTGTATAAGCGGCGATAAGCAACGGCGCGATTATTGTTCCAGGAACCAAAGACCGCATCAATAGCCATAAAGAGTTGTTCTTTGGTGTCGTTTGGGAAAAGTTTACCGGTTTCTTTTTTGATTAATTCTTTGTAGCCGGCAATTAATTCTTTCAAATCTTCAACTTGCAATTCCGTATCAAGCCTATAGCCTTTTTTCGTTTTTATCTCATGTAAAATTTCTTCAAAATGATGGTGTTCAACATTCATCACAACATTGCCAAACATTTGAATAAAGCGGCGATAAGAATCGTAAGCAAAGCGCGGGTTGTCGGTTTTTTCGGAGAGGCCTTCAACGGTTTCATCGTTTAAGCCTAAGTTTAAAATCGTATCCATCATGCCCGGCATGGAAAGGGCTGCGCCCGATCTGACCGAAACTAAAAGCGGGTCTTTTTTATCGCCTAATTTTTTACCCATTTTCTTCTCCAGCTCAACCAATTTTTCTTCAATTTGACTTATAACTTCCGGAGAATTTTTTTTGCCTGTTTCATAATATTGAGCACAGGCCTCAGTTGAAATAATAAAACCAGGAGGCACCGGCAAGCCAAGAGTGGTCATATCGGCCAAGTTAGCGCCCTTGCCGCCCAGAATTTCTTTCATGTCTTTGTTTCCTTCAGAAAAGGAGTAGACGAATTTTTTCATAATTTTTTAATTATCTATACTTATTTATTAGTATGCTTGGTAAAAATAAAAAAACCTTAAGGGTTATTTTTTTTCCACCTTTATTATAAATGAATAATTGATATAAAGCAAGGGTTTTTGGCTTATTTATTGACATTTCAAAGAATTTTTGTTATGATTGATAAATTATTAAAAGATTTTAATCTGCTACGAGCAGTTTTTTCATTTTTAGCCAAATATGGAAATAAGAAATATCGCCATTATTGCTCACGTTGACCACGGCAAGACCACCTTGACCGATGCTTTGATGTCTCAGACCGGAATGGTGGAAGCCGGCACAACCATGGACAGCAATGACTTGGAACTGGAGCGCGGCATTACAATATATTCAAAAAACACTTCAGTTTATTATCGAGATACCAAAATTAATATTGTGGACACGCCGGGTCATGCTGATTTCAGTTCGGAAGTTGAGCGAGTTTTGCGCTCAATTGATTCCGTGCTTTTGGTGGTTGATGCCCAAGAAGGTCCGATGCCTCAAACTAAATTTGTTTTGAAAAAATCTTTGCAATTGGGCTTGAAGCCGATCGTGGTGATAAATAAGATTGATAAACCGGCCGCTGATCCGGATTTGGTTCAAGAGCAAGTTTATGAATTATTTTTAGATTTGGGTGCCAGCGATGAGCAGCTGGATTTCACCACGGTTTATGCTATTGCCAGGCAGGGAATTGCCAAAATGAATTTGGATGATAACAGCCAAGATCTAACGCCGCTGCTTGATGTGATTTTGGCTAAAGTGCCGATTGCTTCAGCGCCGGAAAAGAATGAATTGCCCGTTAGGTTTCAGCCGTTTAATTTGGCTTATGATAATTATCTTGGTCGTTTGGCTATCGGCAGAATTTATGAAGGCAAGCTTAAGTCCGGACCGGTTGTAGTTAAGAAGCCGGATAATTCTGTGCGCAACGGCACTATCACTAAGATTTTTTCTTTTCGTGGTTTAAAACGCGAAGAGGTTAAAGAGGCACTGGCCGGCGATATCGTTTTGATTGCCGGGTTGCCGGATATTTATATTGGCGAAACGGTTTGTGTGCAGCCTAATCAGGAGGCGTTGCCGGCAATTAACATTGACGAGCCAACCATATCTTTAAGTTTTTTAGCCAACAATTCACCCTTTGCCGGTCGCGAAGGTAAGTTTGTTACCAGCCGTCAGATTAAAGAGCGTTTGGAAAGGGAATTGGAAGTCAATGTTGGTTTGAAAATTGATTTTTCGCCGGTTGATCACTATAAAGTTTTTGGTCGCGGTGAATTGCATATTGCCATTCTTTTAGAAAATATGCGCCGTGAAGGTTACGAGCTGCAAGTTTCACAGCCACAGGTAATTATTAAAGAAGAAAATGGTCAGAAGCTTGAGCCGTTTGAAGAAGTGACAATTGATATTCCGGAAAATATGTCCGGCGTGGTAATGGAAAAAATGTCCAAACGCCGCGCGCAGGTTTTGGAAATGAAACCGGAGGCCGGACATTTGAGAATGATTTTTGAAGTTCCAACCAGAGGCATACTGGGTTATCGCAATGAGTTTATTATTGATACTCGCGGCGAGGGTGTGATGTATAGCCGGGTTGTCGGCTTTAAGCCGTATGCCGGCACAATAGAAAAAAATGAACTTGGCGCCATGGTCTCAGCTGCGACCGGCAAGGCTTTGGCATATTCTTTGGAAAACTTACAAGACAGGGGAGTTTTGTATATTGATGCCGGCGTGGAAGTTTACGAAGGCCAAGTTATCGGCAATGTGGCCAAGGGTAATGATTTGGACGTTAATCCAATTAAGGGCAAACACCAGACCAATATGCGTTCGTCCGGCGCGGATGAAGCGATTAAATTAACTCCGCCTTTAAGAATTACCTTAGAGAGAGGTTTAGAAATAATGAATGATGATGAATATCTGGAAATCACCCCGCAAAGTATCAGGTTAAGAAAGAAATTTTTATCTTCAATTGACAGAGTTAGGGAAAAAAGAAAAAACAGTTAAGATACAAAAAAACAACCTTGATTATTTCAAGGTTGTTTTTTATTTTTTATTATATTTTGCCCAAGAGATTTTTGGTTTTTTGGGCCTGAGCGATGGTTTTAGTCTCGATGATTAAAAGAAGCTTGTTGTTGTTGATTTTATTGATAATCTTTTCAAGCAAAGGCAAATCTTGTTTTTTTAGGGCAAGATGAAAATCCTTTTTGCCGTCATTTGAATGGATGTGCATTTGGATGATTTTATTTTTTGTTTGCGCCAAAAATCCGTCTAAATCAAAAATTTCTTTTCTTAATAAAGCCAATTTAAGATGGCCAAAATCAAGGCAAAGGTAAAGTCCGGGCATTTTTTTTAGCAATACAGTTAAGTAGTTGCCGCTGAAAGCGTTAGAAGAATTATTGTTCTCCAGGCATAAATTCAAATTATATTTTTTTGCGGTTTTTAGCATTGATCTTATAGTTTTTATTTCAAAATTATCAAGCGGCGTTTTTTTATTGATGTGAAAAATAAAGTTTTTGCAGCTAAGCAAATATGCCAAGCGCAATTCTCCCTTCAATCTTTCAATTTCTGATTTGGCAATTAGCTTGTCCGGACAGAATAAATCTTGGCAGGCGGAGTGAAATGAGAATTTGACATCGGAAATTTTTTTCAAGGCCTTAATGTCTTTGTACCTGACGCAAGTCGTTTTATTGTATAGTTCTATATATTTATAATCAAGACTAATAAAAGATTGGATCTTCTCCCAATATTCATTTTTTGTTTTTACAACAGTACTAATGCCAATTTTCATAATATTTTTTGATCGGTTGATAAATCAAGTCTTTTAGTTTTTTATCATAATTAATTTACATAAGGGACGATTTAAAATCGTCCCTTAAAACTATACTTGAATAATGACTGGTAAAACCATCGGTCGACGCTGAGTTTTTTGGTAGAGAAATTGGCCAATTTCATTTCTAATTCTGTCTTTAAAGTAATCTTCGTCAATGCCGCCCTTCAATTCGCCTTTAAAAATTTTTCTGGTTTTTTGTCTGGTTTCTTCAATTAATTTTTTGCTTTCTTTCATGTGAACAAAACCGCGGGAAATCAAGTCGGGATTCTGGACCAATTTACCCTCTTCTTTGTCCACGGTTACAATTACCACAATCATACCGTCAGCAGCCATCAGCTGTCTGTCTCTCAAAACAACATGAGAAACATCGCCCACGCCCAAGCCGTCAACAAAAACATAGCTGGTATTAACTTTTTGGTTGGTCACTCTGGCGCCCTGAGAATCAAATTCAATGATTTGGCCGTTGTCGGCAATCAAAATTTTGTCTTCTTTAAAGCCGACTGATTTGGCGACCTTTCCCGCTTCGCGCAAAAGATAGTGATTGGCATAGACCGGCATCAAATACGTAGGATTAACTTGCTTTAAGAGCAGTTTAATATCTTCAATTTTGCCGTGGCCGCCGGCGTGCACGTCCATAATTTCTTGATGAATTACGTCCGCCCCTTGACGATAGAGACTGTCTTTAAGGTTTTGAATGGTTCTTTCGTTTCCGGGAATAACCGAGGAGGAAAAAACGACCGTGTCGTTTTTTTCAATGCGAATAAAACGATGTTCGCCTGTAGCAATGCGATTTAGAACCGCTCGGCCTTCTCCTTGGGAGCCGGTACAAATAATCACGACTTTGTTTTTTGGTAAACTGTTGACTTTGTTAATATCAACAATCGTATTTTTTTTAGCTTTTATGAATCCGAATTGGCGACCAATTTCAACGTTGGTTTTCATGGAAAAACCGTCAATGGCAATTTTTTTTCCTTGCTTTTCGGCGATCTGGATAACTTGTCCGACCCTTTCAACCATGGAGGCAAAGGTGCCAAAAATAACCCGGCCCGGGGCGTTATTGATGATGTTTTCCATATTCTTGTAAACTTCTTTTTCTGAACTTTGAAATCCCTCTTTGGTTGACCCTAAGCTTTCCATCATCAGAAGGGTTGGTTTTTTAAATTTGTTCCAGCGATTCAAAAAAGTAAAATCGGTCGGCTTGCCTTCAACCGGGTCCAAATCGTATCGCCAATCGCCCGGATGGATGATAATGCCGGTTGGTGTTTCAAGAACGATGCCGATTGCGTCTTTGATGCTGTGGGAAACGGCAAAAAAATTGACTTTGAATTTACCCAAAAACATCGGATGGTTTAAATTCTTTACCTCCGAAATTTTTGGTGTAAACTTTTCGTGATAATTTTCAATTTGCCTTTTTACCAAAGCCACTGTCATCGGAGCGGCAACAACCAGGGGATTGCCAAGCTTTGGCAACAAATGAACGGCTGCGCCAATATGATCAAGATGGCCGTGGGTTAAAATTACAGCACGAATGTTTTTTTCTTTGCCCTTCAGGGATTGGATATTGGGAATAATATAGTCAATTCCGTGCATGTCTTCTTCCGGAAATTGTGAGCCCATATCAATAATGACAATATCATTGCCATATTCAAAAACCGTCATGTTTCGGCCGACCTCTTCCAAGCCGCCGAGAGCATAGATTTTTAATTTTTCTTCTTTTTTTACTTTTACCAGCTTTTCTTTCTGGTTTTTTTGAGTGATTGGTTTTGGGGCTGGATCTTTTTTTGTCTTCAGCTTTAACCATTTCCGGTTTTGGCCGGATTTCTTTTGTTCAAACATATTTTTCGCAGGTTTTCCCTGCCATTCAAACGCGACTTGGTCGCGTTGAGAATTTAATTTTATTACTTAGAGAGAAAGTAGATTGTAGCTGCCAGAATGTACTTTTGGCATCTTCAGCCTATTTCCTCTTTTAGATATTTTGGTGCCGCGGGAGGGACTCGAACCCTCACTCCCTTGCGAGAACTAGCACCTGAAGCTAGCGTGTATGCCAATTTCACCACCGCGGCTTGAAAAAGCCATTACTTTATACTGCCTTGCCAGATTCTTTTTGTTTTTGTGTACCATTCAGAAAGATTGTTAAATCGATCGGCAGGCACGATAACCCTTTGAGTGTCAACGCCTTTTATGTTTTTATTGATGACGTAAGTGTAAGTTGGATTATAAAGAAAGATGGCCGGCAGTTCGGTTGCCAGTAATTCCTGGAATTTGGTGTAGTATTCTTTTTGTTTTTCTGCATCATCGGTTTTTTTTGCATCTTCCAATAATTTATCCGCTTCGCGATTAGAAAGCATGGCCAGATTTAACCCCGGATCCTGAACCTGAGACGAATGCCAAAATGGGCTTGGGTCGGGATCAGCCCCGACAATAATGCCGAAAAGCAAAACTTGATAATTTCTCGGTTTGATTATATCCCTGACAATTTTACTGCTGTCAACAATTTCCAGTTCAACTTTAACACCGATTTCTCGCCATGACTTTTGAATAAGTTCGGCGGCCTTAACGTTTTCGGCCTGGTCAACGGTGACCAAATTTATTTCCAATATCTGATCCTTTTTCTTTCTAAATATTTCTTGGGTGTTTTCTGCTTGACCCTCATCAATTAATTCTTCTTGGTTTTCGGAAACAGCGGCTTCGGTGGTGGTGGCCGTTGAGGTAGCTTGATTTTCTGTTTCATTGGCCTTTTTGAATTCCAAATATTCTTCCCTGGTTATTTTTTTCCAGCCGCTTTCTTCAAGCAACTCGTTTGCTTCTTCCAAATTATAATTGATTTTTTTGTCTTCGGCTAAATCTATACCAATGGGTAAAATTGGCCCGTCAATTATTTTGCCCTCCAAATGAAGCGCTTCACTTAAGATATTTTGTTTGTCACTTGCCAAAGCCAAAGCCTTGCGAACATTTTTATCTTTAAGATCGGCGTTTTGTTTTTGATTAAAAAAGATGGCAGTGTATTGAGGCAAGTCAAACGAATAAAGTTTTAAGCTGCGATTGCCAAGCAAATCGGCTTTGTTTTTTTTGGGTAAAAAACTAATACCTTCAACAGCGTGACTCTTAACTGCTTCAATGGCGGATTCAAAATCAGGGTAGAATTTAAAAGTTAATTTTTGCAAATAAGGCTTTTTGCCGTTATATTCGGGGTTTGGTACCAGTACATATGATTTAATATTGCCGAGCCTGTCTTTGCTTAAAGATTTAAATTTCCAGGGGCCGCTGCCGATTGGTTTTAAATTGTATTCGGTTAAGTTGGCATTAACGGCCGGGATTTCCGCCCAAATGTGTTCGGGTAAAATGCCGGTCGTCATTAAGTCCAAAAAGCTGGGATAAACATCGGGCAAGGTGAATTTAATTGTTTTATCGTCAACTTTTTGCACTTGAATTCCGCGCCAACTAACAAGCAGCGGGCTTTTAAAATCTTTATCCTGAACGCTTTGAAAGGTAAAAACCACGTCATCGGCCGTAAGCGGCTGACCGTCATGCCATTTTAAACCATCCTTTAAAGTAAAGGTGTAGATTTTTTTATCTTCACTCGCCTCCCAGCTGTCAGCCAAATCAGGCGTGAGCTGGAGGTCTTTATCATATTTAAGTAAACCGGAAAATACCAATCTGGAAATATCGGAATCAACATCGTTGGTTTGGGCTAAGAGGGGGTTTATATATTGCGGTGCGCCGACTAAGCCCTCAGTATATTCGCCGCCAACAACCGGAATGGGCAAAAAATTTCTGAAATAGAAATTAATGATGATTACCAATAGAGAAATAAAAATTAAACCAATGGCCACCCTAAACTGCTTAAGCTGTTTGGCGTCTAAAACGCGTGGCAGGTATTTTAACTGTTTTGGGGTTGGGACTTTTTTTGAGTTTAGAGAGTAGACCAATTTTTTATCAAGGTCTTTTTGCATGAAAAAATCCGTGGTTTGGTTTGTTGCCAAGTCACTTTTGTGGTCAGTTTTTTTGATTTGATGTCGATTTTTGAGCTGACCCAATTTTAAGAAAAGGTTTGGTTTTGCCACAACTATTTTTGTTTTAGTTTTTAGCCTAGAATACTACAACGGCAAGAGAGCTGGCTAAAAATATAACAGAGAAAATAATGGTTGCGATGAAAATGTTTTTTTCCAGTCCGCGCTTGGTTCTGTAAACATTGCCTTCTCCGCCAAAAGCTGAGCCAAGGCCAACACCACGGCTTTGGAGTAAAACCAAGACGATAAGAATAACAGCAGAAACGATTTGGATGATATTGTATATTTTCATAATGAGTATAGTTTATCAGAAAGTTGTAATATTGTCAACCCTAAGAAAAGATGGTTAGTCTCGCTTTTTGCCTTTTTGGTTAATCAATTTTTTGAGATTAAAGACGCCGCGACCGCTGACTTTCATTTTTTTCTTTTTCTTTTTATCTCTTTTTTGATATTTTTTTTCCAATTCATCGCCCAAGTGGTTTAGATTTGACATATTGGCCACTTTTTATTGTTCTTAATTTTATGATATAATATATATGTAATTATGTATAGTGAGAATGAAAATTTTCAACTGCCCCGGCTGCCCCGCCAAAAACTTGGTAATCAGCCGGCTTGGTATCGCCGCTGGTGGGGCATAATGATTGTGATTTTTCTTACATTGGTTTTAATTTTTTGTATTGCTTTTGCAATCTATATCGGCCAATTGGTTTACTTGGTTAAGACCGGACGTTTAGCGCCGGAACAGATTTTAGGCGATCAATCCAAAGAATCAAACAATATCAGCTTGGTTTTATCTGAAAGTTTTACTTACGGCCCAAAAGACGCCAAAGTAACAATTGTTGAATTTGGCGATTACACCTGCTCGGCTTGTAAGCAGGAATATCCGGTCGTAAAACAGCTTCTTAAAGATTACGGCGATAAGGTTTTGTTTGTTTACCGTGATTTTCCGGCCTTGCAAGACAATTCTTTGTCGGTGGTTTTAGCAGTAGCCGCCAACTGTGCCGGGCAACAAGGTAAATTTTGGGAAATGCACGACAGAATATTTCTTTATAGCGGTGATTTAACCGAAGAGGCTTTAAAAACTATTGCGATTCAAATTGGGCTGGACAGTTTGGAGTTCGGCAGCTGTTTGGCTGATCAAGAAAATCTTAAGAGAATTGAGCTTGACCTGCAGCAAGGATATAATTTAGGGGTTAGGGGAACGCCAACCTTTTTTGTAAACGGGAAAATGGTGGCCGGCGCTTTGCCTTTTAGTCTTTTTGAGACCGCCATTACCGCGGCTCTAAGTCAATAAAATATGAAAAAAAATATTTTTAATTTTTTTCGGATTTTCTTAATTACCATCTTTTTTCTAACTGCTTTTGCCGGGCCGGTTTTGGCTGACTCTACCATTGATGTAACTAAGGTTGATTATCGTCCGGAAATAACAGTTGACATTGGCGGATTTGGCGGCAGTAATGATTTTGCCATGCCATCGCACACAAGTTGTGCTAATGGGGATGAGAATTGCGTAAGTATTAATTGGCTGGCAAATTACATTGCTGTAATTTATCAATACGGAATTGGTTTAGCCGCAATTTTGGCCGCAGTCATGATTTTGGTTGGCGGTTTTATTTGGCTCACCTCATTTGGTAGTCCTGACAAAATAAGTAAGGCAAAAGAATTTATTGTTGGTGCCCTAACCGGTTTGGTTTTGGCGCTTTTTTCGTATTTAATACTTTATACTCTAAACCCCAATTTAGTAAAAAATGAAGCGCTGGTTGTTTCGGGGGTGGAGACAGCAAATATGAGTTGCTGCAAACAGTCAGATGGTACCTATGCAAAAGAATCGGTTGCGGCCGGACAAAGTTGTGCTTCGGGTGAGCCGGCCGTGTCAGACGATCTTTGTCGGAGTAAGAAAGAAATTTGCGAAGAAGACAGAAAGGGTATTTATATTGCCGCAACCACCGTTTTGACTACAGATTTAAATGAGTTTTGTGAGCAGGCTTGCGAAAATGTTGATTCAACAATTGAATTGGTGGAAGAGTATAGTCGTAGCGAAGGGGGAAATAGCGCCACCGGTTGTTGTGTTTGTAAGGCCAAGAACGATATCGGCTGTTGCCATGGGGAGGCGGCCCCGATAAATTGGGTAACAGGCGGCCGCGTTGGTGTAGCCGAAGAGTGGGCTTGTACAACCAGGTCCTATTGTCTCAACTTACCAAGAGCAAATATGAGCTTTAAGGAAATTGATGTTGAGTGTAGCGTAGAGTACTGCAAAACATTAAGCTATTAATTATTTTATGAATAAAAAATTAAAATCAATTTTTTCATTTTTAATTATATTTTTATTTTATTTTTTCTTACTCGGCTTTTTATTTTTTCCTTCACCGATTTTTGCTATTTGCTGTAAATGTGAAAGTACGGCTGTGACCGGCGGTCAAGAGCAAAGCGGCACTAATTGTGAGAATGTTAATATTGATAAATGTTCAGATTTAGATCAATCTGCAAGCGCGCCTGGCGTATATACTTCAAAAAAATGCACATTAATTGATTGCTCTGATCCACTTTGTCCGGCGGCGGAAGTTGAACCAACGGCTATCAGGCAAGAAATAAAAGAATCCGTCCCAATTTTAAATATCAAGATTGGAGGCACCCTTATCCAGTTTGATCCGGTCAAATGCGGGCCGGGCGAAGTCTGCCCGATTTCTTGGTTGGCGCAGTATATCAATGTTTTGTTTAAGTATTTAATTGGTATTGCCGCTATTTTATCAGCCGTAGTGATTTTATTTGGCGGCTTTGTTTGGCTAACTTCATTCGGCAGTCCGGAAAAGGTTAAACAAGCCAAGGATTATATTATCGGTGCGATGACCGGTTTGTTTTTGGCTTTATTTTCTTATTTGATTTTATTTACGATAAATCCAAATTTGGTAAATTTTAATCCGATTAATTTAAAGGTGGTTAAGCCATTGGTTGCTGAAGGCTTTGGTGTTGGTGCCTCAGGTGAAGGTTCCGGTGGTACCGGAGGCCAAAGTATTGGTCCAGGCGGTGGCGATGGCAGCGGTACGGTCAGTAATACCGGACTGACTGATTATACGGTTCAAAAGATTTCAGAGTACGAAGCGCATGGTTGTGAGGTTACCGGCAGGTGGAGACCGGACGGCGCTGGTAGTCGTCATCAGTCTGGTTATGCAGTCGATTTTGCTTATACTGTGGGAGATTCTTGTTATAATTATATTACTCAAAATGCCCAAACGACCGTTGATGAGGCACGGAGTTGGTGGCACGAATATTATATTATGCCCGACGGTTCAGTTTGGGTTCACGAAAATAATGCAGTTACTGGTGGTTCCGGACCCCACTGGCATGTGGAATTTCCAGATCCCAATGGTAATTGGGAGTGGCGTGAAGCCAGGTAACGCGATAATTTTATAATTACGATTTTATAAATTGATGTTTATGTGTTCTGGAAATAATAAAAATAGATACTTATTTTTTTTGTTATTATTTTTCATTTTTGCTCCGATTTTTTGTTTGGCAGAAACCAGATGTTATTGCTATGAATCTTCAAGCGATCCCGATGGTGGCGCCGGTCGATATTTTTCAATAAATTGTCCGGATGAAAATTGTGACGAGGGCGACTGTCGATATTATCAATGTGCGCCGGACACCGTCCCAATAACTGAGATAAGGGATTATCAAGCGCAAACCCAATCCGATAAGCTAAAAAAGCAGATTGAAATAACCACCCCTGTTTTGCAGGTTGATATCGGCGACACCTCAATCCAATTTGATCCGGTTAAGTGTAGTGCCGGAACTGATTGTGAAATTCCTTGGTTGGCCCAATATATTAAAGTAATTTTTCAGTACTTGGTTGGTTTGGCTGCTATTGCTTCGGCCGCAGTGATTTTATTTGGCGGGTTTGTTTGGCTAACTTCATTTGGCAGTCCGGAAAAAGTCAAACAAGCCAAGGATTATATTGTTGGGGCTTTTGTTGGGTTGTTTTTAGCTTTATTTTCTTATTTAATTTTGTTTATCGTTAATCCAAATTTAGTAAATTTTAAACCATTTAGCATATTAAGCGTTAGTCCTTTATCAGCGCCCGCTTGGACTTTTTCCGGTTCAACTGGCGGCTCTTCCTCGGTCGGTTCCGGAGGAGTTGGATCGGGGAACGGCATTGTCGGTGATTATGATTTTTCTAGATATGCAACCAGTGGTACGCACGCTCAAAGGTTGAGAGATTTGGTAGCAGGAATGGGACCGATTACAAACGCGCAACAGGCTCAAGTTTTTATTGATCGTTATCCCGGCTCACCAATAACCGGAGAGATGATTATGAGTACGGCTGAAAGATACAATATTGATCCGGCTGTACTTCTGGCTGAGTTGGCTCAGGATAGCAGCATGGGAACTGCGGGTCGGGGGGCGGATAGTAATAATCCTGGAAATTATGCCAATGCTGACAATGAAGCGGACACAAGATCTGGGTGTAGATCGCCCGGTTATATTTGTACCTCAGAAAATGGTACTGTAAATTGTTGTTTTTCTACTTGGCAAGAAGGGGTAGATGCAGTGGGTGGTTGGCTTGACAGACACAGAACAAATTAAATACCCACCATTAAATTGACATATAACAATTCTTCGCGTATAATGGGTATTTAGTTAGTTGACTAGATACCTTTTATTTTTTATTTTTTCTCTTTATGCCCAAGACAATCAAAATCCGCGGCGCCAGAGTTCATAATTTAAAAAACGTTGACGTTGATATTCCGCGAGATAAACTCGTTGTGCTAACGGGAATTTCCGGTTCGGGAAAATCGTCTTTGGCTTTTGATACGATTTATGCTGAAGGGCAGAGGCGTTATGTGGAATCACTTTCCACTTACGCCAGACAATTTCTAGGTTTAATGGATAAACCGGATGTTGATGCGATCGAAGGTTTGTCGCCGGCAATCTCTATTGACCAGAGAACAACTATGACCAACCCGCGTTCAACTGTTGGTACGATTACGGAAATCTATGATTATCTTCGTTTGCTTTTTTCGCGCATCGGTCATGTCCACTGCCCCAAATGCGGCCAAGAATTAACCGAGCAATCCGCCGGTCAAATTATCACTCAAGTTTTATCATTGATTAAAAGTAAGCCTCCCAAAGAGGTTTTAATTTTGGCTCCAACGCCGTTTAATCAAAAAGACGGACAGCAAAAAACCATTGCTGAAATAAAAAGTTCCGGCTTTAAAAAGATTCGTTTGGACGGGGTAATTTATGAATTAGATAAACCGAATTTGCCCGCGCCGACCGAAAAAAGCCGGATGGAAATCGTGGTCTCTCAAATAAAATATAATTCCAAGCAGGCCGAAATTTTTAAAGAAGAATTTAACCGGTCTGTTGATTTGGCTTTAGACTTAGGTGATGGTCAGATTATTATTGCCCTGGATGATAATGAGCACTTTTTTTCCCAGCATTATTTTTGCCGAAGTTGTAATTTAACCCTGCCTCACTTGGAGCCGAGAAATTTTTCTTTTAATTCTCCGGCCGGCGCTTGTCCAAAATGCTTGGGTTTAGGCACTCGCCTGGAAGTTGATCCGGAGTTGGTTATTCCCAACGAGCGTTTGACTTTGGCGCAAGGGGCGATAAAACCCTGGGCTAGAAATTTTGCCAACCAAAATATTTACCTCCAGCTTTTGAAGGCCGTAGCCAGAGATAATAATTTTTCTTTGGATGTGCCGGTGCAAGATTTAGCGCCTAAAATTAAAGATTTAATTTTAAATGGCAGCAAAGAAAAAGAATACTTGGTTGGTGAAGAAAAAATGCCATTCAAAGGTGTCCTCACGATTTTGGAAGAAAAGCATGCTCAAACCACTTCGGATTATTTGCGCTCGGAAATTGAACAGTATATGCGCGTTTTTACTTGTCCGACCTGTCAGGGTAAACGTTTGAAAGAAATTTCTTTAGCCGTAACCGTTGGTGGTCTAAATATTTCTGAAATTACCAACCAAACCATTGAAAGCGCCATTGAATATTTTCAAAAGATTTCCAAAGAAAGCAAGGGCAAGGAAGCTTTAAGTTCGCGCGAGCAAAAAATTGCCACCCAGATTAATAAAGAGATAATTTCGCGTTTGAATTATTTAAACAGCGTCGGTTTGGGTTACTTGACTTTAGACAGACCGGCAGCCACTTTGGCCGGCGGTGAAGCACAAAGAATCAGGCTAGCAACCCAATTGGGTTTATCTTTGACCGGAATTGTTTATATTTTGGACGAACCTTCCATTGGTTTGCATCAGCGCGACAATCAAAAGCTGATTGACACGCTAAAATATTTACGCGACTTGGGCAATACCGTTATTGTTGTTGAACACGATAATATGACCATGGAAGCGGCCGACTTAATTATTGATGTTGGCCCGGGAGCGGGTGAAGCGGGTGGTAAAATTGTGGCCATGGGCAGTCCGAGTGAAATTAAAAAGAATAAAAATTCTCTAACCGGCAAATATCTTTCCGGAGAATTAAAAATCAAGCCGCCAAAAACTTATCGCAAGGGAAGTGGTAAGTATATTGAAATTATTGGCGCGCAAGAATTCAATTTAAAAAATGTCAATGCTAAAATTCCTCTGGGTAAATTTGTTTGCTTAACCGGTGTTTCCGGTTCGGGCAAGAGCACCTTAATGCTTGAAATTTTGGTTAAAGCTTTGGCTAAGAAATTTTACCGCGCCAAGGACACTCCGGGTAAGCACAAAGAAATTAAAGGCATTGAAAATATTGATAAAGTTATTGCCATTGATCAATCTTCAATTGGCCGAACACCGAGATCAAACCCCGCCACTTATACCGGTGTTTTTACTTATATTCGCGATTTATTCACTGAAATTCAAGAGTCAAAAGTTCGCGGTTATCGCGCCGGTAAATTCAGTTTTAATTCTCAAGCCGGTCGATGTGATTATTGTGGCGGCGAGGGGATGGTAAAAATTGAAATGCAGTTTTTGCCTGACGTTTATATTCAATGTGAAGAATGCCACGGCAAGCGCTATAAGCAAGAAGTGCTTGAGGTGCATTATCAGGGCAAAAATATTGCAGATATTTTGGATATGTCTGTGGAAGAAGCAATGAAGTTTTTTAAGAATCATCAGATAATTTATACAAAATTAAAAACATTGTATGAAGTGGGGTTGGGTTATGTGAAGTTAGGCCAGCCGGCAACAACCTTGTCCGGTGGTGAAGCGCAAAGGGTTAAACTTTCAACCGAACTTTCGCGCCGTTCCAGCGGTAAGACCCTCTACATTTTGGATGAACCGACAACCGGCTTGCACTACGAAGATATTAAGCAGTTGTTGCTGGTTTTAAATAAACTGGTTGATAAAGGTAATACAGTTTTGATAATTGAGCATAATTTGGATGTGATTAAATGTGCCGACTGGATAATTGATATGGGCCCGGAAGGCGGCAGTGGCGGCGGTAAAATTGTGGCCGAAGGCACGCCGGGAGAAATTGTTAAGGCAAAAGGATCTTTAACCGGGAAATATTTAAAAGAAGTAATGTAATAAAGATAAGAAAGACGGCCCGCATGGGCCGTCTTTTTGTTGTGCCGTCACAAAACAAGGACAAGTAATTTTGGATGGTCATTATAACTTGAAAAAACCTTGATTTTATGTTAATCTATTATTGTTTTTAAAGATTATATTTTGATTTTTTGTGTCTACTAATAATTACGACCCAAAGACAATTGAATCCAAGTGGCAGCAATATTGGGAAGAAAAAAAGGTGTTTGCCGCTCAGGACAATTCTCCAAAGCCTAAATTTTATTGTTTAATTGAGTTTCCTTATCCCTCCGGCGAAGGTTTGCACGTCGGCCATCCCAGGAGTTATACGGCTATGGATATTTTGGCGCGCAAACGCCGCATGCAAGGCTTTAATGTTTTATATCCCATTGGTTTTGATGCTTTTGGTTTGCCCTCAGAAAATTATGCAATCAAAACCGGCATTCATCCGGCAATTACCACGGAAAAAAATATTGAGAACTTTACCCGACAACTCAAGTCAATCGGTTTTTCTTTTGATTGGGACAGGCAAGTGGTTACTACCGATCCGAACTATTACAAATGGACACAATGGATATTTTTAAAAATGTATGAGAATAATTTGGCGTATAAAGCCAAAATTCCAATTAATTGGTGTCCGTCATGCAAAATTGGCTTAGCCAACGAAGAGGTGGTAAACGGCGCTTGCGAACGTTGCGGCACGGAAGTGGAAAAACGCGAAAAAGAACAATGGATGTTTAAAATTACCGATTATGCTGATCGTTTAATTGAAGATTTGGAAAATGTTGACTATTTGGATAGGATAAAAGCCCAGCAGATAAATTGGATTGGCCGCAGTCAAGGCGCCCAAGTTGATTTTGAAGTAAAAGCTAAAGATAAAAAAGAAATCTCCAATAAGTTAACCGTTTTTACCACTCGGCCGGATACGCTTTTTGGTGTTACCTTTATGGTAATCTCTCCCGAGCACGAGATTGTTGAGACTTTAAAATCAGAAATCAAGAATTTAAAAGAAGTTAAAGCTTATCAAGATTCAGCCAGAAAGAAGTCTGATTTGGAAAGAACGGAATTGAATAAAGAAAAAACCGGTGTTTTGCTGGACGGCATTGTTGCTCTTAATCCGGTTAACGGAAAATCCATTCCAATTTTTATTGCCGATTACGTTTTATCAACTTACGGTACCGGCGCGATTATGGCTGTACCGGGTCATGATCAACGAGATTGGGATTTTGCTAAAAAATATAAACTGCCAATCATTGAAGTAATATCGGGCGGGGATGTTTCAAAACAGGCTTATGTGGACACGGAGAAAGGGATGTTGGTTAATTCCGGAAATTTTTCGGGCATGACAGTCGAAAAAGCGATAAGTGAAATTATTGATTGGTTGGAAGTAAGAAATATCGGCCAGAAAAAGATCAATTATAAATTGCGAGACTGGGTTTTTTCACGTCAGCGATATTGGGGTGAACCGATCCCAATGGTTAAATGTGAAAAATGCGGTTGGGTGCCGTTGCCGGAAAAGGATCTGCCTTTGCTTTTGCCGGATGTAAAAAAATACGAACCAACCGATGATGGCCAATCGCCTTTGGCAAATATTAGCGAGTGGGTTAAAACCAAATGTCCAAAGTGTGATGGCCCGGCTTTGCGCGAAACTGACACAATGCCAAATTGGGCCGGGTCTAATTGGTATTTTTTGCGCTACATCGACCCAAAGAACAACAAGGCTTTTGCCAGTAAGGAAAAGTTGGAATATTGGGCGCCGATTGATTGGTATAACGGCGGCATGGAACACACAACTTTGCATTTGCTTTATTCCCGATTTATTTATAAATTTTTGTATGACATCAAAGCGGTTCCGGAATCTTGTGGTTCCGAGCCGTACAAAAAGAGAACATCTCATGGCATGATATTGGGCGAAGGCGGAGAGAAGATGTCAAAGTCGCGCGGTAATGTGGTCAATCCCGATCAGGTTATTGATGAATATGGCGCTGACACTTTAAGGGTTTACGAAATGTTTATGGGACCGTTTGATCAGGCAATTCCTTGGGATACCAAGGGTGTGATTGGCGTAAGGAGATTTTTAGAAAGGGTTTGGCAAGTTTTTGACGGCAGCATTAAAATTTCAAAAGAAATTCCCGAAGAGCTGGCGGTTTTATTAAACAAAACCGTTAAAAAAGTTGGCGATGATATTGAGAGCCAGGCTTATAATACCGCAATTTCGGCCATTATGATCTTGGTTAATAAAATTTTGGAGGTTGGAGTTATGGATGAAAATACCGCCAAGTCTTTATTGCTAATACTCAGTCCATTTGCTCCGCACTTGGCAGAAGAATTATGGCTTAAGTCAAAATATAAAGGTTTGGCTTGCCAGCAGCTTTGGCCCAAGTATGATTCAGGTTTGCTTGTCGGTCAAGAATATTTATTGGTTGTTCAGGTTAATGGTAAGGTGAAAGATAAAATTTCTGTTTTGTCTTCCGTCGATGAACAACAGGCGGAAAATTTAGCCAAACAAAGCCCAAAGATTGCACCTTTGTTGGCTGGCAAGACTGTAAGGAACGTGATTTTTGTTCCGGGTAGGCTGATAAATTTTGTCATCTAATATTTTATGCATTTTATCCAAGTCAACGAAGATTATAAGCAGATGTGGGATACTTTTATTTCTCACTACGCAAAAGATGGCGGCCTTTTACAGTCTTGGGCTTGGGGTGATTTTCAGAAAACCCTTGATAATAAAATTTTTCGTTTAGTCGGTATTGATGAAAACGGTGCCATTCAAGCGGCAGCATCAGTTATAAAATTGGAAATGCATTTTGAGTATAATTATTTGTATTGCCCACGTGGACCGGTTTTTGGCGAACTCAACGACCAGGAGCAAATTGATTTTTTTTCAGAAATTAAAAAATTGGCTTTGGCGGAAAAAAGTTTTATGGTAAAAATTGATCCGGCCTGGCCGCTTGAATCAGAGAATAGATTATCAACTTTCGGTTATCGAAAAAGCGAAAAAGAAATTCAGCCAAAATGTCGCTTTGTGATTGACCTAGAAAAAAGCGAAGAAGAACTTTTGGCCGGCATGAAACAAAAAACAAGATATAATATAAATCTAGCCAAAAAACACGGCGTTAATGTGCGCATCAGTTGTGAGTTGGCCGACATTGAACCGTTCTGGCAATTAACCAAACAAACCGCCGGCCGTGATGGGTTTAAACCTCACCCGAAAGAGCATTATAAGAAAATGTTTGATGTTTTATGTGCTTCCGGCTTGATGAGTGCTTTTTCGGCTGAGTTCGGTGGGCACGTTATTGGCAGTAATCTTATGGCTTTTTATGGCAATACGGCAGTTTATTTGCACGGGGCATCATCAGATATGCATCGCGAAGTGATGGCACCATATTTGCTTCAATGGGAAGGAATTTTGGCGGCCAAGAGATTGGGTTTGAAATATTATGATTTTGGCGGCGTTAACGGTAAAACTTTTTTTAACGAAAAATGGGAAGGTATCAGCCGTTTTAAATCAGGATTTTCTCAAGACGCCCAACCGCAGGAATTTATTGGTTGTTACGAAAAAATTATTAACCCCGTTATTTATTCGGTTTATAAGTTTGTTAAACAGATTAGAGGATAAGGGGCAAAATCCCAAATCCCAAACCTCAAACAAATCTCAAATTTAAAACTTCAAATTCCAAACCACCGTCTACTAACGTTTAGGATTTGGTGCTTTAATTATTATGCTGATTCTTGGCAAAAATGACATCAAAAAAGCTGCAGCGATTATTCGTTGCAAGGGTGTGATTGTTTATCCAACTGATACCGCCTATGCTTTGGGCGGGTTTTTTGATTCTCCGGCAGTAATTAAAAAGATTATGAAAATTAAAGGGCGCAAAGACAATAAATTTACCTTGGTCGCCTCAAGTTTGAATCAAGTCCAAAAATATTTTAGACTAAACGCCATGGAAAAAAGGTTGGCAAAAAAATATTGGCCGGGGCCTTTGTCTTTGGCGATTAACGCAAAATTTGCCGTTAGAGTGCCAAACAATAAATTAGCTTTAGATTTAGCTAAAAAAGCTGGTCGGCCATTGATTGCTACATCAGCCAATTTAACCGGCAATAAGACAATTTATTCTTCTGGTGAAGTAATTAAAGAATTTAAAAATAAAAAATACCAGCCGGATTTAATTATTGATGTTGGCAGATTAAAAAAAATAAAAACCTCAACTATTGTTAAGGCAAAAAATGGAAAGATGGATTTAGTTAGGGCTGGCGCAATCAAGGTAGGCTAACGATTGCAGCCGAAGTTTAATAGAATGTGTGGTCCAAAGCCGATAATTTTTCCCAGACAAAAGTTGCCGGCCTTGAATATCCCGTTTTTTGGTGGTTTGGGATTGTATAGACACAAAGCCGCCCCCTGATAAAGTGGATTAACGCTCCCACCTTTAATTTTTACGGCTCGAACTTCGTAAAGGCTGGCACATGTGCCATTAAGCGAACCGCAAACCGGACAAGTGCTTAGGCAGGTTCCCGGCGGCGGGTCTCCCGGATCAAGAGTGCATTTAATCGGCATGCTCATAATTCTTAACCCCGTATCGGTGCCGGAAACAGCCTTGGCCGATATTGCCCAGGCTGCTAATAAAGCTACGACAAAAAGCGCTAAAATCGCAATAACGATATTAACTTTCTTTTTTAAAATTAAATCGGGAAAAATCATAAACTTATTATATCATATTTATGAATATTATAGAACAAATTAAAAAAATATCTCAGACCTACGATATAAAACCCTCAAGATCAAAGGGTCAAAATTTTTTAGTTAATTCCGAGATTATTGATACCATTGTTTCGGCTGCGGGGATTGAAAATGACGATACAATTTTAGAGGTTGGTCCGGGACTTGGAATTTTAACAGAAGGTTTGATAAAAAAAGCCAAACGAATTGTCGCTGTTGAGTTGGACGAAAAAATATTTGATTTTTTGAAAGCTAAATTTGCCGGAGAAAAAAAATTAGAGTTGGCAAGGGGAGACATTCTTAAATCTTTTGCCGGCGATCTAGTTTCAGGGCCGTACAAGGTGGTGGCCAACATTCCTTATAACATTACTTCCATTCTGATAAAAAAGTTTTTAACTGAAAAAGATAAGCCATCGTCAATGGTCTTATTGGTTCAAAAGGAGGTTGCCCAAAGAATTTGCGCCCAACCGGGTCAGATGAGCCTTTTGGCAATTTCAGTAAAATTGTATGGACAGCCAAAAATTATAGATTATGTCAGCAAAGATAATTTTTGGCCAAAACCCGAGGTGGATTCGGCAATTATAAAAATTGAAGCAATCAAAACAAATAAGAAAATTATTGATTTTTTAGCTGAGATAAGCGAAAATAATTATTGGCGGTTGGTTAAAGTTGGTTTTTCTTCAAAAAGAAAGCAATTGCAGCACAATTTATCTGCCGGCTTTAAGATAACCCAAGATGAGGCTAAGAATTGGCTTTCCGGCGCCGGTTTTGACCCAAAAATTAGAGCGCAAAACTTGTCGGTTGATGATTGGTTGGTTCTTGCTAAAAACGGAAAAAAATATTTTAAATAAAATTATCAAAAGCCCTTGTCAAGATATAAGCATTTCTGATATAATATACCTAAGTTGATAATTAGCATTTTTAGGAAATAAAAAGGAGAAATTTCCATACTATTATTTTTTAATAAAATGGCTTTTGAAGGAAGAAAAAAAGATAATCGCACCATTTTAGAGGATATATATCATGAGGATATATCTGCCAAATCGGCAAAAATCCAAATTAAGGAATATTTCAGTGATCCAAATAGAATTGAAAAATTGCTTTCGGCAAGTATTTTGTTTGTCGGCCTAGTTGCGTTGCTTCTAGGTCTTTTTCAGATAAAAAATAACATTTCGCCGGTAAAAAGGATTGCTCAAAAAACCAATGTCAATCAGGTTGATAACGAAGACTTGCTCGGTCTGAAGCAAAAAGATACGGATCAAGACGGGTTATCCGATTATGATGAGCTTAAAGTTTATAAAACCAGCCCCTATATTGCCGATACTGACTCCGATGGTTTTGACGATAAAATTGAAATCGTTCAGGGGACTGATCCGGTTTGTCCGGAGGGTCAAAATTGTTTTGCCAACTGGACGGAAAATCCGCTAACCAACCCCAATGATCAGTCAAGTCAGGATCAGGCGCAAAATTTATCAGCGGATCAATTACGAGAAATGTTAATTCAGGCCGGCATGAGCGAGGAACAGTTGAGTCTTTTAAGTGATGAAGAAATAGTGAATGCGTACCAACAAATTGCCGGCCAGCAAAGCACGCAAACAATTTCTGGTTCAAACGATTCTGGTCAATCAGCTTCGCTGACCCTGCCTTTACAGGAATTAAAAAATTTAACTCCAAATGAAATTAGGGAATTATTGGCCGAGAATACCGATATTACCGCCGAAACCCTTGCCAGTATTTCTGATGAAGAATTAATGAATTTAGTTAATGAAACCTTAGCTAACTATAAAGTCAATGGAAACTGAAAATAAAAATCAAATTGATAAAATGGAATTTGGATTTTATAAAAAATCAATTACTACCACTGTTTTAATCAGCATGGTTTTTTCGGTTGTTATGCCGGCCCTGCTTTTCCCGCTTGATCCGGTTTTGGCTGACAATAAGATGAGTCCTTTGCCCGCAACTCAGCCCGGTTCGGCAGCTGCCGGGGCGGTACCTCAGCCAAAATTGAACAGCGAGACCATCAACGAGGCAAATAGGGCTGAATCGGTAAAGGTTTATGACTCCAGCCTAATCAGCAAGGTTCGCGAAACAAATACAATTACTTCTTCATTTAAAAAGGGCGTTGAAGTAATTGCCGATACTTTTAATACCAGAGATTGGAGTTGGGAGAGCTTGAAGGATGCAGTTTATGTGGCCTCCAAGGAAGCTTTAAATTATTTATTGAATACTTTTGCTTACGATGTAGCCACCTGGTTGGCGTCTGGCGACAAGGGTCAGCAGCCGATGTTTTTTACTGACGGCTGGGGTCCATATTTGACCAATGTTTTAGATGAAGCCGGCGGTGTCTTTTTGGAGTCATTGGGTCAAGATTGGGGCAATTTCAATTTATGTAATCCGACTGTTTTTAATTTGAAAGTCAGCATCGGTTTGGGTATTGCTGAAATGGACAAACCAAAGAAGCCATCATGCACTATTACGCAAATGGTAAACAATTGGGATAAGATGATCAGTGATGGCAGGATTTTAGACAATATTGATTTGATGTTTGATTCCAAGAATAATGATTTTGGCATTACCCTGGATATTTTAGGTCGTCACGCGGAGTACAAAACGCAAGCGGCTTTGAATGCAACCAAAGATAGAGAAGAGGGTCAAGGTGCCAAGAGTGTGAGCGGAAAAATAGCTGATAAAATATTTACTCCCGCCTTTTTGGTCAGGGATGAGGCTCAATTAATGTTGGCCAAGGGTACAGTGGCAGACGAACAGGTCAATTACGGTGATATTTTCATGAATGCGGTTAGTAATTTTATTAATACTTTAGCCGGTAAGCTTTTAGATAGAATATTTAAAGAAGGTTTGGCGGCTTTGAGCGGCAGTAATAGTAGTAATAAAGATAGTGATAACAGCGATTTATTTGACGCCCTAAGGACAGGTGAAGAAATCGGCCGTAATCTTTATAATTTGTTAACAAATCAAGACGATGAGCTCTACACCGGCCAAACAGGCACAACCTTGTTTGCCGGCAAGCAAGCTTCTCAGGAAAGATATAGCGGTCTTCTACGTGCGGGTGTTAAAGAAACCGGACCATATGATGTCCTGACGAAATTTGTGGTCTGCCAGGATCCAAAGAACCCGGGCGTTGATGAGTGTGTGATTGATCAAAAATTCCGATCGGCAATCTCTAAAAAAATTACTTTGCGTCAAGCCATCTCCGAAGGCCTGATTAATGGCGATGCCCCGTTTGGTTATAAAGCGGCAACCATTAAAGAGGGCATACCGTACAGAACCATCGTTATTTTACGCGCGCATCGTATTGTTCCAATCGGTTGGGAGTTGGCCGCCAGAGTGGCCAACGAGTTTGTGCCCCAAGAAACCTGGACTCTAAATAAGTTAATTGAAAATTATAATGTTTTAGGTAGTCCGTTTAAGGGTTTGGTTGATCCGAACTGGGTTTTGGAAGTGCCTTTGCATTATTGTAAGGCTCAGGGTTATGGCGCCAAGATTCTGTCTGACAAAATTGTGGCCGGAACTGATGCCAATAATGACGGCGATTATGATGACGCGAGTGATTTGGCGCCGGGTCGAACCGTTTCCAGAGAACAGTATTGTGCTGACTTCCAGACCTGCATTCAGAAGAGTAGCGATGGCGGCTGTTTATATTACGGCTATTGTACTGAAGAAAAACCGATTTGGGATTTGGATGGCAAAGAATGTAAATCACAATTTAACACTTGTTTAACCTTTCAAAAGGCCGGCGATAAAGTTGTCAGCTATTTGGAAAACACTTTGAATTATAATAATTGTAGTAAAGAAAACGCCGGATGTCAGTGGTATTGCAATGAATTTAATACAATAAATAACATTTGGTCTTGTACGGCAGAAAGTGAAAAGGTGTTAAAGACTTGCAGTCAGACTAGTCGCGACGGCCAGGGTGTTGTCGGCTGCATTACAAATGCCAGCTGTGAAATGAATACCGGCGATACGGTTTGTAATGATTTGGTCAGCGGTATTAAGATGGTAATTTCTCAGCCTTGCAGCAATACGACTAAGTGGTGGAATGCCGCCACTAATAAATGTACGGTTTCAGCTTCTTGTACAATTCCAAAAGGTGGCGTTTATTGCCAGGTTGGCGGTTGCGAAAATCTGGAAAATTTATTGCCCAACCCGAGCTTTGAAACAGCTTCAACCACTTATGACGTGCCTTCGCCGGCTCTTGGCTGGTATGCCGATACGAATTACTTCAAGAAGGTTGGCAGCGCTCTGGATTATATTTATCGCGGCAAATCAAGTTTAAGATTTTATAATGCCGGCACCCTTGTCAGTGAGAATGCAATTTCCGGCAACGTTTTACTCAAGACGGGAAGCTACACTTTATCCGGTTATATATTTAATAATTTGAATGTTGGTGAGATAAAGATTGCCGCTATTAATGCGGCCGGCAGCGAGATTAAATCCATTGCCTTGTCTACTGAGGGAAAACAGACTTGGTATCAGGCCAGTTTTGATTTTAGCGTTACGGCCGATACCCAGGTCAGAGTTAAAATAAATGTTACCGATCCAAATGGCAACCAAGTGAGCGGTTCGGCCTGGTTTGATAATTTTAGAATTTCCCAAAGCTGTATTACCAACCCAATTACTTTAACCATGGTTGGCGATGTTGAAAAGTCAGAAAGTAAGATTAATTTTGATCGCGATGTTAAAACTTGCCCTTCGGATGCGGCCGGTTGTACGGAATTTATTAGCCTTCAGCCAAATGGCAGCGTGAATTTGGTGCGAAACGCCAGTTTTGAGGACTGGTTAGATGGTACGCCTTTACCAAAGGGCTGGCGTTACGGTGAGCATTGGTCTGATAGCAATAATGAGATTTCAAGGTACACGCCCGGTGTTTTGGGTAGCAATGCTTTATTGATAAAGAATGGTTCAGATAATCATTATCGTGATTTCTCGACCGATCCGATTGTGGGCATGAAACCGAATACTTCTTATCGCGTTTCTTTCTATGTTAAAACCGATGATTCAGTGCCGGGTCAGAATTGGTATGCCGAAATTATTTCAGATAATAACCCCGATTATTATTGCGCTCAAAAGACAAGTCAAAATTGCGCCTCTGTTGCTTGTGATGCCGGCGACACTTGCATAAGCGATTGGACGCCAATAGATGTGGGGGGCAGGCAAAAGTTTACTTTGACCAATAATTGGCGCCGAATCGTTTTTGATGTAATAACGACCAGATCGCTTGGTTATGATTTCAAATTAAGTTTTGATAATGCGTTAGATGAAAATTCAACCATAATTATTGATGGTGTTCAAATTGAAGAGGTTGACACCAGAAACCCGATTGCTTCCGAATTTAGAAATTACGGCACTTCCAATTTATTTAATATTAAAAAAGCGCCGGATAATTTATCTTGTCGCGGTTACACCAAAACCAGACCAAGCCCATATGTTCTGCCGGGTGTTGGTTACGAACAGTGTGTGGGCGATACTTTGGTTTGGCGCAAATTCTGCGATGGCGGTGAAAATGCCGGCCAGCCTTGCGGCGGCACGGCTGATTGTCCCGGTGCCGAATGCCGGCCGGACAGCTGCAGTTCTGTTAATCCAAATGAATGTTGCCATGAAATTGACGCGCCAATTTGCTCTAATTATTCAATGCTTTGCCAAGAAGACGAAGTCGGTTGTCAGTTATTTACGCCGGTTGGCCAAAGCGGTGCCGGCACCAAACTCTCGGCAGTTGCCCAGTTGACTGATTATTGTCCGGCCGAATGTGTTGGCTATGAAGCCTTTTATCAGTCCGCTACGTTTTTGGAAAGACAACAAACTTTGGAATATTTTATTCCTAAAACCGCCAAATCTTGTCCGGCCTCAGCCGTTGGTTGTGATGAATTTACCAATCTGGACGAAGTGGCCAAGGGCGGTGAGGGCAAAGAGTATTATCAGTATTTGCGTTTATGCCAAAAACCAACCGAACCGGCGGCTAATTGCACCTCGTTCTATGCTTGGCAGGGGAGCGATGAGGCTGGTTATCAATTAAAATCTTATTTGCTTAAAGCTGACACTAATAATACACCGGCTCGAGCAATTACCGATTTATCATTATTGCCTGATGCGTGGTGTTCTGACAAAACCCTTGATGCCACCGGCTTGCCCGAGTGTTGCAATGGTCCGGAAGATATAATTACCAATCCTTTCTGTAAAGAATTGATTGGTGCTGACAGTCAAATTAGTTATAGAATTTATTTGAATACTATCAGCTGTTCAAACGATTGCCATCCCTATCGCAAAACAGTTTACGGTGGCAGCACGGCTGACAATCAAACAAATTGCACCCAGACTAGCGGCAATTGGGATAGTAACTTAAATGCTTGTATTTACCAGGCTATTCCGAACGAAGGCTTAAAGTGCTCGTCGGCCAATGCCGGTTGCCGTGAATACCGTGGCAATACCGCCGGCAATGTTTATATTGCTTTGAGCGATACCTTTGAAACCGGCACAACTGTTAATTGGTCTAATGGTGTTATATCCAGCGAAGCCCTTTCGGTTGGTGGTCACTCAATTAGATCTTATAGCAATAATTTGGAAACGATTATTAATGACCTAGGTTCTGTTTGCAACAAGGACAGCGCCACCTATGATTCGCAGTCAAACCGCTGCACGACAACAACGGGTGATTGCAGCGTAGCAATTGGCCAGCGATATTGTGGCGTTATTGGCTCAAGTTTAACAGCCGGTAAGATGTATATTATTGGTTTCTGGGCCAAAACTTCCAGCGATATTAGAAATTTGGATCTTAAGCTTAAGACCGCCGGCATAAGCGACAATACTCTTGGCAGTGTTTCTATCAATAACGATTGGGCTTATTACTTGATTGGCCCGGTAACATATGACCAAACCAAAGACATTAACCTTTCGTCTAGATTAAATTTCTCTTCCGATGGTGATTTCTATCTTGATAATTTAATCGTTAAAGAAGTTAATAATTTTGTTTACGCGATTAAGGGCTCCTGGAATACGCCGGCTTCTTGTGATACCAATCCGTTTTTGGCCGAACCGATTTTTGCGCCTCAATTTATGCTTGGCTGCAAACAGTATTTGGATTCGGATAATTTATACCATAATCTTAAATCGTTCTCCAATCTCTGCCGAGAAGAAGCCGTTGGTTGCCAGGCAATGATTGATACTTATAATTCAACATCACCTTTTGAGGTGAAAGCGCCGTTTGAAGATAAGCTTTCAACCGTTACCGTGCCGGAAGACAAACTGACCTATATTGTTAATAGAGCTGATGTCAGATGCAACGCTCAATATCAGGGCTGTCAGGCTTTTGGCGTGCCGACGATTTCATATGATAGCTTGAGTAAGCCCGTTGTTACCGGCTACTCTCAGGCCTATTTAATTAACGATCCGGACGCTTACAACTCAATACTTTGTGCTCGAGGTGAAAACGGTTGTGATGAGTATCAATCAGCCAACGGTTATTCATACTTTAAGGACCCGGGTACCCAGACTTGTGAGTGGAAATTGATCCCGAATAAAAATAAATACGGCTGGTTCAGAACCGATATGTCAAGTGATACGCCGAATTGTCCAATGGTAAATCCGCCGGTCGGGCAAGCGCATCCGGACGGCAGCAAGGGTTTTGTCGGTTTGTGTCCGGCCGATCAAAACACCTGCACGCTATTTATTGATCCGATTAGCGATATCAGTAAAAATCAAATTTTTAATTCTGATTTTTATGCCGACGTTGACAATGACAAAACACCCGATGGTTGGATAAAATCCGGCAGCACGGTTTACCAGAAAGTATCATTGTCTCATGACACCTTATATACTTTTTCGGTAGAGGTTGCTGACAAGACAAGCGTTGGCGGTTTGAGTGTAGTATTAACCAACTGTCTCGGTTTGAGATCGTTTGATAATTCAATGGTAATTTCCGGTTCAACCGCTCAAATCCCAATGGATTATATAGTTGGTGATACAAGAGAAATCAATAATTTAAATAATAACCGTGCTTATTCAGCCAGAATTTACTCGCCTGCTGATATGACTTGTCGGCTGGAAATCAGTGGCTTAGACGGAACTAATCCAAAGTCAGATCTAAACAGTAAATTAAGCAAGGTTGCTTTTAGAGAAACCGGTCAGTATTACACCCTGGCCAATACGGTTGATACTCTTACTTGCAACGGCGTGGTCAATCCCAATAACGGCTGTGTTTTGTTTAACGACAGAAGTTATGTTAATTATCATCTGGGTGAAAATGATATTAGTTATTTGTCTTTCGATGCGGATGCTTCCGGTGTTGATGATAGGGGGCAGCCAATTAATAATGGCTTAGCTGTTAGTAATCTTGGCCGAATGCCTGGTGATTCTAATTCGGTTCTAAAGGTTATACCCGATAGAACTTGTGCCACCTGGTTGGCTTGTACCGGTTCGGTTTCGGAAACTGACGAAAAAAATGCTGACAAGAAATATTGTACTGATTTGGGTTTATGCGATCAGGCTGATGAAAACGGCAATTGCACAAATTTTGTTGTCACCAAAGAGGGCAACGATCGTCAAACTTATTTTGATCGCGAGTTAATAAAGAATTATAGCGGTTTTGCGCAGTCCGGTTTGGCTTTTGAAAGCGTGGCCGCTTCCTTGCCGGGTAATTTCTTGCCGGCTGAAATGCAGCAAGTTGGTGGAATCGCTTTCTCGCCCAGTACCAATTTTGAAACAATTACGGCCGGCGATTTTAGGCCTTATGGTTGGAATTTGGATTGTCCGCAAACAACAAATCCTCCGGTTAAAAATTTCTTAAAAACGGAATGGAAGCGCGAATATGCTCAAGTAATTACCAATCCGGTTTCAGCTCAACAAGAGGGACTTTCTTCGGCTGCTCCCGAAGGTACGGCATTTGTTAAACTGACCGGCCCATATGTTATTAGTTCAGAAAAAATTGATGTTAACGGCAATACCAAATATACAGTTTCTGCTTATATCAATACAGAAAAATTGATAACCGGGCAGGCTAGAATTGTAATTGAAGAATATGATCTATCAAGCTCAGTGCCAATTAAAACAATTGGACTTTCTGGTCCTCAACTGGAACAGTTAAGGCTTGACTCTTCGCAGAAGTGGACCTTTAAAATTGCCGAATTTATAACAGAAACAGGAGCTTCAAGCATTAAGATTAAGTTGATGAATTTTAATGAGAAAAGCGATCGATTTAGAAACCCTTGTACCAACACTGAAGGTCGTATTCATGAAATTTTAGGCAGTTCTTATTTTGATGATATTAAGGTTAAACCAAGTTTGGAAGTTTCAAGAGATTCAAATGGCAGTATTTTTGTGCCGCCGACTTGCCGCGTGTATCCGGAAAGCGACTCATTGTCTTGTGATTATTACAGTGATAAGGGTTATCATTTCCGCGGTTGGCTTGGATATTGCCTTGAGCCCGATCCGGCCAATTCAGCTCAATGTTTGATGTGGTGGCCGGTTGAGTTGATTCAGGGCGGATTTATCAGCGAAGAACCGTCAGTGGCTCAGCGCCCATTGTATTATTGCTTGGGTGCCAAGGAAAGCCATTATCGCTATCGCCAATGCGTTTTTGAAGACGGTGAAATGTGCGCCTCGCTCAAGCGACCGTCTTCAGACAAATCGGCCAGAACCAGAAATATTGAGTGGACCGTACCCGGTTCTTGGCGGGTTCAAAGTTGGCAGGTTGAGGGTTTGAGTGTAGCCTCATCAATCAGTGATTGTGGCGCCTCTGATCAATGTGGTATAAATTTTGGATTATTTAAACTGATTAAAAATCCAACCATTCCTAATAGTTATTTCGGTTCAGGCATTAGTGCTGATTTGGTTTATGATAGCGATGGACTGTTGGAAAAAATTAAATTTGAAATAGTCGGCCCGAATTGTTTGTGTGCGGATATGGATGTGGTTTTACAAGTTGTCAGTTCGTGGTGCCAATATGTGGCTCAGACCATTACCCCTTATGGACAAAACAAGGCTTGGTGGGAAAGAGTATCTAATAACTCCGGTCAGCTTTTTGCCGTGCCCGGCGTTGGTTATACCAATCTATTTGATTATCCGCCATTTGGTGCTTTGGTGCCGCCTTATCCGGTTGATAATCCGGCTGTTTGGGATTTGAGATCGTCTGGGGACACTTATTTTGCTCCTCTTAGGGTTGAAGAACCGCAAACCGGAAATTTTGCCGATCCGTACCAGGCTAGAGCCGGCTTACCTTATGCTTGTTCACAGCTTTCAGCCGCATTTGGCGATACTAGTTGTACCTTGCCGACGCTTAATCGTGCGACCAGCAGTTCAATTGTTTATAATAAAGATGTTGCTCAGGCTCAAGATTCTTTGAAACGTATTTTTGCCAAGAGCTACGAAACTTATCAGTTTCAGGGTGACGGTGTTTGCAAGACCAGTTCCGATCAAGTGGGCGGCAAAGAGTGTGCTTGTCCGGAAAGCACTTGTGGTTTGGAAGCCAATGTAACCTTTAATACTTGTAAGAATACCGGCGCGGTTTGTGAGGTTGGACAATTTGCCTGTATGGATATTTCCGATATCGGTCAAACATTAATTATGTTTATTGTTGAAAGCGGATATACAAGTGGACCCAATATTGTTGCCATGATTGTTGGCGCGGTGGTTCAGGTGGTATTGGAATTTTTAACCGCTTGCTCACCAAAACCTTGCGACTCAACTTGTGATGCCGGGGAAGGTCAGTGTATTCCGTTGCCGCAATATTTAACTAATTTTTACGGCTTAAGCAGTGATGATCCGGGCGCATTTTCGATTGTTTGGAATTTAATTTTTGGTAATCTTTTTAGTTCAATATTTGCCTTAGGCGAAGATCCATCTTCTGATAGTATTGCTGATATAATTCAAGATGCAGTTGATTCTGGGGGATCAAATGAGTATTTATTAGAGGGACAGGGCGCTCTTGGGTCACTTGGTGCTGTTGGTTTAGTTTTAGGTAATCAGCTGGAAGCTTTTACTGGGAATTATTGTTCCCTGACGGATTTCCGTTGTCAGTCAGGAACAAATGATGGGTCGCGCTGTTGTTTCTTCTCTTCTTGTCAGGCAAAACAAAATGTCACTTATCGCTGCTTAGCCGGCCCGAATAAGGGCATGATCTGCGATCCGGATGAGGATAACTGTGGTACTAGCGCCGACTGCAAAATTAGAACTGCAAACGAATCATATTTGCCAATTAACGATAATCAGCCCGGTGTTTTGCAGGCGGCTTTGCCATGGAATCCACCAACAGGACTATGTACCAATAACAGCAGGCCGGAATTTGTTTGCAAATCAGGGCTTAATCGTAATAATTCATGCTTGTCCAACAATGATTGTCCGAGCTTTGTTGGTGTTTGCATTAAGAATGCCCAAAAGGTTATGGTTTGCCGCGATAAGAATGGCGATGAAAGACCTTCAAGCGACTGTAATACTGAAGATGACAAAAATAAAGAATGCAGAACTGACGACGCGTCTTGTGTTCTTAAATCAGACATGACTACATTGGCGTCTTCGTTGTCGGGAATGGATTATTGCGCGGTAGCCCCGGCCGTTACATCCGTTAAGGTTAATAATGCCGCTAATGCCGAATTATCTTTGTATGGTGGTGACACGGCATCTCTTACCTTTACGGTTAAGATTAATCCTCAGCAGTTGCCTTTGACCAGCTATACCATTGACTGGGGTGATGCCAAGAAGACTTCACTTTCCGGTCAGTCTCTTTTAAGCCGTGAAAATTCCACAAAACCGTTTTCAGCCAGCCATACCTATTCTTACTGGGAATTAAGGGCACTTGACTCAAAGAGCAGCGACGGAACTAATAGCGATGTGAAATGTCGCACCCGAGACGCTCAAGGCAAATGCTGCCACGCAAACGAAGATTTCTGCCGTGTTTTGCCCAGGGTTCAAATAATTGATAATTGGAACTGGTGCAACAACGGTAACGGCCAAAGCGGTTATTATGGTTCAGACTGTGCGGCTGAAGCCCAAGATAACAAAACCAATCCGGCCGCGGCCGCTAATGCTTGGATGCCTTACGCCAAGGAACTGCGCATATATCCTTAATAAAATATGAAAAATATTTTAAGAAAAATCAAAAGAAATAATTGGCACAAAAAGTTTTTCATTTTTTGCTTGCTTTTAGGTATTAGTTTGATTTTTGTTAATTCTGCTTTTGCCCAAGCCGGAGCAGCAGCCGGAGCCGCAGCAGCGGCTGTTAATACCCCGGAAGACACGGAGCCGGGCGTAATTGCCAATTTTGTTTATCAATTTTTTGTCGGAGTTTTTGCCGGGATAATCCGTTTTGAGGGCTGGATTCTGGTGATTTTAACCAGAATTTTTATTGGAATTGCAAAATATAACGGCTTTGTCAATTCACCGGCCGTGGTTACTGGCTGGACTCTGGTCAGAGATGTGGCCAACATGTTTTTTATATTGGTAATGTTGGCTATTGCCTTAGGTACGATTTTGCATATTGAATCTTACAACTTCAAACGGCTTTTACCTAAAGTTTTGATCATGGCTGTTTTAGTTAATTTTAGCCGTACAATTTGTGGTCTAGCCATTGATTTTGCCCAGGTGATAATGATGACTTTTGCTGTTGGTTTTGCCAGTATCGTCGGGGCGGGTGATTTAATGGCGACCTTACACATTACTGAAATGCTTAATGCTTCAGCTCATCTTGATAAAGATTATAGCATTGACTGGAGTGGTGCTTTTGTTACCGGTTTATTGGCAGTTATTCTTTTATTGGTGGCGGTGATTACAGTTTTGGTTATGGTAGTTGTGATCACTATGCGTATGATAATGCTTTGGTTGTTGGTAGTACTATCACCTCTACCATTTGTTTTAACCGCTTTTCCGGCCGGTCAAAAATATGCTCAGCAATGGACGCAAGAGTTTTTTAAATATGTCATTGTCGGTCCGGTTTTGGCTTTCTTTTTATGGCTTTCCCTGGCGGTTTCTTCTACCGGTAAATTGGATGGTATGATTAATGACAATACCGTGACATCGGAATTGAGCAATGAAAATCTTCAGAGAGGTGAAAATTTTACTGAATACACTAGTCAACAAAGGAATACGGCGGTTTTTACCGCCATTGGTAATCCTGATAATTTTTTGGCTTTTTTGATAGGTATTGGTATGCTGCTTGGCGGTTTGATGATTACCCAGCAGCTGGGTGTGGCCGGCGGGGCGTTTGCCGGACAGATGTCTAATGCTATCAGGCAAAAAGGTTTATCTGCAATTTTAGCGCCGGCTAAATTGGGCAAATGGGGAGCGGGTCAGGCTTGGGCCGGAACCAAGATTGCCGCCAAATCTCCTTTTCAATATATTGGCCGTAGGGTTAATGAAGGAATCTCTGAAGGCAGGATTAGCGCTCTTTGGAATCCGGCGGCAATGGTTAGGGGTTGGCAAGCCAGAAGAAAAGAATTATATGAGGGTTCAGAACAAGCAGCAACGGCCGGTGCCCAAGAATGGATTGAAAAGAAATTTACCGGAACCTCAATGCCAAGAAGATCAATGTTGGCTCACTCGGAAGAGTCTAAGTTTGCCAAGGAATTTAGCTTTATGAATAAGAATGAAATGGCTAAAACGGCAATTGATTTACTGGAAGCGCCTGATACGGCTGAAGTCAGATCAAAACGTCGCGCTTTAATTCGGGCGGCCGGGGAGCAGGGTTATATTGATGATATTATGGGTACTAAAGAAATGATTGATCATGTTAAGAAATCTTTTAATGATGCTTATAATGGCACTGGTCAATTTGCAGGCGATAGCGACGAGGTCAAAGAGGCCCGCAGAAAATATTTTGATGAATCTGATATTAAGAATAGAGTGGATAATGGCGAATGGCACGGTTTTGATCAGGTTCATATGTTTTTGGAGAGTTTTGTTGGACGTGATCGTAATGGAAAATCAAATGAGGATGGGCTAAACACGATTGATTCTCTGGAAGAAATCGGTATGCGTATTGGTCACGCCGAATACGCCGGCCATGCCAGTTACGATGCTAAAAAGGGTACAATGGTTATGACGACTCTGCAAAAAGGCGACTTTAATGCCCATCAAAAAGCCGAAACTGAGTTTAACAAATTAAAAGGCCGCAATCGTATTCCAACTGCGCCCCATGCTTTGTTTAATTTTAACAGCGACAAAAAAGGCAATTTTTTTGCTTCGCTTGATCGATATTCTCTATCGAATATGATCATGGCTTTTAAGGGTCAGGGTAAGAATATTGCCGAACACGGCCAAAACCGCAACTTGAACGTCTTATTTGGCGGTGAAATGTCCGGCATGATATGGTCAAAAGATAAAAGTGGCAAGGTTGAAACTCGTGAAGTTAAAGATGCCAACGGTAAAAAAGTCGGTGAAACAAAAGTTGTCGATCTGACCAGATTAAGCGGCGAGGCTTTAAAAAAACAATTGGAAACCATGGCCGCCTTTATGTCAATTGCCGATAAAGACGGCGTTTCGGCTGCTTGGAAAAAAGTGGGTGGTGACGGAGAAACCGCTCATTTTAAGATTAAAGGGGAAAATGGCGAGGATGAATATATTGATCACAAGACTTTAATGGACAGGTATCCGATTAATGAGACGCTGAGTCAACTCGGTAGTACTGAAGAAGAGGTGGCTCAATCAGTTGATCAATCAGCTGGCGCCGGTTCAAATGTTCCAAACGAAGATGAAGACGAAGTTTGGGATAATTTACCAGATGAAGAAAAGAACAGTAGATTTGTAAATGCTATGCAAGAAATGAATGATGAGAGAAGGGCTCAAGGTGCAGCGCCGGTTGCTGATCGAGATGAAGTGATAAAATATGCTAAAGAAAAAGCCTATAAAGAAACTATTTTGAGAGAAACGGCTGATAGCGCCCAGAATCCAGAAGATTTTGCGAATTTGGGCAATTCAATATCTCAAGCCCTAAGAGACGGCTTGGACTCTCAAGGTATTATTAATGCTGTCAACGGCTTGGAGCGTATTTTAAACAACCTTAATTCTCAAATCAACGGCCTTTCCGAGGGCAGGACCAAAAATTCGGCTGAAAGTGATTTTGATAAACTTTCTAGGTCTTTTGGAAATTTCCGTTCAGCGGCTGAAGTTGGCAATCAGAATCAGGTTGATACACTGCTTAGAGCCATAAATAAATCGGTTAAAGACTTGGCCTTCAAAGTAAAACAAGAAGAGGGTGGCAATCAAGCTCAAGATAATAGGCCGGATAATACCTAAAAAAATATAAAATGATTGATCAGCGTTTAGAAAAAATAAAAACATATTCAGCCGAAGCCCTCTTTGATGAAACAGTATATGAAATGGTTAGCGGTTTTGTCGATGATTTGATTTCTAATATGCAAATTGGGGAGGCAAAAGAGCTATTTTTCTTTTTGACTAATCTTTTGGCTAAGGTTCCAATATCGTTGGAAACCGCCAATTGGCGTAAAAAGTATGAATCAGTTATTTCAAAAATAAGATGGATTGCTTTTCCGTTTATATCAGATCAGGATGTTGAAAAGCTTTTTAGTAACCAATTAATTGAAGCGATTAAGAATGAGTACGATATTCAAAATAAGATCTATGGATATTTTAGAATCAGTCTTGGTGATGAAGTTGCGATCTCGTCCAAAAGAAGACTGATCTTGAGTTCCTTAAAGAATAATAATGAAGATATCGGTAAAAAAGAGATAGTTATACCCGGGATTGATGCTAAATTTCCGTCTCAAATTAAAAACTGGATAAGGGATTTTGAGCAGTCAAGCTCAAGGGAAAAAAGGATAAAGAGAATTGCAATTTTGGAATATTTGAATTTGAGCAATAATTTAAAAGGACTATCGGTTTCGGATAGAGATATATTGCGTCAAATTTTGGAAATATATGAAGATTTAAGATTTGTTTTTATCGATCGTGAAAACGTTGAGGCCGTACATATCTTACCCGAATTTTTACGCGATACTAACGGCGATATCCGAAATAATAATAAAGAAGAAATTGAATTGAATCAAAATATTATTCTTGCCGCCTATCAGGGAGATATGAAACAACAAAAAGCGATTGAGGCTCAGCAACAAAAGTTGAAAAGTTCGGTTGGAACAGACCCGAGTCGTTTACAAGCTGAATTTTATAAATCGGTCCAAAATCAAGATTTAAATGGAACGGTCGCGGCCATAAAACTACTCGCCCTCAATAATCAACTTTTGGATTTTATAAAAAATGATCAAAAATTAAATAAATTTTTAACCGCCACTTGGCTTAAGCTTTACGGTCAGGCTGTGGCCGATGAATTTGCCAAAAATCCAATCCAGCCCAAGTTTGTCAGATTGTTTTTGAAGTATGTGCTATTTGAACGTTTGAAAATGAGCGAATCAGATGCGGGTCGAATCGCTTTGCAAATCGGCAATATTTTGGTTTCACAGGGTAAATTAGAGTATAATCGAATGGCATATTTTGATGTAGCTGGCAGGCAATTCAAGTGGTTTGAAGATTAGGGGATATTTCAAAATATGGTAGTTTGATGTATTCAACATAGCGCGAATAATTATTTAATAATTTCGCATATGTTGAAAGCGCCAAATCTCAAATTACAAGTTACAAACAAATTAAAAATACCAAGCACCGTAAATGATAATTCAAAATATTATGATTTGGAGTTAAGAACCTTGGAATTTGGAAAGAGAATTATTAGAATGAGCCGGGCATTATCTGTCAATCCTGTTAATCGAGTATTGATAAATCAAATTGTTCGTTCCGGGACTTCTATCGGCGCAAATTATCGTGAGGCAAACGAGACTGAAACCAAAAAAGATTTTCTATTCAGGTTGAGAATAGCAAGGAAAGAAGCGAAAGAAACAATTTATTGGTTGAATTTGATTATTGAGGCAAATGTTGGCTTGGAGTTAAGAATCAAGCCATTGGTTGTTGAAGGTCAAGAGTTATTAAGAATATTGGCTGCAATTATTGAAAAGTCAAAGCATAAAAAAGTTTGAGTTTGGAATTTTTAGCTTGTTGCTTGTTTGGAAATTGAGATTTGAGATTTAAAATTTTGTATAAAAATCTATTAATTATTAATAATAAAGATTATTTACCTGCTTTATTTGGGGAAACAGGCTAAGCGCCGCTATTGGGGAAGACGGCTAAGAAAGGATAAAAACATGATTGGTAAAAAACAAAAAACTTACATTTTTACTTCGGAATCTGTTACCGAAGGTCATCCGGATAAGATCTGTGATCAAATTTCGGACGGAATCTTAGATGCGGCTTTGGCCGACGATCCAAATTCCAGAGTCGCCATTGAAACATTGGTTACGACCGGTTTGGTCGTCGTGGCCGGTGAAATGACAACCTCAACCTATATTGACGTGCCAAAAGTTGTCAGGGGAATTATTAAAGATATCGGTTATACCGACCCAAGCATTGGTTTTGATTGGGAGAATTGTGCCGTTGTTACCTCAATTGATGCGCAAAGTCAAGATATTTCTCAGGGTGTTAGCGAAGGAGAAGGAATGTTTAAGGAACAAGGCGCGGGAGATCAGGGGATGATGTTTGGGTATGCCACCAAAGAAACGCCGGAATTTATGCCCTTGCCGATTGTTTTGGCCCATAAGCTAACTCAAAAATTAGCAGAAGTCAGAAAATCCGGACAACTTTTGTGGTTGCGCCCGGACGGTAAAGCTCAGGTGAGCATTGAATACCAAGACGGTAAACCTAAGCGAATAGATTCGGTTGTTCTTTCCACTCAGCATACTGAAGATGTTGAGCACGATACGATTGAAAAAGAAATTAAAGAGAAGGTGATTAATCCGGTTTGTGCCGAATGGCTTGATGAAAAAACCAAATATTACATTAATCCAACCGGAAGATTTGTTATTGGTGGGCCTCATGGCGACACCGGTGTTACCGGTCGTAAAATTATTGTTGACACCTATGGCGGACACGGTTCGCATGGCGGCGGCGCTTTCTCGGGCAAAGATCCGTCAAAAGTTGATCGTTCTGCCGCTTATATGGCAAGATACATCGCTAAAAATATTGTAGCCGCGGGTTTGGCCGATTCTTGTGAAGTTCAAATTGCCTATGCGATTGGCGTAGCTGAACCGATTTCACTTTTAGTTAATACGGACAATACAGCAGCAGTTTCTGAGGAGAAAATCGCCGAAGCGGTAAGAAAAGTTTTTCCTCTGAAACCGGCTGAATTAATTGAGCATTTAAAATTACGCCGACCGATATTCAGAAAAACAACTTGCTATGGTCATTTTGGCCGAACCGACCAAGATTTCACTTGGGAAATGGTTGATAAGGTTGAGGCCTTAAAAAAAGAGCTCGGAGTTTAGTCAAAGTTTAATGGCTTTGGGAGGAAAAATATGGTAAATAATTCTCAACCCAGCGACGATTTTTTTAGTTTGCTGGAAAAAGAACAAAAGGAGAATAACCCGACCAGTCTTGATGAAATTATATTTAGAGATCAAGCGGGGAAAATGAAGGTCTTAAAGGACGGTCAGGTTTTTGATTATGTTCAAAAAGAACTTCCTAAACCATTAACCGAGAAAAAAGTTAAGGATATTGTCGAGCCACCGGCAAGCAAGCCATTGGAAATTATTGAAAATGATCAGGAGTATAAGAAAAAAATTTTTTCTGAAATCAAGCCAAAGTCTTTGCCGGAAATAAAATTGTCAGAGAATAAAAAGGCAGAAGAAAAGATAAGCCGTGCGCCGCTTGAGGTTAATCGGTTAATTAAACCAAGTCTGCCGCAGATGCCGCCTAGACCCAAAAGACAGATAATTTTAAGTCCGGCTCATTCCGTGGCTGATTTTACCGAAGCCGCCCAAGAAATTATCAAGAAGGTAAATTTGTCGCTTTCTGACACCGATTTAAACAAGCGATTGCTTAATGTTATTATTTCCAATCTAAAGAACATACGTGATCGAATAGAAACAAAAGAAATGCTATTGTCTTCACCGCTTGAAGGAGGGGTTGGCTTGACTCAGGATGTTGTTGATAAAATTATTGATTTGAGCGAAGAAAAAAGAGCTTCATTTTCACAAATTAAGCCCAGGGGATCTGACGTTCCCGTTTCTCTGCAGGCGGAGGTGGAAATGATGCTTGAAAAACCAACGGAAACAAAACAAGTACCGGAGAAAAAAGTTTTAAGTTTGCCGCAAGAAAAACCAAAACCGCCAGAGCCGAAATTGGCAATGCCCGCCATTGTTTCTGTTTTGCCAAAAAACGATGAGAAAAAACCGACCATCAAGGAAAAAATTGTTTTGCCCGTTATAGAAAAAAAACAGGCGATTACTCCGGTTGTTTCCGAAAAGCAGGCCGTAAAGACTGAACCGATTAAATTTAAGCCAAAGCTTTTAGATCCGGTGGAAGAAATAAGGACAATGACCATTAAGGATTTTAGGCTTTTAGACCCCGATCCGGTCAAGGCGGCTGATAAAATTATGAAAAAGATTGAATTGCTCGAGGAAGAATCAATTGTTCAGAAAGTAAATGGCATTAAGGCTTGGAAGGAAAGTGAGCCATATAAATTATATTTAAAAATTGGTTTGCAGGCCATGGAAGAAAAATGTTTGATGTCTGAAATTATAGCCAAGTATCAAGCTGCTAATCAAGAGACTTTAAGCGAAGCTGAACTTGAGGCGATTATGGAGTTAAGTCAAAAAATTAGATATTAGTAAAAATAACCTTTTTGTGTTATAATTATTTAAGATGCAGCAATTTGTCGTGCCACAATTTATCGACGTTGAGGATAAGGTTTTAGGTCCGATTACCGTGCGTCAATTTATCATTATTTTGGTTGGCGGCGGTCTTATTTTTGTCGCCTATAAGTTAGCAGATCTTACTTTATTCATTTTGGAAGCGGTGATTATTGCTTTTGCAACATTTATTATCGCCTTTGTTAAGATAAACGGCCGGCCAATTCATTATTTTTTCCTAAATGTCTTGCAGACTTTAATGAGAGACCGGCTCCGCGTTTGGCTTAAAGTTTATTCTCGTCAAGAAATAAAAGAAGCGGAAAATGCACCGGCACCAAAATTACCAATGGAAATACTGACCAGAAATAAAGTTCGCGCCTCGCGTTTGGCGGAAATGGCTTTAATTGTTGATACGGGTGGAATTTATGAGGGCGAGAAAGAACCGCCGGAAAGTAAAAACGAATTAGTATGAGATCAAAAAAATTAGCAACCGGAAAAATTAACACCTCAACCCAAAAGTATCTGGATATTGCCGAAATCAGAGATGATGTGGTGATTATGAAAGACGGAACAATGCGTGCCGTGATTTTGGTTTCCAGTATAAATTTTTCTTTAAAATCAGAAGATGAACAGAACGCGATAATCTCGGCTTATGTCAGTTTTTTAAATTTTTTGGAATTTCCTCTGCAAATTGTCATCCAGTCAAGACGGCTTGATATTGACAGCTACATTGATCGTTTAAAAAAAATTGAAAAAGAGCAAACAAATGAATTATTGCGTTTACAGATAGTTGAATATACCAATTACATTAAAGAGCTGGTTGAGATTGGAGATATTATGACTAAAAGATTTTACGTCGTTGTGCCTTATAACCCCTTATCAGACAAGCAGAAATCTTGGAATCAAAGATTTTTGGGCTTATTCACCGCGGCGGCTGAAGTTAAATTAAGCCAAGAAAATTTCATTAAAAGGCGACACTCTCTTTTTCAGAGGGTTGAGCACACCCTATCAAGTTTAGCCAGCATGGGGGTTAAATGCGCAGTTTTGGATACGCCAAGCTTAATTGAATTGTATTATAATACTTATAACTTGGATGTTTATAGTAAGCAGAAGATTACGGATTTAAATAAGATTCGCGTTGATCAATAATTATATGGCGATAAAACCAATTGAAATATTAAGAGAGGAAGAAGCCGAAAAGATTGGTCCGAAAGTGACTTTAACGCCCGAGCAAAAAAGGGCGGCTGATTTAGCCGAGGTTCAGGCGCAAAAAGAAGTAATTGAAAAGTATAACGATTATTTGCAGGGCGTAATCTCCATAAAAGATTTAGTCGCGCCGGCGGCTATGGAGGTAACGCCAACTTTCATAAAATTAGGCGATAAATTTGTCAGAACAATTTTTGTTATTACCTATCCTCGTTATATTGCAGTTGGTTGGTTTTCGCCAATCATTAATTTGTCGGCCACAATTGATATTGCCATGTTTTTTTATCCGGTTAAATCAGATATTATTTTGAAACAATTGCGCAATAAAGTCGGCGCCCTGGAAGCTCAAATAATTTCTGACAGAGAAAAGGGCGCACCGCGCGACCCGATTCGTGAAACCGCTTTGCGTGATATTGAAAAATTGCGCGATGATTTAACTCAGGGGATTGAACATTTTTTCCAATTTGGTTTATATGTGACTTTTTATGCCGACAGCAAAGAACAGCTTGAGAACATGACCAATGATATTGAATCGCTTTTTGGTTCTCGTTTGGTTTTTACAAAGAAAGTTTTATACCAAGCCGAACAAGGGTTCAATTCAACTTTGCCAATCGGAAACGACGAATTGATGGTTGGGTTTAATATGAATTCTTCGCCGATTGCTTCATCATTTCCTTTTATGTCTTCTGAATTGACTTCCGATGAAGGGATTTTGTATGGTATAAATCGTCACAATAACAGTTTAATTTTATTTGATCGCTTTTCTTTGCAGAATGCCAATACGGTGGTTTTTGCCACATCCGGGGCGGGTAAGAGCTATACCATAAAGCTGGAAGTTTTGCGCACAATGATGTTTGGGACCGATGTTATTGTCATTGATCCGGAAAGGGAATACAAGCATTTATGCGATGCGGTCGGCGGAACATATATTAATATTTCTTTAAGTTCTGATGCCAAGATTAACCCGTTTGATTTGCCGCGCGCGGTTGGTGATCAGAGGCCGGATGATATTATCCGCGGTGCTGTTATTACTCTAAAAGGTTTAGTCAGATTAATGCTTGGGCAATTAACTCACCAGGAAGATTCAATTGTTGACAGGGCGTTATTGGAAACTTATGCCAAGAAGGATATTACCGCTGATGCTGATTTATCAAAAATTGAACCGCCTATAATGCAAGATTTTCAAGATATTCTTGAAGGCATGGAAGGAGCTTCAGATTTAGCCTTGCGTTTAAGAAAGTTTACTCAAGGTACGTTTGCCGGGTTATTTAATAATCCGACCAATGTGGATATGAAAAATCAGCTCGTTGTTTTTTCGGTCAGAGATTTGGAAGACGAATTGAGACCAATGGCAATTTATACTATTGTCAATTATATTTGGAATGTTGTCAGATCAGAACTTAAAAAACGTATTTTGATTATTGATGAAGCTTGGTGGTTAATGCAAAATGAAGATTCGGCGAAGTTCATATATGCTTTGGTCAAGCGTTGTCGCAAATATTATTTGGGTGTGACCAATATTACTCAAGATGTAAACGATTTTTTACTTTCGCCTTATGGCCAAGCAATTGTAAACAATTCGGCTCTTCAACTTTTAATGCGCCAGTCTCCGGCTTCAGTGGAAAATATTCAGCGAACTTTTATGCTAACAGAAGGGGAGAAGTATTTGCTCTTGGAATGCGGCGTTGGTGAAGGCATATTTTTTGCCGGCGACAAACATGCGGCCATTAAGGTTGTTGCTTCGTATGCTGAAGATCAATTGATTACATCTGATCCCAGGCAATTGTTAGAAATTGAAGAAGCAAAAAAGGAATTTGCCAAAAGTCAGAAGCAATAAAATTATAATTTGAATAAGTTTATGACTATGACTAAGAGAAAAAAAATTATTATAATTTCCGGATTAGTTGTTTTAGTGTTAATTCTTTTAATTGTTCTGATTTGGTTCTGGCTTAATCCCAAGGCCATTACCTCTGTTTTTGAACCAAAGCAAGAAACCGGATTGCAAATTCCGGCTAATTTACCAAGTGCTTCATCTGCCTTGCCCGATGCGTCAACCAATCCGATAAAAGAACCAAAGACTGAGGCGAGTATCAAGGCGATCGCGGTTACTTTTACCGAGAGATTTGGAAGTTTTTCCAGCCAATCAAATTATGCCAATTTGGATTCACTCAAAGCCATTTCAAGTAGAAAAATGATTAATTATTTAGAAAGCCTTAAGGTTGCCTCCGGTAACGAAGATTATACCGGTATCACCACGCAAGCATTGATTACCGAAGTTTTGTCTTTCAGCGATACTACTGGCCGTGCGGAAATAAAGGTTACAACCAAGCGTCAAGAAAGTTCAGGTTCAACAATTAATCCTCAAGAATATTATCAAGATTTGAATCTCAAGCTTGTTAAAGAAGATGGAAGCTGGAAAGTTGATCAGGCTGATTGGGGCTCAAAGAAATAAAATAAATATTAAAATCAACATAGCCAAAAGCTATGTTTGATTTAAAAAAATATTTTCTTGATTTCTTATTTCCGATAGAATGCCTTGGTTGCTCTCAAGCAAATACTTGGCTTTGTCCCTCGTGCATTAAGAATTTGCTGTCTAATAAATTTTCATCTTTTAATATTTTAGTGAAGGGAGTTGATGTTGAGGTCGCTTATTTGGCAGATTATCAGGATTTATGGGAAAAAATAATTGTTAATTTTAAATATAATTTCATCTCGGAATTGATTGATATAATTGATAGGGCAGTAACAGAAATTATCAGGGAAGATGATTTGCATAAATTTTTTCCAAAGGGCTGGGTTTTAGTCCCGGTGCCATTGTCCAAAAAGCGCCAAGCTTGGCGCGGCTTTAATCAGGCAGAAATTATTGCAAAATTAGTTGCCAAAAGAACCGGCCTGACCGTTGAAAATGATTTGATTTTTAGGCAAAGAAATACCCGCCCTCAAGTGGGCTTAAGTCGAAAGCAAAGAAGGAAAAATTTAAATGATGCTTTCAGGGTTAAACCAAGGTCTGATATTAAGGGCGTAATTTTAGTTGATGACGTCGTAACAACGGGCTCAACTTTACTTGAATGCAGCCAAGCCTTGCAAATTTCCGGGGTAAAAATGGTTAAAGCATTTGTTTTAGCTCGCGGCTGATATCTTTACAAAAATAACTCATTATGATATATTATTAAAGCAAAATAAAGCTTTTGGAGAGGTGCCGGAGTGGTCGAACGGGACTCACTGCTAACGAGTTATCCCCTAAAAAGGATCGAGGGTTCGAATCCCTCCCTCTCCGTATGGAGAAATTTATGGAGGAAAAAAACACAAATCAGCCGGATTACGGCCAAGTCCATTTTTCTTGGAAGTTTATTGAATTCCCGAATTACGAAAGAACTAGAAGATGGTATACAATTTGGGTAGCAGTAATTGCCTTGATTTTACTTTTTTCTTTGCTGACTGCCAATTTTCTTTTTGCCTTGATTATTCTGATGGCGGCCATGACCTTTTCCCTATTTCATCGAACTAAGGGCGAAGTTGATTTTAAGATAACCGAGGATGGTATTTTGGTAAATGATCGATTTTTTGAATATAAAGATTTGAAAAATTTTTTCATTATTTACGAACCGCCGCATATTAAAACTTTATATTTTGAACCGAAGAGTTTGTTGAACCCCAGGATCCCCGTTAATCTTGAAGATCAGAATCCGGTTCAGGTCCGAGATGTTTTAAAGCAATATTTAGAAGAAGATCTTGATCGAGAATACGAGCCAATCACCGATCAGGTTTCTCGCATGTTTAAGTTGTAATTTCTGTCCCTATAGCTCAGCTGGATAGAGCGCAAGCTTGCGGAGCTTGAGGTCGTAGGTTCGACTCCTACTGGGGACGCCATTTATTTTTTTATTAGGGAACCAGACCGCGTTCTGGACTCTGCTTTAAATAAAAAATCGCCGTCAGGCGATTTTTTGGTATAATTATGATATACAATAATATGAAAATCAATAATAAGCTCAAGCCATTTTTTCGCGTTATTCTGGTCTCAATTATTACTGCTATTGCCTGTGCTCTTGTGGGTATTTTTATTTTTGAAGGCGGTTTTTCATTTTTACCCTGTCTACTGTTATCGGGATTTTTTATGACCATTGTTCAAAAAGAAAAAAAAGCTTACAGATTTATTGACAAGCTCTTAATTGGTTCATTAGTTTTTGGGATATTAACAATGTTTTTGATTTCTTTGCGCATGTATATTACCACCAAAATTTATGGTGATTATTCTTTTCCGTTTTTCTTTTGGTTGCAGCCTGACTCTTTAATAATGGCTTTAGTTTTTTCTTTTTGTAGTTTTTTGGGAGGTTTGGTCGGGATTGTGATAAAGGGCTTTTATGTTTTGTGTAAAAATAAAGAGTCTAAATTAAAAACATTAATTTTAATTTTAGTATTGTTTTTTGTTGCAATAACTTTTGGTGTAGTCATACCAAAATTTACAGTTTATGATTTGGTGACAGTTAATTCAAATCTTAAGCGTTGCGTTATTCAATCTTTGAATACACATTATGATAATCCCATTGAACGCCTGGGATTATATCTTGGAAAAAGTAGAATTATTTCGGCTCAGATTTCTAGCGCCGAGGTTGAGTCTTTTACTATATTTAGAATTCCTTTGGGAGTTTTGAGGGGCCAATCCAATTCTAGGCTGGGTGTATTTTGTAATATGTTGGATTTAAACGATTCCAGCTCTAGTGTTATTCAGTAATAGGTGGGTGTTTTTTATTTTAAAGTTAAGGACGCATAAATATATTGAAAGTAAAAATATTTGATTTCTAGTATTGGTGACAAAAAAGAGATTGCTTTTGTAAGCAATCTCTTTTATATATTTTTAGTTTATTTTTGGTTCCATTCCTGCGGGTCTAATTTGAATGCTTGTTGCATTAATGCTGCCGTCAGAATTGGCTTGACCGCTGGCCGAGATACTTGTGCCAACCGATAAATCTTCAAGGCTGGCATCAACTGTCTTACTTACGGTTGTTGATGCTGAAAGAAAGACGATCTTAGTACTCCCGGTTTGTAGCTTAACGGTAAAGCTCTTTTCGTCTTTGCTAATTATTTCTCCTCCGGCAATATCCATTCCTTGACCTCTTCTTACCCCCTGAGCGTCTCCTTGTTGGTCTCTTTGCTGCCAAGAGCCGCTTTGGTTCATTCCAGCTATATTACCAGGGAAAGTTCTTTTGCTTTTACCGTACGTTACGCCGCCGAAAAAGGCGATAACGGCAACAACTACAACAACGGTAATCATTGCGGCAATTTTCGTGTTTTTGTTCATGTGTTTTTATAATTATTAATTATTTTTTATTCAAATCTAAGCGCTTCAATCGGATTAAGTCCGGCCGCCCTTTGGGCCGGATAAAAACCAAAGATAATACCGATGCCGGCCGACACGCCAAATGCAAGCATAATTGATGTTAACGTTACCTTTGTTGCCAGGCCCAAAAAGGTTGAAGCAATAAACGATATGGACCAGCCGGTTAAAATGCCGATGATGCCCCCCAAAAAGGTTAAGGCAATGGCTTCAGCCAAAAATTGAAGACTAATATCAATTCTTTTTGCGCCGATGGCCTTTCGTAAACCGATTTCTCTTGTTCTTTCAGTAACAGAAGTTAGCATCATATTCATAATGCCAATGCCGCCAACCAGAAGAGAAATACCGGCAATAGCACCCAAGAGTAAGGTCATGGTACTGGCAACCGAACTGGCTGTTGAAGCAATGTCGGTTTGATTCATTGTAGAAAAATCGGCTTTGGTTGAATCGGTAATTTTATGTCTTTCCATAATCAAATCGGTGATTTGAGTTTGAAGCTCTTCCATTGAGGCTTGATCTTTGGCCTGAACGCTTATACTGGATAAGTATTCATCGCCGGTAAAGAATTTTTGCATGGTTGAAAGGGGGATATAAACCATATCGTCTTGATTGTTGAACCCGGAACCGCCCTTTGATTTAGTTACACCAATAACTTTAAAATCCATTTTATTTATGCGAATGGTTTCACCGATTGGGTCTTCATCTTCGCCGAAGAGGTCGGTTTTTACTGTGGGACCGATGACAGCCACTTTTGAATTACTGTCAAGATTTTGCGAAGTTATAAAAGAGCCGGTTTCTGCTTCAACATTTCTGGTGGTGGCGTAGTCGGGAGTGGTTCCAATAACTTGGGTGTTGGTATTCATCCCCGGCGTGGTAATTTGGTAGCGTTTTGTAATTTCGGCCGAGACCGCTGAGGCTAAGCTTAGCTCTTCTCTTATCGCATCCGCATCTGATTTTTTAAGACTTTGAGCCGAGCCAAAGCCGGAACTAACGCCGCCTGTTCGCTGAGCGCCATTTTGAACCATAATAAGATTGGAGCCAATTGATTGGATATTGCTGGTGATTGAGTTTTGCGCGCCTTGGCCTACGGCCGTTAAGGCAATAACTGAACCAATACCAATAACAATGCCCAACACCGTTAAGCCGGATCGGGCCTTATTGACGGTTATGGCCGAATAAGTCTCTTGTAATAAATCGTTAATTTTCATATTAGTCAAGAAGATTGATTGGATTTTTGTTTTTTTCATCACTGACGATTAAGCCGTCTCTGATAAAAATTATTCTATTGGCGTGTTCGGCGACGTCTCTTTCGTGAGTGATAATGATAATTGTATGTCCTTCGGATCGATTCAGTTCCTGAAAAGTTTTTAGAACAATTTCGCCGGTTTGAGTATCTAGGTTGCCGGTGGGCTCGTCAGCTAAGATTAATTTTGGATCATTAATCAAGGCTCTGGCGATGGCTACCCTTTGCATTTGGCCGCCGGAAAGCTGATTTGATAAATGGTCCCAGCGATCTTTGGCCAAACCAACGGCACCTAGCGCTTTTACAGCCCGACTTTCTCTTTGTTCAACGGGAACATCCGCATAGATTAACGGCAGCATAACGTTTCTTAGAACAGTAGCGCGGGGCAATAGGTTAAACGCCTGAAAGACAAAGCCGATTTTATTGCGTCTAATATCTGCTAATTCATCTTCAGACAATTTAGAAACATCGTCGCCATCAAAGAAATATTGTCCGCTTGTTGGGTTATCTAAGGCGCCGATTATGTGCATTAAGGTTGATTTACCGGAACCAGACGGCCCCATAATCGCTACAAATTCACCATCTTCTATTTTAAATGATATTCCCTTTAGAACCGGAGTTTCATTTTCCTCGGTACCATAACTTTTTTTGAGGTCTTTTATTTCAATCATAGTTTTAAAAGCTAGGTGGCGGCATATCCTGTTGTCCGCCAGAGGAGCCGGTGTTTGTTTTAGTTGTATTAGAACTGCTGTTGGTGCTTGATCTGGTGCCGGTATTTATGCTTCTGTTGGCCCCGCCACCCATACCAAAGATACTAAAGATGCTGTTGCTCTGAGAGCTTGAGGTGTTACTGGAGCTTGAGCTTGTTATTGTTTTTATCACTACTTGATCTCCCTCAATCAAGCCCGAAATAATTTCTGTATAATCATCGTTTGAAATGCCGACCTCAACAGCTTGTTGAAATGGTAGCGTTTCTGAAATTGCGCCCTGACTGCTTTCGCTGTTTGCTAAGGGCTGATCAAACATCAAGACATAGCTTCCTTCACTGTCTGATTTTATGGCATTATTTGGGACAATTAAGGCATCGGTTTTTGATTCGGTAATAATTGAGGCGCTGACACTCATCCCCGGTTTAATCCGGTCATCTTGGGTGTCAAAGTTTATTTTTACATTATAGCTAACCACATTTTGTGAAACCGTGCCGATGGTATCAACTTCGGCTACCGTTCCAGTTAAGCTTAAATCGGTTACCGCATCAAATGTTAATGTGGCCTTTTGGCCAACACTAACCTTAGCCACATCAACCTCATTCAAAGTTATTTCAGCTATTCTTTGCTCGGTAATTAGGGTTGCTATGGCGGTCCCGGAGGAAACCGTGTCGCCCTTTTCAGCGTCAACGGAAGCGATTGTGCCTTCAAATGGCGCTTTAACGCTATAATCAGCCAGGGCTTGCTGAGCATCGGCCAAGGTGCCTTGTCTTTGTTGAACCGTTAGTCTGGCTGACCTGATATCAAGGGCATCGCTACCGCCTTCTACGTCCTTAAGTGATTCTTCCTTTTCGATTATGGTTATCTTTGCATCTTCAATTGATTCCTTGGCATTTTTAATGGTATTTATTTGATTAAGTAAAGTTTGAAGACTTGAGTTGCTTTCCGTCAGATACGAGGCAAGGCTTGTTTGGTGAGTGCTCAGACTCGAGGGGATGGCGGCATCGTTATCATTGAGGACATTTTTTACCAAGCCCAAATAGTTTTCACTGCTTTTTGCTGCTTCCGAAATTAGTTTAACTGTTTTATAAGTTTTTTCTAGGATTTCTACTATTTCTTCGTTGCTAGAAGATCTGTTTGTATTTCGGTAATCTGCTAAAGTGCTGTCATATGATCTCTTTGCTGTTTGATAAGAATTAATAGCGTTGTCTCTTAATGTTTCGCGGTTGGAAACATTAAATGTATAAATTGAATCAAAGTAGTAGTCAACATTTTCCTGCCAGCGATCATAAGTATTTCCGTACAAAACATCACTCATGCCTTCAATTACTTCAGGCAAATCAAGCCATGTGTTAGAGACGGCCGTGAAGGCGTCGTCATAACTTTTTACTAAATCGCTTTCTGAATCGGACAAACTTTTCTTGGCATTATCCAAAGCATTTTGGGCTTGTAGTAAGGTCAGGGTGTCGCTGGGAGCAAGAATTTTTTCTAAAGAAAGTTGAGCTGTTTCTAAGCTGTCTTTTGCGTCTCTGACGGTTTTATAAGCATCTGTGGCGTCAATTCTGGCAATAATTGTGCCTTCTTTTACTTTATCGCCAACCTTAACGCTTAGAGAGATTAATTCTCCGCTGGCTTTTGGTTTTAAATCTATTTGATTCGAACTGGAAACTTGGCCTGAGCCGGATATGCTTGAAATAATATTTCCTTTTTTGGCATTTGCGGTTTGGTATTTAGTCTGCACGGAAGTCGGACTCATTTTTTTATAGGCAATAAATCCTCCGCCAGAAATTAAAATTAAGATGATGACTGAAATTATTTTATGTTTTAGAATTAATTTTAAGTATTTCATATTTTATCTTTTAAATTTTGGGTAAGTCATTTCCGGCAAAAATTGTTGAGGAAGAGGTTGGGGAGGCGGCATTTTGCTCAGATCAAAAACTCTGATTAATTTAGCCAAAACACTGCCGTCATCTTGGGGCGAACCCAGCACTACTATTTCGTCGTTGATTTCAATATCTGATTGCTTAATATTTTCCGGCCCATTTTTGATTAAAGTTTTTTGGTCTAATTTTATAATTTTTTCCGTACCATTTTTGTCCTGAATTATTAAAATCTCATCTTCGTTTTTAATTACTTGACCAACGTTGCCATGACCGGCAACAAAATCCTTTCCGCGCCAATCCTGCATGAATCCTTCTTGCGGTCCGCCGAAGGCTTGATGATAGTTTTCGCCCCAGCGATAAGTAAAGCTGGCTTGTCTTTGTCCGACAAAAACACCAATGCGAAATGAAATCAAAATTAATACCAGGGAGATCACAATAAAAACTATTAAAGATGATTTTTCTTTAAAAATTTCTTCGAGCTTCATAAGTTTAATTAAGCTTGATGAGTTAATGTTTTTAAATCAATAACCGATTCTTTCAGTTTTTGTCCGAGATAATAGGAGACAACGCCAACGAGCAATACCGAGACAAGGCCGGAAATGGGAAGTATTTCTAAGAGGGTAAGGGCAAAGTCCTGCCAATACGTTAAGACGATATTGAAATCAAAATAAATCAGACTTAAATATTCAAAGAAGCCAGATTTGCTAAATTGGCTTTTTGACCAAAACAAAGAAATTAGGCAGAGAATGAGAGAAAAGGTGAATGCTAGGGTATAGAAAAATAGCCGTCGCTTTAGTTGTTTTAACTTTCTTTCCTGGCTTATTCTTTTGCTAACAATTTCAAACAAGGCTTTTGGCGGCCTAGTTTGGCTAATCTTATTAATTTTATAGATATTTTTACCCATATTTTATATACGAAAAAAGGTGCACTTTGGTGCACCTTTTTTCGTATATCTGTACTAGATTAATTTTTTCAGTTTTTGGATTGCCCGACGATATTGACTTTTTACGGTATTTATTGGCTTGTTTTCTTGGCTGGAGATTTCTTTAAAACTCAATTCCTTTTTGTGTCTCCAGGCGATTGCTTTTTGGGCCGTAGAGTCAAGTGAGGCCATGGCGACTGCCAGATGGCTTGCCATTTCTTTATTTTCTATTATTTTTATTTGCGATTGGTTGTGGTCGGCAAATTGATCCTCAATCTTTTTGCCAAACATAAATTCGTAGTCGGAAAAAGCAATCGCCTTTTTCTTTTTAAGATAATCAAGTGAGGTGTTTTTTGAAATTTCCCAAATCCAATTTGAGATTTTTTTATTTGGGTCGTATTTTTTTAGATTTTTCCAGATTTTGACAAAAATTTCTTGTATTATATCCTCTTTTTCGTCCCGGTCTTCAATATACTGAGAGGTAACGCTATAAACCAGTTTCAAGTAACGTTTTATGAGAAAATCAAAAGATTTGTCATCTCCGGCCAAAGCTAAAGCGACCAACTCCTGGTCAGTCATTTCAGCTCGATTTTTTGCGTCTAAAATACTCATTAATTAATTATGCACTTTTTTATAGAAAAAATCAAATATTATCTAGACAAAACAGTAAAAAAATTTTAAAATTAAACAAAAGTTTTATCATTTTTATATATGAAATTTGATCTAGAAACACCGGTTTCGGCAATTACTCGTGTTGGCAAATCAACCGCAACCAAACTTAAGCGCCTGGGCATAGAAAGGGTCAAGGATCTTATTTTTTATTATCCCGTTCGCTGGCAAGACTTAAGTGTTATTTCAAAAATAAATCAACTCAAACCCACTGATTTGGCAACCATTAAGGGTAAAATTCAGTTAATTAATTCCCGGCGCAGCCATTTTAAAAAGACTAATTTAACGGAAGCTTTAATTGCTGATGAAACGGGTACAATTAAAGTTATTTGGTTTAATCAACCATATTTAAGTAAATATCTCCAACCAGGCGATGAAATTTATTTATCAGGTAAGATTGATTTTGATAAATATAATCTGCACTTTGTTAGTCCGGTTTATGAGAGGGCCGGTAAAGAAACAACGCACACGGCTCGGATTGTGCCAATTTATTCATTGACCAGCAATTTAACCCAAAAACAGCTTAGATTTTTAATTAAGACAAGCCTTGATTTGTTGAGTGAAGTAAAAGATTATTTGCCCGAAAGTACAAAGAGGGCAAATCAATTGATTGATCTTTTTTCGGCCATTAGACAAATTCATTTTCCTTCATCAAATGATCGTTTACAGGAAGCAATAGTACGTTTAAAGTTTGACGAGTTGTTTTTATTCCAGCTGCAAGGGATTTTGCAAAAAGCAAAGTTGGCAATAACGCCGGCCGAACCGGTTGTGTTTAACGAAGAGAAAACCAAAGAGTTTGTAGAAAAATTACCGTTTCAGTTGACCAACGATCAGCGAAAAGTCGCTTGGCAAATAATCTCAGATTTGGGCCGTAGTTTTCCCATGAGTCGACTTTTAGAGGGCGAGGTTGGATCTGGCAAAACCGTCGTGGCCGCCATGGCGATTTTTAATGCCGCTTTAGCCGGCAAACAAAGCGCCCTTATTGCGCCCACCGAAATTCTCTCAAGGCAACATTATCAAAATTTAATAAATCTTTTAAGTCCGGCAAGAGTTGCGGTCGGCTTAATGACACGAACTCAAAGTTTAATTGATAACGAAAAAGTTAGCCGATCAGAAATAACAAAAAAAATTGCTTCTGGCGAACTTAAGGTTTTGGTGGGTACTCACGCTATCATTCAGGATAAAATTGAATTTAATGATTTAGCCTTGGCCATTATTGACGAGCAGCATCGTTTCGGCGTTAAGCAGCGACAGGCGCTTGCCCTGAAGTCGGGAAATAAAAAAACAACTCCACATCTACTTTCAATGACCGCTACGCCAATTCCCAGAACTTTAGCCCTAGCTTTTTATGGCGATTTGGATTTATCCTTAATTAAAGAACTGCCTAAGCAGCGAAAAAAAGTAATTACAAAGATTGTTGAACAGAAAGACCGACAGAAGGCTTATGATTTTATTCGCCAACAAATCGTTTCCGGACGGCAAGCATTTGTTGTTTGTCCGTTGATTGATTTATCGGATAAGCTTTCGGTAAAAGCGGTAGTTCAAGAATATGAAACTTTAAAAAATGACATATTTTCTGATTTAAAATTGGGTTTATTGCATGGTCGGCTCAAAGCTCAAGAAAAAGAAAAGATAATGTCAGACTTTGTTAATAAAAAAATTGATATTTTAGTTACCACTTCCGTAGTCGAAGTCGGCGTGGATGTTCCCAACGCTTCAATAATGTTAATTGAAGGCTCAGAAAGATTTGGCCTGGCTCAGCTTCACCAATTTCGCGGACGTGTTGGTCGAGATAGCTATCAGTCTTATTGTTTTTTATTTACCGAAAGCCAATCGCAAAAGACAAAGGATAGACTATCGGCTTTAATTACTGCCAAGGACGGCTTTGAGCTGGCTGAATATGATTTGAAATTTAGAGGACCGGGCGAAATTTATGGGACGCAGCAATCCGGTTGGCCCGACCTTAGAATTGCTAAATTAACCGATGCCAATCTTATTGATTTGGCCAAGAATGAGGCAAAAAAGATAGTAAAAGAAACATCTGATTTAAAAAAATACCCCCCGCTTAAAGAAAGATTGAGTGAAATTATCAAGCAGACTCATTTGGAATAATTCCCAAAAATAAAAAAAGCCTTTTTGGGCTTTTTTGTATTTTAAAAATTATAAATTGTTCAATGCTTCGGTAAGGTTTTTAACTTGAATTATTTTTAATTTGGAGTTGAATTTTTCTTTGCCATAAGGGATGATGGCGGTTTTAAAACCTAACTTTTCGGCTTCACCCAAGCGTTTTGCTATTTGGGAAACCGGCCTGACTTCACCGCCCAAGCCAACCTCACCAAAAATTAAGCAGTCTAATGGTATCGGCTTATCTTTAAAGGCAGAAACGATGCTTAGGCAGACAGCCAAATCAATAGCCGGTTCGGACACCTTAAGTCCACCGACCAAATTTAAATATATATCCTGGTTTGATATTTTAAGTCCGACGCGTCTTGAGAGGGTGGCAGCCAGCAGCTGAAGTCGGTTTAAGTCAAAGCCGTTAACTTTTCTTTGCGGGTAACCAAAAGGGGTTGGACTTACCAATGATTGAACCTCAATCATAAAAACCCTAGATCCTTCCAGGGCGGCGGTAATGACCGCACCTGACTGCAAGCGCTGCTGGGTTAAAAATATTGCCGCCGGATCCTTAACCTCTATTAAGCCGCCGCCGGACATTTCAAATATTCCAACCTCGGTAGTTGAACCAAATCGATTTTTTGCATTTCTTAATATCCTGAAAGCATGATAGGGATCTCCTTCTAAATACATAACCGTATCAACGAGATGCTCAAGGGTCTTTGGGCCGGCTACTTCGCCAAATTTAGTTACATGGCCGATAATTAAAGTTGTAATATTATTCTTTTTAGATACGTCCAAAAGTTTTGTTGTGCTGATCCTTACCTGATTAATGCTGCCGGCCGCTGACGGCGCTTCCAGCGAATAGACTGTTTGGATTGAATCAATTATGGCTAAAGCCGGTTTTTTTTCCAAGATTGTGGCACAAATTGTTTCGATGTTGGTTTCTCCCAAAAAGGTGAGATTATCCGCTTTGATTTTTAGCCTTTCAATTCTTGATTTAATTTGTTCAGCTGACTCTTCGCCGGAAACATATAAAATTGAGCCGTTAATTTTTTGGCAGATTTGCAAAACTAAAGTTGATTTGCCGATTCCCGGCTCGCCGCCTAGCAAGAGTAGTGATCCGGGAACCAAACCGCCGCCGGCGACGCGATCAAATTCTTCAATGCCGGTTTTGGTTCGGGAGTAATCCGATATTTTTATTTGGTTAAAAGAAATGGTTTTGCCCGGTTTGACTGTTGGTAATTTTTTATTTTTAATTTCATTGGCCGAAACACTTTCTTCTGATTTTTCAAGCGTGCCCCATTGACCACATTCCGGACATCGGCCTGACCATTTGGCGTGTTGGGAATCACAGTGGCTGCAAACAAAAATTTCTTTTTGACTTTTGGGCATAGTAAATTATTTCAAATTGATTTTATATAATTTACCGTCAGTTTGACTGTTAAAGTATAAATAACTACCATTTGCGCTAACCATGATATTTTCAATATTATGGCTGCCTTCCGGTATGGCAATTTTTGTTTTAATACCGGTGGTCAAATCAATCTTATATATATCACAATTGCTATTATCAAGTTCATTTGAGAAAATTCCCGCGCCGGCTTGCAAACTCTCCGGTACGGCGCAATAAATAGTGTCGTTATCAGAAAAGGTGCATTTGTCTGCCCAGGTTTCTAGCTGTAACTGTTTTCGGTTTTGGCCTATGCTTTCGCCTTGAGCCTCAACAATCCAAAGACTGGGTTTGTAATCGTTTCGGCTGTTGTAAACGCTGTATAAAAGACGATTACCGTCGCTTGACCATTCTCCTTCAAAACCGCGACCTTCAATTATCGTTGATTTGTAGTTTTCATTATTTTGACCAAGGAAATAAAGATTTTGCCGATCAAAATCGCCGCCATCGGTAAACATGGCTACTATTTGGCCGTTGGGAGACCAACTTGGGTAAACAGTAGCGTCTTTGTCGCCGAGGAGTTCTATTTTTTTCGCTCTGGTGCCATCAACGTTGCTTATGGCTAACCAGCGATTATCTGAGCTATCACCCATACTCTTGAAAACCATCTGGCCGCTATTCGGCGAAAAATCAAAATCTTTCCAGTGAGAAGGCAGGGTTACTTGTTTTTTGGTAGAGAAATCATACATTATTGTTGAACCGTCTGGATATTTCAATATGGCTTTATTTTTATCCGGCGTCCAATAAACTTGTTCAACCGAATAGAAAACTTTATCGGACAGGGGAGTTATTTGACCGTCCGGGCTAACACTGTAAAACAGACCCGTGCTTTTGTCATAGTAATAAACGCTTTCTCCGTCGCCACCAAGAGCAGTGTCGTAAACCCTATTGGTTGTCAGGGCGCTCGTTTTGGTTAATCCACCCTGAGCAATGGGTGAAGCACTTACTGTTTGATCAATTTGAGTCGGTGGCCCAACATTAATATTTTGTTGACCAACCAAGCCGCCATTAACATTTTGTCTAATTTGGATATTGGTATTGGTTCCCGCCTGAGGCAAAATACCTCCAGTGCCGTTTACATTGGCACCAGGTTGTACAACGGTCGGGATGGCCGGCCTCAGAAAGAGGTAGTAAAGCAAAAAGCCGAAGAAGAAAACCAAAAGCACAAAGCCGGTAAGCATTATAATTTTTTTCCAATCTAGTTTCATAATTTTATTTTTTTATTTTAAAATTTTATAAACCGATAAAACCGATTACTTTTCCGCTATAATATTTTAGAGCGCTTAAGCCAAGGTCGGTGACAAGTTTAACCGGATGTTCCCACGCATAAACCGTTATTGAGATAACAACTAAAAACGATAGAACAATAGATAAATAGAATATGCTTAAAAAAATAAATAAAGCGATTTCAACCAATTCAATTTTTTGATAAATATTTTTTGGTTTTTTTACGATTCCGGGAATGGTTTTGGCCCACTCGTGACCAAATCTGCAAAAATGATCCGAAAAAGGAGTCAGATAAGCACCAATAAAATGTATTAACATATAAACATACCACAAAGCTGCCCAAAATGCGGTTACAACGCCAATTATAGATAGTTGAGAAAGCCAAGCGGTTTTTAATAGCCAAGCCGTGGCGGCTTTGGTGCCAATGGTTTCGTTGATTTTTTCTTTAATCGCACTCTTTTTCTTTTTTTCATCGCGTGACTTTTTAATTTTTTCTTTGAGTTTTTTGGAATATGATTTGGTTTTATCGCCGGCTTTTTTAACGGCTTGGCCGCTTTTTTCAATCGTTTGACCCGGTAATTTGCCGATTTTGCCGCCAACCTTAGATCCAGCTTGCGCCCCGGCTTTGGCGCCGGCCAATATTCCTTCGGGACCACCTAAAACCCCGCCAATTGCCCCAGCTGTTGCCCCAACTGCTCCGCCAATGCCTTTCCCCGCCAATTCGCCTCCAGCCTTAACTACTTTACCGCCAATTTCCATGCCTTTTCCGCCGGCCTGCATGGCCGTACCGGCCGTTTGACCGGCGCTGGCGGCTGTTTGGGCGGTTTTTGCCATTGTATCTTTTGGTGCTTGCACGGGGTTTAACTTTTCGGCGGGTGCCGGCCAAGCTTGGCCGGTTCCCAGACCGCCACTCTCTGAAACGCCTTGAGGAATTGGCCCTTGCTTGAATTGTTCGGCTTTTTGGCTCTCAAGATTTTTTCTGTCAGTTCGCTGGGCCACATTGAGTTGACGCCGATATTGTAAATCACGATTTTGGTCAAAATAACTTGGCTCCGGATCAGGAGTTATTGGATTTTGATTTAATTGGCGGGCTGGTTCGGCCATTGATTAAAATTATTTGTTAAATGGATCAGTGCCCATGGCTATTTCCGCTTCATCGGGTACGCCATCGCCATCACTGTCTTTTTCCGGATCAGCAGCCGGCAGTTTATTTTGAGTTGTTGTTGGCGTATTAACCGTCTCCTCGGCTTTATTTGGATCAGTCCCCATAGCCATTTCCGCTTCATCGGGTACACCATCGCCATCGCTGTCTTTTTCCGGATCAGCAGCCGGCAGTTTATTTTCAACAAATTGAGGTAAGCTTTCGGCTTTGAATGGATCAGTACCCATTGCAATTTCCGCTTCATCGGGTACGCCATCGCCATCGCTGTCTTTTTCCGGATCAATGACTCGGCTTTGGTCCAACTCCGTATTTATTTGTTCTGGTTGATTTTCTGGAGTTTGTCCCAAGAGATTATTTATTTTTTTTGAGACCGATTGGGGGTTGATAATGTTTTTTGTTGTTAGATAAATTGCACCCAGGCCAATTAGCGCCAAAATTAAAATTGTCGCTAAAATGCCAATCATTAGGGCGTTAGCTTGGCCGCACTGATACTTTGAAAAATTATTATTTTTTTTGATCATGGATTTGTTTATTATTTTTGTTTTAGTTCTAGGCCATTTTACGCAAAGCGGCAATTCTTTCCTGAATAGGAGGGTGGGTGGCAAAAAAACTGGACAGGAATTTTTTTTGTCTACCAAACGGGTTGGCGATATAGAGATGAGCCATGGCGTTGTTGGCGTGTTCCAATGGCCTATTTTCAAGTTCAATTTTTTCCAGCGCATTAGCTAGTCCGGCCGGGTAACGGGTCAATAAAGCGCCGGAAGCATCAGCCAAATATTCACGACGCCGAGAGATTGCCAGTTGGATAAGTTGACCGATGATCGGGGAGAGAATTAAGAAAATAATTCCAATCACAAGCAAGATTGCGCCAATTTGGCCCGAAGACTTATTGTCTTTATTTTCCCCGCCAAAGAATCTGAATCTGATAAACCAATCCGAAAGAAGAGTAATTAATCCCAGTAAAACAATAACAATTGTCATTAAAAGAATGTCGTAGTTTTTGATGTGTGAAAGCTCATGGGCAATAACGCCTTCAAGTTCTTCGTTTTCCAATTTTTCAATGGCACCTTGAGTAATGGCAATGGAGGCATGTTGGGGATTGCGGCCGGTGGCAAAAGCGTTTATGGCTTTATCGGGAATGATATAGATTTTAGGTTGAGGTAACCCGCCTGTCATGCATAAGTTTTCTACCATTCTAAAAATATATCTATTATTATTTTCATCTATCGGACCAACCGCGCCCGAGGCGGCTAGAGCCACCTTGTCTCCGCCGTAGTAGCTCCCCAGGGACATGAAAATTGAAATAACGGCCGCAATGGCTAAGCCGGAATATCCGCTATCGGTTACTTGGCCAAAGGTCCAGCCGATTAAAAGCACGATTAAGCTGAAAATGAAAATTAAAACCGCAGTTCTTCTTTTGTTTGAATCAATTTGGTTATACATAGTTGGTGGGCGGTGATTAGCTTTTAGCTTTTAGGATAACAAAATCTCAAATTCCAAATTTCAATTTCCAAACCCGAGAATTTAACTATTCTTAATTTGAAATTTGTCCGCCGATCTAGAGTTGCGCAAAGTGTAACGTAAGGCCTGATTTGGAGCTTGTAATTTGTATTTTGCGATTTTTTATTTTAAAAAGTAGAAGCTTAATTTATATTTAGAACTTTACCTGGACATTTTCTCTCTCAGCCGTATCGGCCTGGAAGAAATCAAATTTTTTAAAGCCGAGGAAGCCAACAATCATATTGTTTGGAAAAACTTCAATGCTGATATTGAAATCTCTGGCATTGCCATTGTAGAAACGTCTGGCTGCTTGGATTTTATTTTCCGTATCGGAAAGTTCATCCTGGAGTTTTAAAAAGTTTTGAGAAGCTTTCAGTTCCGGATAATTTTCCGCAACGGCGAAAACTGATTTTAAGGCGCTGGAAAGCATATTTTCTGTTTGCTCTTTTTCTTGAACAGTCTGAGCGTTTATGGCCGCAGCCCTGGCCTGAGTTACTTTCTCAAAGACGCCGCTTTCATGTGCGGCATAGCCTTTTACGGTTTCAATTAAATTCGGGATTAAATCGTGCCTTCTTTTAAGTTGAACGTCAATGTCTGAAAATGCTTCTTGCGTGCGATTTTTTAGAGTGATGAGCCGGTTGAAAACGTAGATTAGCCAAACCACGATGGCACCGGCGACAGCTAAGATAATCCAAGTAAGATTTTTCATAGTTTTATTAGAAAATCATTAATTAATTCTTTATATAATTAGACCATATTTTAAGAATTAAGGCAATGGGTTTCATTTAATATTTTTTTAACTTTCAAATTGTTTTTTATTTGTAATTTTATTTTTTAAATAATCTGTAATTTTTTACTTGCTGATTTTTCAATTTTGTGTTATATTATACACAAAAGAAATTGTTTTTTTTGCTAAACAATTGTAAAATAGTAAAAGAGGTTTGCCTTATCTTAAATAATCCGGAATGTGAATCAATTTCCGGCAAAAATTTATTTATAATCTTTTAATTTATAAATTATGAACACCTTATTGGGGCGCATTAAAAAGATTATTAACTATTCGGCAATAGCGGCATTTTTGGTCGCTTTTTTTGTTTTTGCCAGTGCCGGTTTGGCGGCCTGGCAGGACCCAACGGCATCGCCGCCGGCAAATAATCCGCCCGGATTTATTCAAAATATTTCGGATGTAAACAGTTCAGCCCAAGTTGGTAATATTAAAATTTCCGGTCAAGGCATTGCCGATATTTTAAAAGCGACAAGCCAAATTTGTTTAGGTACCGGCACCGGTAACTGTAAAACCAGCTGGAGTGAAATCAGCGGGTTTTGGCAAGCTGGCACTGGCTCGGCGATTTATTATAATAATGCGCCGGTCGGAATCGGTACGAGCGTTCCAAGTTCTTTATATGGTTTGCATGTAATTAATAATGGCTCAGGCGAATATGGCATTTCTGCGGCCGGGAATGTTAGGGGGCTTTATGCAGTTGCAAATGATCAAAGCGGGTATGGGGTGTACGGCTATGCCAATGGCGATGCTTCTACCGGTGTCAGGGCGAGTGGTGGCCGATATGGCGTTTATGCCTCCGGAAAGTTGTATGGTCTTTATGCTTTTAATTCGGAAGATGGCGGTTATGCCGTTTTTGCTTCAGGGGGGCTAGGGACAAATTCTACCGGTCTTTTGGCTAGAGGGAGTAAATATGCAATATACTCCGCGACCGGAGATAATTACTTTGTGGGCAATGTTGGCATTGGGCGTGCAACGCCCGGGGCAAAATTGGAAGTTTCAGGAGATATTGTTGTTGATGCGAATTCCACTAACAACGGTACTTTTGGCGCAAATACTTTAAAGTTTGGCGGATATGGCAGCGGAGAAGGAATCGGTTCAGCTAGAGTTTCAGGCTCGCCAAACAGATATGGCCTTGATTTTTATACCGGCGTTTCTACTGGTGGCGTGAGAATGTCAATTACCAATACGGGCGATGTTGGCATCGGTACTGTCAGCCCAACCGCTAAGCTAGAGGTGGCGGGCAAAATAAAAGTTGATGGCGGTATGATTGAAATTTTAAATGGTTCTACCCCGGGAATAAAAATGGCCGGCTCGTTTGTTTATGACGGATATGATGATACTCTTCATATCAGATCTGGCGGTGACAAAGTAATTTTTGATGGGGCGGATAAAGTTGGTATAAATGTTACCACGCCAAATTATAATTCCTTGTTTCAGGTTAATGGTGGGCCGTTTTTAGTCAGCGGTCTGGGGGGGAGGATATATCTTGGAGGAAATGCCAATCAAGATCCTGGCTCTACCTTGGTTTGGGGTATTGATAATGATTTTACAAAAGGTTTAAGATTTTTCTCACAGCCAAGCACTAACGTCGCCGGCACCGAGCGCATGACGCTTGGTCAGACCTCATATACGACGCCAAACGGTACAGGTTATTTGGCCGTTGGTACGGGTGTGGCCGCCAAAGAGCTTCAATTAACGAGTTTATCGTCAGCGCCATCGGTGACAGCATCTAAAATTTATAATTTTGGTGGCTCGCTTTATTGGAATGGTCAACCGATATCAACCGGCAGTTTTACTGAAGTTGATCCCACTTGGAATAACGGCGGACAAACGACAGGATACATCACGCGCACAGGCGGTATTGGAGTGCAAGCCCCGTCCGGCAGTGGCGGATTTATGAACGTGATGACAAATTCAGCCATTGCTTCTGGTAATACCTATCCGGGCGATAACTATCAGTATTCCGGTATTCGTTTTGGCAGCATTGGTGTTGGCTCTGGCCAGAGTCATTGGCAAATTACTTATCGGAATGGAAATACGCCGGGATATGCTGGGGAGGCCCAAGATCTTTGGTTTAGTTATAAAAACTCAGCCGATCAGTGGATTAATCCATTTATAATTACCGAAGGTGGCCAATTTGGCATGGGAACCGTACCTGGAAACACCTTGAGGTTAAGGGTGGCCGGTCGAGTTGGTGCCGGAGAGTTTTGCGATGAGGACGAAACTGATTGTAAAACCATTGGCGAGGTTACTACCGGCGGTGGTACAACCAACAACATTTCAAAATGGACATCATCACGAGTGCTGGGTAATAGCATTATTATTGATGATGGAACAAATGTTGGTATTGGCATTACCCCAACCCATAAATTAACGGTTAATGGCTATACCAGAATTGATCTTCCCGGCACTGCTTATGATGTTTGGATTCAAGGTGGCTCCTCAACTTCCGGCGACGCTAGAAATTTAGCGCTTTTAGGCCTGGAAAACAGCGACAAATTATATTTAAATTATAACAATGAATATGATAATGGTACTTTTATTCAGAGTAACGTAAATATTGGTACCAGCGCTACGGTTTCAACGGCAAGGCTGCATATTAATCCGGGCAGTGGTCAGGAAGGCATAAGAATAATCAGTGATGCCAATACCAGTCCTTTAAACATTATGAACACATCTAATGTTGATATATTTCGTGTTGATCAAACCGGGACATTGGTTTTTGGTAATATTCCTTGGGCGCGATTAACCGGTATTCCGGCCAATGTCGGCACAACTTATACGGCCGGTACCGGACTAACTTTGGCTGGGACGGTTTTTTCGCACACGGCACACACCGGGGATGTTACCGGGGCAACCAGCTTAACCATTGCAAATAACGCCGTCACGAGCGCTAAGATTCTTGATGACACAATTACCGCTTCAGATATTGCTGCAAATGCCGTAGGAACAAGCGAAATTGCTAACAATGCGGTTTCGGGCAACAAGATTCTGGATGGCGCCGTAACAAATACAAAAATATATAATGGCTCAATTACAGCTGATAAAATTGGCACCGGCGCGGTGGTGGAAGCAAAAATTGGCACCGGCGCTGTAACAAACTATAAAATTGGCAAGATGGGTGCGACCTCAGGGCAAGTGCTTAAATGGAATGGTACTTTTTGGGCGCCGGCTGCCGATACTGATACGAATACGACTTATTCTTTAAGTTCCGTTCTTTGTGTTGGTACCATTGACAGGTCTGCTTGTGGGCTGGCAACTTGTGGAAATATCAGCTGGTCCGGAGGTTGTTCAAATATAGGCTATGATGAAGGCTCTGATGAATATGAAGTCCAGTGTCCTCCTGGTTATGTTGTTGCGGGTGGAGGTGGTAATTGTGGCGGTGATAGAATTGAAGAAAGTCGGCCGAGTCAAACGAATAGATGGAAGTTTAATTGTAATACAAATATTCTAGACGCATCAGTACATTGTATTAAATTGCAATAATTTTTCGATGTCCAAAAAAATATTTTTAATTTTTAGCATTTTATGCGCCGTATTATTTTTAGGTGTTTTTTGGTATACCGCTTTGCCCGCCGCCCAAACTTATTGCGGTGATGAAATTATTCAGTCTCCAAACGACGACGGTGAGTTTGAAAAATGTGATGATGGGCCCAGCGGTTCGGCAAGCTGTACGGCAACTTGCGGTGAGAAAATGCTTGGTTGGGCGTGGTCGCCTAATTCCGGCTGGATTTCTTTGAATCACCAAAATTGTACACTTTTACCCTCAGGTACCTGCAATAATAACGCTGATTATTTTGTCAGCATTGATTCGGATAACCAAATTCGGGGCTGGGCGTGGTCTGAGAATGCCGGTTGGGTTTGTTTTGGTCAGACTTGCGATCAGGCTAATATTTGTAATAATTTGTCCGGTTGTAATCCAATAAATTTCGGTACAGCCATACCCCAGATAAAAGGCGTTTCAGCTTGGCAGGCAAGAATTGAAAGCGGTCAGCCGGAAGTAGCCAATGTTTTGGGTTGGGGAAAAATTTTAGCCCTAAAAGACGATGGCTGGGTTTCATTTTCATGCGAAAATAATAACTCCTGCGCCACATCAAATTACGAAATGTCAATAACTAAAAGCACCTTTAATTTTGATGGACAGAACCAGAAGCGTTATTCCTTAAACGGTTGGGCTTATAACGGCAGTAGTGTTGATTATAGTTTTGGTTGGTTCTCTTTTTCGCCGACAATTACAGCCATTAATCCTTGGCTGCAAGCCCAGTCAGGAGATGTTTACGCGCAAAAGGGAATTGAAGGTACGCTCGCGCCGGCTACGACCTATAACGCCACTTATCGCATTTTATCCAATCAAGCCATTACCGGATTTTCTTCAGCTCAGGCCGAAGCGCTCTGGATTGATCCGACTTACGGTCAAATTAATTTTCCTTCCACGCAAACTCGTTACTCAAATGCTTTGGGTTCTTTGGATGTTGACGGTTTGTTATGTGACGGACAAACAACGTGTACAAATAAATATGGTATTACGGTAATTAAGTCAACGCTGCCACTTTCTGGTAATAATGTATTGGGCAATAAGGTTTATTTTGTTAACAGTAATTGGAACATTCATGTTAACGCGGAATTTAAAAATGGCACTGGCTATGAGTCGGGCGCGGGCACTGTAATTGTAAACGGTAATGTAACCATAAACGGTGATTTGACCTATCAGTCAAGTGCGGCCGAGACAAGATTTAAGAATTTGGCCTCACTGGCCTGGATAATCAAGGGCGATTTGAAAATTAAAGGTAGCGTTAAAAATGTTGCGGGCAATTTTATTGTTCTGGGTAACGGCACGCCTTGTGCCGAAAGTGGCGAAGGGCCGGCTGGTTGCGGCCAAGTTTTCTCTTGTTATGACGGCGATTGTAATACGGCACCGCTCACAGTCAATGGTTTTATTATGGCCAGAAAATTTAATTTTAACAGGACTTACAGTGTAAATCCGCCGGCAGTTCAACCGGCCGAAAGTGTGGTTTATGATGGCCGTTTATTGGCAAATACACCGCCGGGATTGGCTGATTTTGCCAAAGCGATGCCTTTGTGGCGTTCTGATTTTAGCGGGCAATAATTTTGCCCTGGCAATTTGAAAAATATTTGGCGTGAAATATTGATTTGTGTTATAATATATTAGTTATTAACCTAAAATAAAATTAAAAAATAAAATGTCATTGTTTTCCACACCGCAAAGTTATTTGGGTGTTGATTTTGATACAAATGGTGTTAAAGTCGTTGAATTATATAACGATCAAGGTCGTCCCAGGCTTGTAACCTATGGCTATTTGGATATTGATGTGGATAAATCGGTTTCAACCAAAGAAAAAATAAGTTATTTGGATACATCAAAATGGATAAAGTTGGTTTGCAAGCAGGCCAAAACCACAACCACCAAAGCGATAACTGCCCTACCTGCCTTTTCGGTTTTTAGTTCAATTTTAAATTTACCGGAAATGCCAAGCAAAGACTTGGCTTCGGCGATAAAATGGGAGGCAAAAAAAATAATTCCCATGCCAATAAACGAAATGATTTTAGATTGGAAAATATTGCCTCAAGTTTTAAATCAAGAAACGGCAAAATCGCCAGAGGTTGCGGGAACTGATTTTAATGGTAGTAGTGAAAGCGATCTACAAAAAAAAGGTTTTTTGAAAATTCAGCCGGCCAGCCGAAAGTATTTAAAAATTCTTCTAACCGCTGCTCCTAAAGATTTGGTCAAGCGTTATATTGATATTTATAAAAGTGCCGGATTAAACCTGTTGAGTCTTGATACGGAACAATTCGCGTTAATCAGATCTTTGGTTGGTAATGATCGATCATCGTTAATGATTGTTGATATCGGTTCGGTTGTAACCAACGTTACAATCATTTCGGATAATATTCCGTTGCTAAATAGAAGCATTGATATTGGCGGTCTGACTATGACCAAGGCTATTGCCAACAGTTTGAATATTTCCATGAGTCGTGCCGAGCAATTTAAGTACGATATCGGATTGTCGCAAGCTATGGCCGGTTCTGGTAGTATTCCTAAAACAATTGAATCAACTCTTACCCCGATTATTGATGAGTTGAGATATAGCAATAATCTTTTTAAAAATCAAAGTCAAAAAAATATTGAAAAAATAATTTTAACCGGCGGTTCGTCATTGCTTTTGGGTTTGCCCGAATATTTAACCAATGTCTTGGGTATTAGGACTTTTTTGGGAGATCCTTGGGCCAGGGTGATTTATCCTCAAGACTTAAAACCAATTTTGGATAATATTGGTTCAAGGTTTTCTGTGGCCGTTGGTTTGGCGATGCGTGATATTGAATAATTATGGCAGATATCAATCTTTTGCCTGATGATTTCAGGCGCAAAGAGAATAAGCACAATGATTCGGCGAAGAAATCGTCGGGTGGTTTTGATATTAAACTTCATGTCCCGGAAAAAGAAGAGAAGATAAAAGAAAAAAAAATAAAAGAGAAAAAGCCCTCATTTTTTTCAAAGTTTTTTATCGCCAAAAAGAAAGAAAATTCAAAAGATGAGGTTAAGATAAACAAACCAGAAATAAAATCAACCCCGAATAAATCCGGCGGCTTACCAGCGATGACAACGCCGGACTTTAAATCTCGGCAAAAAGGCGAAGTTAAATTTGATTTTAAAAACGATACCAGTTTAATTTCAGATATTGATTTACCCGATTTGGATTTGGCCACGGTTTCCAAAAAGTCTGAGCCGGAGAAAGATAAGCCACAAGCGGTTTTGCTCGCGTCTTCTTCGGTTAGTCAGCATTTGCTAAAAAAGCCTTCGTGGTTTTCTTGGTGGCGTTTAAAGTTTTTTGGCAAGAAAAAAGATCACAAAAAAAATATCAGTAAAGTCGATTTAAATGAGGTTAAAAATAAAAAGCCGGAGATTGATAAAAAGAATTTAATGGAAAGAAAAGAAAAAGAGGTTTTACCAAGACCGCAGGTTATTTCTGAAAAAAAACACGAGGAAAAGAAAGAGAAGTGGTTCAAGAAAAAGCAAGTTAAAAGTCAAGAGATCTTGCAGAATAAGGACGTAAACGTACCGACAAAAAAGGAAAAAAGCGTTTACCTGGATATAAATTTAATTCCTGAAGATTTGGGCAAGATGCCCGAGAGGCGATTTCCGGAAAAAATAATTCTGACAGGCATAATTTTAGCAGGATTATTATTGGTTATTGTTTTTTCTTATCTTGGTTTAACTTGGTATCAAATTATAGTTACCAGGCAAATTCAAGACGTTAAAGATGATATTATCGTAATTGACGGACAAATTGAAACCTATAAAGACGATGAGAAGAGCGCCAAGGAGCTTCAGGCTAGATTGTTACTTATTCAAGATTTGCTTGATCGGCATATCTATTGGACCAAGTTTTTTTCGCTTTTGGAAAAATATACTATTGATGAAGTATACTATACTAATTTTTCAATGTCGGGCAGAGATCGCTTGGTAATATCGGCCGTGGGCAAAGATTATGGGTCGGCGGCAAAACAGCTTTTGGTATTTTCACAAGCCACGGATTTTGTTAAGGATGTAAAAATAGATGGTGCTACTGCTTTGGCGGAAAAAACCGGCGAATACGCCGGGGTTACCTTTAGTGTTAATTTAGAATTTCAGCCCGGGGTTTTTCTTAAACCAATTCAATAAGTTTTATGGCTTCAAACAATAACGAAAACTTACCGCTTGGAATCTCGCTTAAAGCTAATTTTGTGCGATATCATATCTTAATTACTTTAAGTTTAAGTGTTTTGCTTTTGGCTAGCGGCTATTTTGTCGCCATTAAGCCAAAAGTAATTTCATTGCAGCAAAACGGCGGAAGAGATTTGGAAGTTTTAAAAGTTGAGAGGGTGAAGCGTCAGGCGTATTTGGCGCAACTTCAAGATGTTTCTAAAAAATACCATCAATTTGATAAAAATCAATTGGATAATTTTAGTCAGATTTTACCCTCAGGTCCGGATTTTGCCGGTTTATTTGTTCAGTTACAAAGTTTGGCTGCGGCTAATAATTTAATTCTTTCAAATGTTAATTTTAATGAGAGTGTTGCTAGCACAGAAGAGGGAAATAAAAATGATGATGTAAAAAAGATTGGCATCGGCCTTAATGTGGCCGGCACGGGTCAGGGAAGCTATAATCAGCTTAAAGCATTTATTTCCGCCCTGGAAAATAATCTACGTCTTTTTGATGTTCAGGCGGTGTATTTTAATCCCGGCTCGCCAAATTATTCATTAACCTTAACAGCATATTATTTGGGCCAATAGCTATGTTAATGCAAAAAAAACTTACCCAAAATCGAAAGATTGCATACATTGTCGTAATCATACTTTTGAGCGCGGCCTCATTGTATGTTCTCTATGTTTCCTTTTTTGAGATTAAATTCTCCGCCAGCTATGATCCTGATGAATCAACCGATTCGGCTCAGATTGAGGTAAGCCAGGACCAGCCAGTAACGGCAAGCGTTGATTACGAAAAGATTGAGTTTACGGATTCATTTTTAAAAAAAGCGCCTTATATTAATTTAAAGCCGGCACCTGTTTCACGGGTTAGCACTACTGTTTCCGGAAGACTTGATCCGTTTTCTCAAGTTCAGGCTCAAAGCCCGACCTCAACAAAACCATAATTATGATTAAGCCAATTGATCAACAATTAATTGAATATTTAGTTTCAAAAAATTTATTAACCGCGGCTTCGGCCGGGGAGATTAAGGTTCAGGCGGATAGGGCCGGCAAGAGTGTTGATGATTTAATTTTGGGCGAAAACATTATTAATCAAGAAGTTTTAACCCAGGCCAGAGCAGCCGTGCTAAAAGTAGATTATATTGATTTAAGGGGCAAGCAATTAAAAAAGACAATATTAAATATCATTCCTCAGGAGGTTGCCGAGAATTATGAAATCATTTCTTTTGATAAGACGGATAATAACGTTTCGGTTGGTCGCGTTAATTTTCAAAATTTTAAGGCGGAAGAAGCAATGGAATTTTTGGCCCAGAAGGCCGGTTTGCAAGTTAAATATTTTTTGATTTCCCCCGACAGCTTTAAGTCGGCTTTTGCTCAATATCAACTTTTGGCCGAAGAAGCAAAAGAGGCTTTAGCCGAGGTTTCAGAATTTTCGGTTATTGATCAAGGTAAAGAAAAAACCGCCGAAAAAATGGAAGAGGTGATTAAGAGCGCGCCAATCTCTAAAATGGTTTTGGTTTTTATTCGCCACGCCTTGGCCGGTAGGGCATCAGACATTCACATTGAGCCAACCACAAAAGACACTAAGGTTAGATTTCGCATTGATGGTATTTTGCGCACCTCTTTGATATTGCCTAAATATACCCATGCTGCGATTGTGGCGAGAATTAAAGTTTTGGCTAATCTCAAGTTGGACGAAACCAGAAAGCCGCAAGATGGTAGGATTCGTTTAAATATTGAGGGTCGCGATGTTGATTTTCGTGTTTCCACTTTGCCGTTATTTGAAGGTGAAAAGGTTGTTTTAAGAATTTTAGATACCGCCACAGGCGTACCCGAACTTGGGGCACTGGGTTTTAATAAGCCTCACGTTGATTTGATTGATCGGGCGATAAAAAAACCGCACGGTTTGTTGCTTTTGACCGGTCCAACCGGTTCAGGCAAAACCAGCACTTTGTATACCATTCTTTCCATGTTAAATCAGGAAGGGGTTAACATTCAGACGCTGGAAGATCCAATTGAATATTACATTAACGGTGTTAATCAATCACAAGTTAATCCGGAGGTTGGCTATACTTTTGCCAGTGGCTTGCGTGCAATTTTACGCCAAGATCCCAATATTGTTATGGTTGGTGAAATTAGAGATCGTGAAACAGCCGAGCTGGTTGTTCACGCCAGTTTGACCGGTCACATGATTTTATCTACTTTACACACCAACAATGCTCTTGGTTCAATTCCTCGTTTAATTGATATGGGTGCGGAACCTTTTTTACTTTCTTCAATTATTAATTTGGTAATCGCTCAGCGTTTGGCCAGAAAAATTTGTCCGGATTGCAAGCAAGAAGCCGAGATCCCAACCTTGCTTTTAGCAAGAGTCAAAGAACAATTGGCTGGAATTCCGGAAAAATACACCAAGGGAATTGATATGAAAAAAATAAAATTTTATAGGGGTCAGGGTTGCGCTCACTGCGGTGGAATTGGTTATCAGGGCCGGGTAGCCGTTTCTGAAATTATTGAGGTTGACGAAGAGTTGCGTGAAATTATAGCGAATGGTTTTAAGGATAATGCCGCTATAGAAAAAGCTTTAAAGAAGCAAAATTTTATTACTTTAGTTCAAGATTGTTTAATTAAGGCCATTGAAGGTCAAACAACTTTAGATGAGGTTATGCGCGTTGCGCAATTATAAAATAATTAATAATGAATTGAATATTTATGCCTAGCAAAAAAACAATTCTTTTGGTAGAAGACGATGAATTTTTGGCAGAACTTTATGGCACTAAATTGGGCCTGGAAGGCTATGAAGTCCTTTTGGCCAACGATGGGGAAAAGGGTTTGAAGATGATAAAAGACAAAAAACCGCATTTAATTCTTTTGGATATTATCTTGCCTAAAATGGACGGATTTGAAATATTGAAAGCCATGAGATCGGAAAAAAGCGTCAAAGATATCCCAGTTATTTTATTGACAAATCTAAGTCAAAAAGACGAAGTTAAAAAAGGCCTTGATTTAGGCGCGAAAGATTATTTGATTAAGGCGCATTTTATGCCTTCGGAGGTTGTTAAAAAAATAAAAGAAACCCTGGGTGAATAAATTATGGAAGTTTCGCTTAATTTAATTTTAAATAAATTACTGGCTGAAGCCGCCAAGCGACGTGCTTCTCATTTACATTTGGCAGTCGGCACTTATCCGATGCTGCGGATTGATGATTCGTTAATTGAATTGAGTCAGGAAAAAATTATCACCAGCAGTTTTATGAGTCAATTATCCGATGACTGGTTGAGTGAAGAAAATAAGAAAGAATTGGTCGAAAAGAAGGAGCTTATCTTTGTCAAAGAAGTGGATAAAAATTTTAGAGTCAGGGCAAATTTTTTCTTTCAGAAAGGTTTTATTTCAGCCTCTTTGCATTTGATTCCGTCTCAAGTTCCAAATTTGGTTAATTTAGGTTTGCCTAAGGCGGTTTATGGTTTAAGCGATCTGGGCAGCGGTTTAATAATTGTGACCGGTCCTTACGGTTCCGGCCGTACTACAACCGTAGCCTCAATGCTAGAGGAAATTAATAAAACCAGAAAAGAAAATATAATGACCATTGAGCAGCCGATTGAATATTTATTGGTAAACAAGGAAAGTATTGTTGAGCAGCGTGAGGTTGGTCGCGACGTTGTTTCTTTCACTGATGCGCTTAAATATGCCAAAAGGACGGATGTAAATGTTATAATGGTTGATACGAATTCCGAACCGGAAATTAATCCGTTAACCTTGGAGTTTGCCAGCTCGGGTCGTTTGGCATTTTTAATTATGGACACCGTTTCGGTTGTTACCACCTTGGAAGAGGTTATATCTTCATTTGAAATAGAGGACAGGGAAAGGGCAAGAAATTTATTGTCCGATTGTTTAAAGGCGATAATTTGTCAGCGTTTGGTGCCCAGGGTTGGTGGTGGTTTGATTTTGGCCAGTGAAATTTTAGTTAATAATGATGCGGTTAAGAATATCATTAGAGATGGAAAGATTAATCAGATTTTTTCCGTTCTCCAGTCTTCGCGCAGCGAGGGAATGAGCACTATGGATCAATCTCTGGCTGATTTGGTAAAGTCGGGCGATGTTTTGGTAGATAAAGCCATTAAATATGCGGACGAACAGGAAAATTTTCGCAAGATGGTAAGAATTTAATTTTATGCCTTATTTTCGCTATAAAGCCAATGATATAGAAAACCGGACCATTGAGGGTATGATTCAGTCTGCTTCGGCCGAGGTGGCGGCTGAGGTGCTTGAGGAAAGGCAGCTGACGATCCTTTCTTTGGTTGAAGAAAAAGTTAGTCTGGGCGAGCGATCGCTTAAAATGTTTAATCGGGTTAAGTCAAAAGATATTGTTGTTTTTTCTCGCCAATTATCAGTGATAATTTCCGCCACCATTCCTTTGGTTCAGGGTTTAAAAATATTAGTCAATCAAACAGAAAATAAAATTTTAAAAGGTATAATTTCAGAAATCAGTGATGACGTTGAAGGTGGGGCAACTCTTTCTTCCGCCCTGTCCAGGCATCCGGAAATTTTTGATAATTTTTTTATAAGTATTATCCGCGCCGGCGAAACATCAGGTAAATTGGATGAAGTTTTGGAGTATTTGGCAGCTCAACAGGAAAGTGATTACGATCTTTCTTCAAAAATGAAAGGGGCAATGATTTACCCAGCGTTTATTATTTCCGGATTGGGTATTGTCGGAGGAATAATGATGGTTTCTGTTCTTCCGAAATTGACCGAGGTTTTGACCGAGTCGGGAACAGAGCTGCCGTTTGCCACCAAAGTCTTGATTGTAATAACTGATTTTATGGCCGCTTATTGGTGGCTGATTGTTATTGCTATTGTGGCTTTAGCCGTTGGTTTTAGAATATTTATTAAGACTGAAATCGGCCGTCGCGTTTGGGACAATTTTGTTTTAAGAATCCCGGTTTTTGGGCGACTTAATCAGGAGGTGATTATTGTTAGGTTTGCCACCAGTTTAAATACCTTGATGTCCGGCGGTGTGTCGTTAACCAAAAGCCTTGAAGTGGTTTCTGATGTCGTTAGCAACACGGTTTATAAAGATATTATGCTGCAAACGGCCAAAGAAGTGGAGGATGGTAACTCCATTGCCAGCGTGATGCTTAAGAGCAAGGAAGTGCCGCCAATGGTTTCGCAAATGCTTAATTTAGGCGAAAAGACCGGCAGGCTTGAGGATATTTTAAATAAAATTTCTAATTTTTATTCACGAGAAGTGGGTAATAAAGTTGCCAATTTAGTTGCCCTAATTGAGCCGTTTGTAATGGTGATTCTCGGTTTGGCTGTCGGCGGTTTGGTGGCCGCGGTTCTTTTGCCAATGTATAGTTTATCCATGAGCATGTCTTAGTTTTTATTTATATTTAGCAAGAAGTGTGTTATAATTAATTATTATAAAGCAAGGTCAATTGACCTTAATGAAAGGAGGTGAAAAATGACAAAAAACAAACTTAAGGGTTTCACCCTGATCGAATTGTTAGTCGTTATTGCCATCATCGGTGTTTTGTCAACTTTGGCGGTTGTTTCTTTAAACTCTGCCAGACAAAAAGCCAGAGACGCCAAGCGCGTAGCTGATGTCAAACAGATCCAAACCGCTTTGGAACTGTATTACAACGACAACAACAGTTACCCGGTTCAGACTTTAACTTTGGGTGTTGACGGTAGAATCCTTTGCGGTACAACCGCCAATGGTTTCATTGCTAGCACTGCCAGTTGTGGCACTGCAGCCACTACTTACATGGGCGCCGTGCCTTCCAATCCTACCCCAAACGGCTCAGCCTATATTTATACCGGTAGCGCTTCAAGTTATAGCTTGACTTTCAATCTAGAAACCTCAGTCGGTAACTTAACCGCCGGTAACAAAACAGCCACTCCTGACGGAATAAATTAGTTTTAACACTTGTTAAGCTTAATAAAAAAATAAAGAGCATTTTTGCTCTTTATTTTTGCTAATTTCAGCTATTTATTTATATTTTTAATTTTATCATTTTTATGGTATAATTAATTAAACAAAATAATAATTTGATTTTTTAAAAATCAAATCACTAATTAATAAAAAAATAAATGACAAAAAACAAACTTAAGGGTTTCACCCTGATCGAATTGTTAGTCGTTATTGCCATCATCGGTGTTTTGTCAACTTTGGCGGTTGTTTCTTTAAACTCTGCCAGACAAAAAGCCAGAGACGCCAAGCGCGTAGCTGATGTCAAACAGATCCAAACCGCTTTGGAACTGTTTTATAACGATAATAACAGCTACCCAACGGGATCAAGTCTTGCCTTGGGTGTTGATGGTAGAATCCTTTGCGGCAGCACCGCGCAAGGTTTTGTTACTGCCGCCAGCACAGCCTGCGGCAGTGCTACCACTTATATGGGCGCCGTGCCTTCCAATCCGACGCCAAACGGTTCAACTTATTACTATTCTCAGACGGGTTCTGGCTCCGGCTATTCTTTAACTTTTAGTTTAGAGACCTCGGTCGGTAACTTAACCGCGGGCAACAAAGTCGCCACACCGGATGGAATAAGCGATAACTAATTTCTAGAATTTGATATTTAACAGGGGCCTTTTAGGCCCCTGTTTTTATTGCTTGGATTGTGATAAAATATGGCTATGAAAATAGGTGAAAAAATAAAAAAGATTTTACCGATTGTCTTTATTTTTTTAGTATCTTTCTTCTTTATTTTACCGTTTTTGGTTACTAAAACAATACCATACGCCGGTGATTTTACCGGCAGTGATTTAACGGAATTAAATTTGCCCCTACGTTCTGCTTCGGCGCAGTCAATTCTGTCTGGTCACGTACCCTTATGGAATCATAATTTGTCCAATGGTTTTGCCTTATTAGCCGAAGGCCAGGCTGGAGTTTTTTACCCTCTTAACTTAATCTACTTATTTTTACCGTTTACTTTGGCCGTTAATATTGGTTTTTTTCTTAATTTTTTTCTGGCGGGCTTCTTCACTTATCTTTATGCTAGAGCTTTGTCCCTGAGTCGTTTGGCGTCAATTTTTAGCGCCTTAGCTTTTTCTTTCTCCGGATTTTTTATTTTTCATATTAAACATCTCAATATGATTAATGCGGCCATTTGGGTGCCGCTAATTTTTTATTTAATAGAAAAATATTTTTTTAGCCAGAAGAAAAAAAGGTTTCTCGTATTTATTGCTTTGGTTTTTTCCATTCAATTTTTTGCCGGCCATCCTCAGATCAGTTATCTAAGCGTCATTAGTGGTTTTGTTTATTTTTTGTTACGTTTTTGTTTTGAAATTACCGACCTTAAAAAGGTTTCGGTTGATGAATGGATTATAAAAATTTTGTTGCCTTGGATATTTATTGGTGTGATGGCACTTGGTCTTTCGGCAATTCAATTTTTACCAACGCTGGAAATTTCGGCGTTATCAGAAAGAAATACTTGGATTGACTACGAGACTTCAACAAATAATATTTTTCCACCCAGGCAGATTTTGACTGTTCTTAATCCTTATCTTTTTGGCAATGCGGCTATAAATAATCTTGATGGGCATTATCAATATTTAGATATTTTCTGGGAGAATAATTGTTATTTTGGTTTTTTGAGCGCTATATTCGCAATTTTGGCTTTGATTTGTTTGATAAAGAGCGATAAAAGAGTAAGGTTGTTTGCAGTTATGATTTTTATTTTATTATTTTTTATTTTTGGTCGTTATAATTTTTTATATATTTTTGTCTGGCTTATTTTACCCGGCCTTAAGTTTTTTCGTTTTTCCCAAAGATTCATTTTGCCCTTGATGCTGATATTTTCCATTTTAGCCGGAGTCGGATTTGATCTTGTTAAAAAAATTGCCAAAATAATTTTGGAAAAATATTCAGATGTTAAAAAAGTAAAATTGGCCATATCAACTTTATCAATTTTATTTATTTTGTTCATTTTGTTGGATATTTTTACTTACGCCCGGCAATACGTTTCGGCATTACCCCAAGATTATTTTAAGCCCAATCCGGTTTCAACTTGGCTTTCCGAGCAGAACCAAAAGGAAAAATTTTCTTATCTCAGTATTGATTGGCAAGATTCTTGGTCTTCGGTGATAAAAAATTCTGGCGGTTGGCAGAATACCGACAATATTTATTTATATCGAAATTTGATTCCGCCAAATTTGAATATATTTTTTGACTTATCAACTAGCGATGATCGGCCCTGGTTGGAGGGCGGGCAGCTGTATGAGCCAATGGCAAAGCTTTGGTTGACAGCCAGAGAACATCAAATTCCGAATAATCAAAAATCAGAGATGGTTTTAGATGATACTTTTTTAGAAATTTATGGCATGCAGGGGGTTAAATATTTTCTTTCGCATTTTAGCTTGAATAATAATAATTTAAAATTAATAAAGACTTTTTCTGCAGAGCCTTTGCCGGATATAAAAGTTTATGAAAATCCATTTTTTCTACCAAAGGCTTTTATCGTAAATAATTATGCCATTGAAAAAAATCAAATTAAATTTTTAGAAAAAGTCTCAAATGATTTTTATGATTTTAATAATGAAATTGTATTAGCAGAAGAGTCAAAGATTCCAACTAAAGAAGGGTCTAACAATTTCGGGTGGCACAATGTGGAAAATATTTATTGGTCGGATAATAAAGTTGAGATTATCGCTAAGGTAGAGGAAGAGAGTTTATTATTTTTGAGTTTGACAAAATATCCCGGCTGGCAAGTAAAGATAAACGGGAAAGAGGGAAGGATTCTAACGGCAAATTGTGCTTTTTCGGCCGTTGAATTACCGGTCGGGGAAAGTCACATTGTTTTTGAGTTTAAGCCTATTTCATTCTACCTGGGCGCTTTAATAACTTTTGTCACCGTATTTGTTTTGTTAGCCGGTTCCTTGTTGTTGTTTTATTTTAAAAAATTAAGGAAAGTATGATCAATCTAATTACAAGATTTTTTAGAGAGAAAATTGATTTTTTAGTTTCGGTTTTAATTTTTGTTTTTTTGATGTCGGTCTATCTTTTTACTATGCCCTTGTCAATTACAACCGAAGATAGCGGTGAATTGGTTGCCGCGGCAATTACCTTGGGCATTCCGCATCCTTCGGGCTACCCGCTTTGGACAATTTTAGGCCATCTTTTCTCTCTTTTACCTTTTGGTCCGATTGTTTGGCGGGTTAATTTGCTTTCTGCTGTTTGCGGCACCCTAACGTGTGTAGTTATTTATTTGATATTGCGTCGATTAATTAAGCCAAAATTTATTGCCTTAATATCTAGTTTGCTCTTGGGTTTAAGCTATACTTTTTGGACGCAGGCAACATATGCCAAATTTTATACTCTCAACACCCTTTTGATTTGTTTGACTATTTTAGTTTTGCTTATTTGGCAAGAGAAAAAACAAAATTTTTTGCTTTATCTTTTTGCATTAATTTACGGCTTGGCTTTGACTAACCACACCATGACAATTTTATTGGCACCGGCCATAACCTTGTTTATCATTATTAATGAGAAAGAGATACTAAAAAATCCTTTTAAGATTGTAAAAATGTTTTTGGGTTTTTGTTTGGGCTTGAGCGTTTACGGTTATTTGCTGTGGCGCGGTTTAAACCAAGAAGCGTTTATTTGGGTCCCGATTGGAAGTTTTACGGATTTTCTTGGCCATATTATGCGTTGGCAATATAACGATTTTTCACCCTTGGCGTCTCAATATGGAAAAATTGGAATTATCATTTCTTTTTTTCTGGAAATTACCCTTCAGTTTTTTGCGCCAACTTTGGCTCTAGCTTTAATCGGCGCTTGGGTGTCATTTAAAAAAAATTTATCGCAATTTACCCTTTTTGCCGGAATTTTTTTACTCAACAGCTTGGGTATAATTTATTTGAGGTCTTTTGGCTATACCATTGGCCTAGATTATACTTATCGTGTTTATTATCTGCCGGCCTTTTGTATGGTTGTTATATTTTTTGGCTTAGCCATTGGTTATGCTTGGGATTTATTGCCTAAGATTTTAAAATCTTTCAGTCCAAAAGCATTAAAGATTGTGAAAATATTTTTTTGTTTGGCAATTATCTCAATTCCTATTAGCTTTTTATTAACGAATTATCGTCAAGCAGATCGTAGTGGTTATTGGTTGGGCTATGATTATGCTAAAAGCGTTTTATCAAGTATTGATGAGAATGGTGTTTATTATTTTAATTATGATAACACCCTGCAGGGTGACACGGAGATATTTAACTTAGTATATTTTAAAAAAGTTGAAAATTATCGTCCCGACGTATTGGTTGTTTCAGAGAATAATTTTTTTCGGAAAGAAATAAATTTATCTTTGCCGCCAGAATATTTTTCTTTGGAGCAAGGTCAAAGAAGGGGGAAAATGCTCGATTTAATTTTTGCAGCTTCGGGAGATAGGCCGATTTACACCAACTTTGCTCTGACCTTAAGCGAAACTGGGGGCAAATATTTTTCCGTTTCCAATGGCATTACTTTTAGAATTTTTAAAAGCTGGGAACAGGCAAAATCATACCCGTTTCAAAATCGATTCGGCTTAATAAGAAATTTAAGTGAGATTAACGAAGAAAGCGATTTGCCGGCAAGGGGCCTGGCCGCACATTGTTATTACAATTTGGCCGCTTGGGCTTTGGTTGCTGGCGATGATAATTTGTCTGATCGATATTTAAATTTGGCCTTTAGGTTGGATCCGATTGAATTCAGCCATGAGTATACTAATTTTTTGACTTATCGGTTTGAGTGGAAAAACAAAGAATATTCTTCTTCTTTTGAGACTGACGCCAGAGAATGATTTTTTTTATTGCGGCAAGTATGGTATAATTATAATTGATATTTAAATTATAAAATATAAAACTATGAAGTTAAATAAAAACTTCGGTTTTACTCTTATTGAATTGTTGGTCGTTATTGCGATTATTGGTTTTATTTCAGTTTTGGCGGTGGCGGCCATGTCAACGGTTAGGGCTAAATCAAGAGACGCCAAACGATTAGCCGATATTAAACAAATACAAGCGGCTTTGAATTTGTATTACAATGACAGAAGAATGTATCCAACCTTAACCGCTTATTTGGGTCGTGACACAACCAGAAAGTGTTTAACTACTAGCTCGGCCGGATTTACCACTTTGGGTTGCCCAAACGCTTTTATGGCCGTTATTCCAAAAGACCCGGGTGTTAGCACAGCTAATGCCAACCAATATTATTTTCGTCCGGCCACGGCTCAAGTTACCGGCCAGGGTCCTCAGAATTATTATCTAAGGTTTAATTTGGAGAGAGGTTATGAAAGTTATAGACGCGGTTATAATTATATAACCCCCAATGGCTCAATTACAACCGTTGCCCCATTTTAGCCGATTTTATAAAAGCCCCCGCTTGGCGGGGGCTTTTTGCGTATTTTGGCAAAAAATGAGATAATATTAATATGTTTACCCTTCTATTTTTTATTTTTGGCTTGTGTATCGGCAGCTTTATCAATGTCATTGTTTATCGGTTAAGAGAAGAAAAAAGCTTTATTTATGGCCGTTCATTTTGCCCAAAATGCAAAAAAATAATTGCCTGGTTTGATAATATCCCTCTTTTTGGATTTTTAAATTTGCGAGGTAAATGTCGAAATTGTCATCAGAAAATCTCTTGGGAATATCCGCTTGTTGAGTTGGCGGCCGGCCTCCTTTTTGTTTTAATTTTTTGGCGCTTTGGTTTTTCCCCAAAAATGTTTTTCGCACTTGTTTCTTGCTCCTTCCTTTTGGTAATTTTTATTTATGATTTAAAGTATTTCCAAATTTTAGATGTAATCAGTTTACCTGCCATTGCCACTTGTTTAATTTTAAATTTAGCGATTGATTTTGATATTTATAATTATTTGATTGCCGCCGCGATTGGCGCCGGATTTTTCGCTTTTCAATATTTTATCTCTCGGGGTAAATGGGTGGGCGATGGTGATATTAGGCTTGGCGCTTTGATGGGAGTGATTTTAGGTTGGAAATATTTATTAGTCGCCTTGTTTTTGGCTTACGTTGTCGGCGCGATTGTTGGCGTGACGCTAATGCTTGCCTCAAAGAAAAAAATGTCATCTGCTCTTCCCTTTGGTCCGTTTTTAACTTTTGCCACTTTTATTTCTTTACTGTTTGGGCAAGAAATTTTATCTTGGTATTTAGGACTTTTAATGTAATGCGAAGCGTTAAAAATAAGAAATTTAAAATAAATTCTGGCTACACCTTAATGGAGCTCTTGGTTTCAATTGCAGTCATTTTAGCGATGCTCTCAATTGTTTTGGCTAATTTCAGAGCGGGCCAGGGAAGCAGTGACGTGAAGATGACAATAAATCAGGTTGTTAGTGATATAAATAAGACAAAAAATTGGGCCCAGGCCGGCCGCGTCGATCAAACTGGTAATTATCCTTTTGGCGGCTATCTAGTTAGATTTTTTTATCGTTATCCGAAAAATTATTATATTGCAACCTCTTCGGCGGAATTTATCAACTCAAGCTCTTCTCGTTTCTCCTCTTCAAATTTAGTTCAAAACGGCCAAATAACTTTAAAGAATTATAAGTTTATTCAATTCTGCGGTCTTGATAATTCAATTGTAGACTTGGAAGAAACCGGTCTTCCTTGCGATGACACAAAAATAACAAAATGGAAAAATATTCAATGGCAGGTTATGACTGATTTTTTAGAAATTGGTTTTAATCAGCCTAATTTGATGATTGTAAATTATCCGGGTTATTTATCTTCAGACAATTTTAAATATATAGGTGGCATCATTCAAGATGTAAATACTTTGGAAAAAGGATATTTTTATATTTCTTTAATTTCCGGTTTAACCAGCAGCGGCAAATTATGAAATTAAAATTGCAAAAAAACAGCGGCCAAAGCATGATGGAAATGATATTTTCAATCAGCATTTTGGTAACAACCGTTTCGGCTATTATCGCTTTGAACGCTTCAAATATTACTTCACAAAAACAGAGTGAATACAGCATTGTGGCCAATAATTTAGCCCGGGAAGGAATTGAGGTTGTCAGAAGTATCCGTGATAGAAATTGGCTGGCCGGTCTTGATTGGGATACCAATTTAAAACAAGCCGGCCGCTATTTAGCTTGTTTTGACGATCAATCAAACAGTTGGAGCTTTTTACCTTTGCAGGCCGAACAAACCGGCCAGCTTTTTCTTTCCGATTTTGGGGTTTATTCTTGTCAGAGCCAAGGCAATTTAGCGACGGTTTACTATCGTCAAATTGAAATTTCTCATCTTTGTTTGAATATATCAGATACGTCAGACAGAGGAACAGAAAGCATCAAGGAGTCATGCGACACCTCGGTTGAGCAAAAGGTCGGTTTAGAGGTTCGTTCAATCATTAATTGGGCGGAACGCAATAAACCCCATCAAGTAATAATTGAAGATTTAATATATGATTGGAAATAAAAGAAATTTTGGTTTTACGCTTTTGGAGATTTTGGTGGTTATGGCTATATTTTTAACTTTGACGGTTGTTTTGACTGACATTTTTATGATGATTTTAAAGTCGCAGAGCCAAACGTCAATCAGGGAAAAAACATTAACTGATTTGCGTTTTGCCATGGAGACAATGGCCCGGCAAATCCGCACAACTGAAATTGACTATCAAACCCAGTTGCCGTTCAGTTCCAGATATATCCTTGATTCTGATGACGGAATAGTTGATTGGGAGTCAGAGATTCACCTGCTTGATTATGATGGTAAAGAAATTTCATATTATTTGGATGCAATTGGCGGGGGAATATTAAAAAGCGAAGTTGACGGACAGGTCAGCCAGCTTTCTGACCCGGCTTATTATACTGTTACCAAACTATCTTTTTATATTGATCCGCCCACAAGTCCGTTTATTGAAGAGAGGTGTAACGACGGTTTAACCCCCAATGGCTGCTTGGCTGGTGTGAGTTGCAGTCTGGATGATCAGAGCGGCAAGAACGGTTATTGTCTTTGTCAAAATTTATCCGGTTCGCCGGACAATTCAAAGTGTGCCACGGCAAATTGCGCAAGTGTTAGTGGTAACTATTATTGTTTGCCCTATAATACACAGCCGCGCGTGACCATTGTTCTAGGTTTTGAGTCAAAAGGCACCAAGGCTTCAGAGAGAAAAACAATTTATTTACAAACAACGGCATCAAGTCGTGTTTATAAACGTTAATATGAATTACTCCCGACAAAATGGAATAGTGATGATTATGTCGGTTCTTATAATTTCGGCGGTTTTAGGTGCGGCCGCGACGTTTGCGGCCATTTTGGTTTCACAGATCCAGCAGTCGCGTTTGGCGGATCAGTCAATCCAAGCTTATTATTTGGCCGAAAGCGGCGCAGAGCGCGCCTTACATCAAGCCAGACGACGCCAAGGAATTGCTGATTGCTGTTCAGTTATTCAAACTAACTGTCAAACTTGTTTAGAAGATCGCGGATTTTGCGGCCAAACATCACCGGCTGATACGATTGCTTGCATTACCCAAACAAAAGGCAGTCTTTCTTCGTCCTTAAAAGGTGATTGGCAGGTAAATGTAAGCAATGAATCTGAATCAAAGGTTAATCTTAATCCGGGTGAATCGTTTCAGCTAGATTTGTTTAATCCCTATTATGGTGGTAACAATTCCGAACAAATTGGCGCTTTTTCCATTGATTCTTCTGAATCGGCCACGATTTATGGTGAGTTAACAAATCTTTCTTGGCTCATTGATTCTGACGGTACAATCAGCTGTCCTCAGAGTTTTCCCATCCTAAACCCGACCATTAGCCGTGGTTTGGTGCCCGTCGGAGGGGCAAATAATAATATGACAATTACCGGCCTGCAAGACACTTTGGGCAGCATTAAGGTGTCAATTAGGCCAGGCTGTTCTTACGTTTTAAGATTAAGTAATAATTGGTTTGGCGCTCAGGCTTTGAGCTTTACCTTAAGGGTTTATTCTGATACTTCTGGTCAATGGGAGCAAATTCCGATTCCTTCGCGTTTGGTCATAGACTCTCAGGCCAATTATGGCAGCTCCCAACAAAAGATAAGAGTCAGAACCCCAATGAGGCCGCCGGTTTCCGGACTTTATGATTTTGTTATTTTCTCCGAAGAAAAGATTATCAAATAATTTATCATGGATAAAGTTGAAGCAAAAAAAAGAATATCAAAGTTAATTGAACAGATAGACGATTTAAGGTATCGCTATCATGTTTTAGATGACCCAACGGTAACGGATGCGATTTATGATTCTTTACAGCAAGAGTTAAGGTCGCTTGAAGAAATGTACCCGGATTTAAAAAGAACCGATTCGCCCTTGCAGCGAATTGGCGGAAAACCTTTGAACAAATTTGTCAAAGTTAATCATGAAGTCAGGCAGTGGTCTTTTAATGATGTTTTTTCACCGGCTGAAATTGGCGAGTGGGAGAGCCGAATAAAAAAGTTGATCAGTTCCGATGATTCTGATTTTGAACTTGAATATGTCTGCGAATTAAAAATTGACGGCTTACATATTGTTTTTACCTATGAGCAAGGCGAGCTTAAGCTGGCGGCTACCAGAGGTGACGGTAAGATTGGCGAAAATGTAACTCAGAATATCAAAACCATCCAAAGCGTTCCGCTGAAATTGCCCAAGCCAATTGATATTATTGTTGAAGGTGAGGTTTGGCTTTCAGAAGGACAACTCTTAAAAATAAATAAAAAAAGGCAAAGCGATGGCTTGCCCGAATTTGCCAATCCGCGCAACGCTGCAGCTGGTACGATTAGACAATTGGACCCCAAAATCGTTGCTGAAAGAAAGCTTGATTGTTTTATTTATGATTGGTCTGGCGGCAAAGAAAAATTTCCGGAGACCCAGAAACAGGAATTGGAAAGCTTAAAAGCCTTAGGCTTTAAAGTAAACCCACATTATAAATTATGTAGAAATTTATCCGAAGTAATTGATTATTGGAAATATTGGCAAGAGCACAGAAAAAACGAGCCGTATTGGATTGATGGCGTGGTTGTAAAGGTAAATAGCCGTAATTTGCAGCAAAAGATGGGTTATGTTGGTAAGGCGCCGCGATGGGCTATTGCTTTCAAATTTCCGGCCGAAGAGGTAACAACGGTCGTAGAAAATATTTCCGTGCAGGTTGGTCGTTTGGGTACACTCACGCCTGTTGCCGAGCTTAGGCCGGTAAAATTGGCCGGCACAACCGTCAGGCGCGCCACCCTGCATAATGAAGATCAAATTAAAAGATTGGGCGTTAAGATTGGCGATACGGTTGTGATTAGAAAAGCGGGCGAAATTATTCCGGAAGTTCTTTCGGTTTTAACCAAGATGAGAACAGGCAAAGAAAGAGAATTTAAAATGCCCAAGCGTTGCCCGGTTTGTAATTCAACCGTAACCAAAAAAACCATTTTGGAAAAAGGCGAAGGGAAAAGCGTCGCTTTGTTTTGCGAAAATAAAAATTGTTTTGCTCAAAAGCTAAGAAACCTTATTCATTTTGTTTCCAAGAAAGGGTTTAATATTGATGGTTTGGGTGAAAAGATTGTGGCGCAATTAAGCGAAGAAGGTTTACTGAAAAGTCCGGCCGATTTTTTCGCTTTGCAAAAAGATGATTTATTGCCCCTGGAAAGGTTTGCCGAAAAATCAGCAGACAATTTGATTAAAGCAATTGAAGCGGCAAAAAAAATTCCTTTAGCTCGATTTATTTATGCTCTTGGCATTGCTCACGTAGGGGAAGAAACGGCAATTTCTTTGGCCAATTATTTTAAGGATATCAATAGCTGGAGAAAACTTAAACCCGCAGACCTTGATCAAATTGATGATATTGGCCCGGTTGTTTCTCAAAGCATCATTGATTGGTTGACAGTAACCGAAAATCAAAGTTTACTTAGCGATTTAATTAAACAGGGGGTTGAGGTTTTGTCGGCTAAAACACGTTTGGCCAGCACTCAGCTTTCTGGAAAAAAGATTGTGGTTACCGGCACCCTGGTTAATTTAAGTCGGGATGAAGCTAAGGAAAAAATCAGGGAATCGGGCGGCGACTGGGTCTCTTCGGTTTCAAAAAATACCGATTTTGTGGTTGTGGGTGATAATCCCGGCAGCAAAGCCCGGAAGGCAAAAGATCTAGGCGTTAAGATAATTTCCGAGAAAGAATTATTAGAAATGATTAAATAATTGTCTCAAAAAAAGAAGCGGCGCAACCCAAATTGGGTTATTTGCGCCGCCAGAGATCAAAATTGCGGTAGGTGAGGGATTCGAACCCTCGGCGTAGGGGATGGCTCCCCATGCTCTGACCGACTGAGCTAAGCCTACCGCTCCCGCTACAGCGAAGAAGTTGCCCGCGAGATAATCAAAATAGCAAAAACCACAAGCCTTGTCAAATTGGTTTTTTTTCTTTATAATATATAAGTAATTTTTTATAATCTATATGTCTTTAACTAACAAAGAAGTCGAACACATTGCCCATTTGGCCCGCTTGGGTTTAAGCGAAAAAGAGGTTGAAAAATATGCCACTCAGCTTTCTTCAATTTTAGAATATGTAAATCAGCTTAAAGAGGTTGATACTGAGGGCGTTGTCGGCACCGCTCAGGTAACCGGCTTAGAAAATGTCACTCGTTTGGACGAAGTAGAAGAGGTCAGCGCTGAAACCATTAAAAAAATGATTGAATTAGCACCCGGTCACGAAGACAATTTAATTAAGACTAAATCGGTTTTTTAATATGAAACTTAATGAATTGACAATTGCCAAGGCAAACGAGGGTTTAAAGAAAAAAGAGTTTTCTTCGGTTGATTTGACCAAAGCCTGTTTTGCGCAAATCAAAGAAACTGAATCGAAAATCAGTTCTTTTATCACTTTAACCGAAGATTTGGCCCTTGAGCAAGCAAAAAAAGCCGACAAGGCTGGTGATTTTTCCAAGCCGTTAGCCGGCATTCCGGCCGCTATTAAAGACATTTTTTTGACCGACGGCACCAGGACGACTTGCGCATCAAAAATTTTAGAAAATTATATCGCTCCATATACGGGAACTGCTGTAAAAAAAATATTTGACCAAAACGGTGTAATGTTAGGTAAGACTAATTTAGATGAATTTGCCTGCGGTTCTTCAACCGAGACCTCGCACTATGCCCAAACAAAAAATCCTTGGGATATCAGTCGCGTTCCCGGCGGTTCATCCGGCGGTTCGGCTGCTGCCGTTGCGGCTGATCAGTGTCTTTACGCTTTGGGAACAGATACCGGCGGTTCAATTCGCCAACCGGCCTCTCTTTGCGGCTTGGTTGGTATTAAGCCAACCTACGGCCGAGTCTCACGTTATGGAGTAATCGCCATGGCCTCGTCTCTTGATCAGGTTGGTCCGATGACAAAAAGCGTAGAAGATTCCGCTTTGGTTTTGCAGCAGATTGCCGGGCTGGATAAACATGATTCATCAACCGTGCCAAGAGAAGTACCGGATTATCTTAAAGAAATAAAGAAAGATATAAAAGGTTTAAAGATCGGTTTACCAAAGGAATATTTTGTTGGCGGTATGGATGATAAAGTGGAAAAGGTGATTAAAGATGCAATTAAGCAGTTTGAAGACTTGGGTGCAGAAATTAAAGAAGTATCTTTGCCTCACGTTAAATATGGTTTGGCTGTCTATTATATTTTAATGCCCTCTGAGCTTTCCGCCAATCTTTCTCGTTTTGACGGTGTTAGATATGGTTTTTCGGCCAGTGCCGATAATTTGCTTGATAATTATTTACAAAGCCGCGGGCAGGGTTTTGGTGCGGAAATTAGGCGCAGAATCATGCTTGGCACCTATTCTTTGTCTGCCGGTTATTATGACGCTTATTATCTCAAAGCCCAAAAGGTTAGAACCTTAGTAAAGCAAGATTTTGATGAAGCCTTAAAGCAAGTTGACGTTCTGTTGACCCCAACTTCACCGACCGTTGCCTTTAAGCTTAATGAAAAAATGGATGATCCGATGCAAATGTATTTAAGTGATATTTTTACCGTCTCAATTAATATTGCCGGCGTACCTGCTTTATCTTTGCCCGCCGGTTTTGCTCTGCCCAAAGATGGAAAGGTGCCAATGCCGGTTGGTTTACAGTTAATTGGCAAACATTTTGACGAGTCAACAATTCTACGAGCCGCCTATAATTATGAGCAATCAACCGATTGGCATAATCAAAAGCCGCAGATTGCTTGAGATTTTAAATTTTGCTAAAATAAAAGTATTAACTAATAAAAAAATAAATTATGTCAGATCAAAAAAAGATTTTTGATTTAACTTCAAAGCAAAGCATGCTTTTGGGCTTAAGCTGGGGGTTGGCCCTTATCAGCGTCATTGGCTTTGTAGTTTTGCTGGTCAACGGTTTTAGCTCAAACGAGCCGGCAGCGGCCCAAAAAGTTAATGCCAACACCAATGCCAATGTGAATGCTGCTGCCAATCCGACACCAACTGCTGCCGAAGATAATGGCGATGTTAGCAAATTATCTCCAGTTTCAAGCTCAGATTATATTCGCGGCAACAAAAATGCCAAAGTTACTTTGATTGTTGTTTCTGATTTTCAGTGTCCTTATTGCCAAAGACACGAATCAACAGTTAGCCAGATTTTAGAGGCTTATCCAAACGACGTAAGGGTTGTTTGGCGCAATTTTCCTTTAACCTCAATTCATCCTTACGCACAGAAAGCGGCCGAAGCGGCTGAATGTGCCGGTGAACAGGGTAAATTCTGGGAAATGCACGACAAAATGTTTGAAAACCAAAGCGCTTTGGACGATACCAGCTTAAAGAGCTATGCCAAGTCTTTGGGCCTAAATACTTCAAAATTTGACAGCTGCTTATCTTCAGGCAAATATACCGAAAAGGTTAATAAACAGGCTCAGGAAGCGCAATTGGCAGGAATTTCCGGCACTCCCGGCACCTTTGTTAACGGCACTTTAGTTAAAGGTGCTTACCCTTTAGAAACATTTAAAGGTATAATTGACGAATTGCTCAAATAAACAGTTTAATTAAAAAACAACCCCGAAATCGGGGTTGTTTTTTAATTGAGAATAAATATTTGATCAATTTTTTTATTCAGCGCTTTTGCCACCTCGTTAGCTAAGCCTAGGGAGGGGTTATATTTTCCTTGCTCAAGAAAAACAATTGTTTCTCTTCTGGCGCCAACTTTTTTTGCCAACTCTTCTTGAGTCATGTTAAGGCTGAGTCGTATTTCTTTGATATTATTTTTCATAAACTAACGGCATTCAATTTTAGGCGCCTCAAAAGACGGATTGCCGTGTTTTACCCACTTACCATTTTCGCAAATCCAGCCATCTTCGCCGGAAAAAACTCTAAGCGTCACGAGGGCTAAAAACATAAAAATTATTAGAACAACAACCGAATAAATTAATTTCTTATCAGAGAATTTAAATTTATTATAGTATCTGAAAATTGTGGCATAAAGCAACATTAGAATTGTTGTGGAAAATGCAAGAGTTATGGCAACGGCGTAATAGTAGGGATTTAAATCTGAAAGGGAATAAAGCAAAAACATGCATATAACCGTCAGCCAAGCATAGGCTTGAATGGCGAGAACGGCACTTTTGCCGGCCGTGGCATAATCTCTCTCGTCGGCAACGACTTCGTTAATTTGTGAGCGAAGATACAAAAGAACCAGAGAGCTGACAATAAGCAAGATGACGGGGATGAAAAAGTTTTTTTGAATTATTGACTGACTAAACACGATCGCCAAGACCACGACCATTGCCAGCTTAATTTTTTTGTAATTTTTTGCACTTAGTTTCATGGTTTTATTGTTAATTATTTCTAACTATTATAATGTTAGAAAAATTTAACAATATTGTCAAGAGGATAAAATAAAAAAGCCTTTTTGGGCTTCAAGATACGATTTTAATTTCATCGGGCTGGAACCTTATTCCGAGCAAGCGTAGTAAGGATTTTATATGATTTTTAATACTTCAATATATAAGATACTCGTGCATTATATATTTATTTTTTTGCTCAAAAACCTTATGTAGAGAAACTGCATTTTCTTTAAACTAGACGGAATTAACATAATAAAAGGTTTTAGTAATTGTGGTAAAATAAAATTCATCAGGCCAAGTGAAACAACAGCATACATAACTGTTAAAAAAATATTACTAAATATATTTATTATCCATTGTGGCTTGTAGTTATTAATAAAAAAAATGTAATAGACAAACAAATGCATAAAGCCATATATAAAAGCGACCTGTGGTTTTACTTTATAACCAAATATATCTATTGGTGCCTCTTCTTTGGGTTTATTAATGTCAGGATTAGATATGCCAACACGGTTTTGAAAATCAATAGGATTATCAAAAATTTCAAACTTTTGTCCTGATCTTAAACTTTCAATCCATGCTAATATATAAAAAATAGATTTAAAAAATCCTGCAAGTATTATACGAAAATAAAACAATTTTATTCTTAGTGGAAAGCCTCTTAATTTTTTAGTAGGTTTTTCATGTAAATCCTCAAGTTTTATAAGTATATCGTGAGCATCAATAGGTTTGTATGTTTCTTTACTTTTTTCAAAAAATTCTTCTGTTTCAAAATTACAAAAAAAATCATCTGACCACAAATCAATTCGATCAAATAAACCCTTGATTCTTTCTCTGCTTGATGCAAGTACAATTCCGTCGCTTGTTTTTTTGCCATAACTTACTGACGCATAAATTTGTTTTAAAGGTTCTGTATGATCCAGTTCTGTTTTGGGGATAGTAATTTTAAACAAAGAAGCATAATCACCCGAATGTTCCTTCATTGTACTAAATCCAAAAGTGCCATCAATATAATCAATGGGTTCGTGAAAAGACGAAAACGGCAATTTAAATTTATTTCTAAAACTTATTTTATTTAACATAACTTATATAAATAGCTTATCTCAATTCTAATTAATTGTCCAACAAAAAACACCTTGATAAACAAGCTGTTTTTAAGGTTATCGTGCTAGCACGATCTGGCGGAGAGGGGGGATTTCCGCCTCGCCTCGCCGCCAAATAGCGGCTCGGCTCGTTGCCCTGGGCAGCGCCGAATGCTCCCCTTGGTCGCATCCATCGACGCTCGGCTTGTTCGTTTTTTCTTCCGAAAAAACTCACGCCTCGCTTCTGCCCGTTCGAATCCTTTACCTTCTTCCATAAGTTTATCGCCCACGTTATGCGTGAGCGCTAAACTTATGGCGGAGAGGGGGGGATTCGAACCCCCGAAACCTTGCGGTTTACACGCTTTCCA
>CAZINP010000005.1:0-100542 GCA_964540635.1 uncultured Gammaproteobacteria bacterium
GGTAGCCACGCCTAGTGTGACTGCCGGCTAAAACTTAACCCCGGACCCTTTCTCTTGCGAGACTGGGTCCGGATTTTTTTTACCCTTGACAAAAATCGGTTTTTGTAGTAATATACTATATTGCCCAAATCGTACCCATAAGGGGAAAATTAGGCAATTGTTCCTTGATATCGCAAGGTTTCCCCTAATTCCATCCCAAACCCAAAATGGGATTTGATATAGTTTGTTTCGCGATTAGTGTTGAAATAGAACGCGGGATCAAACCCGCAGGAGGTCTTTGACCATGAAAAAAGTTGTTTCTCTTGTTCTTGTTTTGGCACTGCTGGCCTGTCTGCCGGTGCTGGCCGAACAGGCCACGGGCACGCCCGTAAACCTGGTTGTGTCGGACTTTCCGATCATATCGGATCAGCCCGACCACCTGGTGCGCTACACGCACCAGACCGCCACGTTCTCGGTGACGGCATACTGTCCGGACGCGTACGACGCGCCGGCGATATTCCGGTGGTACAAGGGTCCGGATCCGACCAACCTAGTGGAGCTGCCCAATGAAACGGGCGCTTCACTGGTAATTCCGGACTTGAACCTCAACCACGCCGGCACCTACTGGGTGCGCGTGGGCACCAAGTGGGGTGATGACGGACCGACCACGCTGTCTGTGGGTGCGGTGTTAACAGTGCGCAAGAGCCTGTTTTTCACCAAAAACCCGATCCCGCAGACGTTTGTCGCGGGCTCCAACCTGTTTCTCTGGTGTGAGGTGTTTGGCGAAAGCCCCTTCACATACCAGTGGAAAAAGGACGGGGTGAACATCACCGGCGCGACGGGCACGACCTACCAAAAGGCCAACGCCCAGGTATCGGACTCCGGCACCTACACGGTCGTGGCTTGGGATGTTTACGGCAACAGCCTGACATCCAGCGCCGCTATCATTGAGGTGCGCGCCACGCCGGAACCCTACCCGGTGTGGAAGTTCGTCCACGCCACCGGTGCCAGCACGGCCACGCTTGTGGTGAACAATCAGGGCATCTCTTTGCCCTGTCTCGTGATTGGGACCATCCCACCCGAGACGTTGCCCACTGACGTGGCTCAGCTATTCGTGGTCTTCAAGGACACGAGTGGTGTTGAGCGCGTCGTGCGCATCGCAACCCCCGGCGGCATTCCCGCCACAGGCGATTCAAGCGCCTACACCATTGACGGCTCCACGGCCGTTGACTGGTTCGGCGCCCCGGCGCCGTTTGACCTCGGCACTTTTGCCGGGACCGTGACGGGTGGCCTGAAGCTGCCTGCTCACGAGCCCCGCATTAACCCGGGGACCACCGTTGCGCCGCTGGTGAAGGCGCAGAAAAACGGTGTTGACCTTGCCATTTCCGGGGTCTATTACGCCTGGTAAACAGGCCGCGTAGCCCCACCCCCCCCTAAACCAAGAGGCCGCCCGCGCATTGCGCTGGCGGCCTCGAAACTTTTTATAAAAGATTTTTAGAAACCCAAACCCATACCGGAGAGTTTTTGCGCCATGCCCATTTGGGCTTTTTTTGTAGCTTCATTGAATAAATCTTTGAGCAATTTGGCTTGCCTTTCAGTTTCAATTTCGGAATTTAAAATCAATTCTTCTACATTCAAACTGCCGTTGATTACAATCTTAATCCCCTCCCTTTCAACTTCAAACTTTTCTTTTTTCATTTCATCTTGCATCGCCTTAAGTTTGGCGATTTGTTTTAGTTTGTCTAACATAATTTAGCTTTATTTACTAGTTTATTAAACTTAATCATAAAATTACAAATCACAAATTACAAGTTCCAAACGTTTTGATTTTGAAATTTGTAATTTAGAATTTATTATTTTTTATAATTTTCCGGCACTGCCAAACATTTTATTTTTTTGAGCCACAAAATCGGAAAATTCGTTGATAAAAATTTTTCCCGGTTTTCTTAAATCAAACTCAGCGGGATTATCGCGAAAAAACTCACGATGAACCCGACACCAAACCAATCTTCCGTCCGTATCAATATTGATTTTACAGACACCAAGTTTAGCCGCCTTTTGATAGTCTTTTGCCGTTAGACCGTGAGCATTCTGAATTTGTCCGCCCGCGGCATTGATGCGGCTGATTTCTTCCGGCGGGACGGCACTTGAGCCGTGTAAAACCAAAGGAAATTTTGGTAATAATTTGGCAATTTCGGCGATCACTTCAAAGTGCAGGCCTTGCGAACCGGAAAATTTATAAGCCCCATGCGATGTGCCAATGGCGCAAGCCAAGCTGTCAACGCCGGTTTTTTTAACAAACTCAAGTGCTTTTTTCGGATCGGTTAATTTAGCTTGATTTTCTAAAACCGCTACATGGTCCTCCACCCCGCCCAGTTGACCCAATTCCGCTTCCACGGCAATTTTTTTGACTTTGGCAGCCTTAACGATTCTTTTGGTAATGGCAATATTTTTTTCAAAACTCTCAGCGCTGGCATCAATCATGACCGAAGAATAAATACCACTTTTTATGGCCTGAAGGCAAGTTTTTTCATTACCATGATCCAAATGAACTGCCAGTTTTAACTTTGAATACTTTTTGGCAGCAGCGGCAATTATCGCTTCTATCACGCCTTGATCGGTATACTCCCAGGCCTTTGAAGTTAATTGTAAAATAAAAGGCGCCTGGCTTTTGGCGCAACCCTCAAAAAGCCCCATCACTTGTTCGGCGTTGTTGACGTTATACGCACCAATGGCGTACTTGCCATAAGCCTTCTTGAATAATAAATTTGGCGATACAATCATAAAAAATCGTTTATATTTATATTCTAATTATAACAAATTTTCCACAATAAAAAAACGGGGAAAAATACTTTCCCCGTTTTCAAACAAATTCTAATTGAATAATCTGGCCAGCCAGCCGAATAAACTGAAACCCTTTTGGGCTTCGTCTAATTTGGCCTGAACCTGATCTCTGATTTGGCTTAAAGTCTGCAACTGTTCTTGCATGGCCGCTTGATCAACACTATCCCGAACCTGATCTCTTAATCTTGTTAATTCCTTAACGCCGTTATCAGCTTGCTCCAATAAATCTTTTGCCTTTTTTATTTCTTTATAATCCGCCCCCAAAAGAAATCTAATAAACTTGTCTCTGTTTTGAACTTTTTCTAAACCTGCCTCAACATCTTCAAAATTTTTCTCCTGTTCTTGAGCGATAGTTCTGACCTGCTCTCCAATTCCGCCATCTCTATCAGCCACAGCAAGCATTGCCTGGACGGCATTTGCCACTTGACTGCGTCTGGTTTCCGCATTTTCCAAACCGGTTTTTTTCTGTCCGGGCGTGGTAGTTGCATTTTCATCACCCGCCATAACTTGTGCCCTCTCCTGAATTGCATCCTGTCCATCCATATTTTGCGCCTGAACCTGAGCAGATGTTTTTTCACGAGTTTGAATTTCAGCCTTAATCGGTTCAGCTTGTTGAACCCGATTTTGAGCTTGCGCCTGAGCCTTAACTAAATTCGCCGAAAAAGCGAATAGGGCCAGCGGCAAAGCGATTAAAGCAGCAACCAAAGTTACTTTGTAAAAGCTTTTTTTCATATTTTTTCTCCTTTGCCTTTACAAAAAGGCATTATATTTTATAATAACATATTTAAATAAAAAAATCACAGCCATTCCTCGGGGACAGGGATTCGAACCCCAATTGCCAGGGCCAGAACCTGGTGTCCTGCCATTAGACGATCCCCGAGGAATAACTGCGATTTAGTTTTAAAAGCCGCCAAAAGCGGTTTTATAATGATTAATTTTAGCAAAAAAAACGATTAAAATCAAGTCCCTACAAAAGTTGCCCGCCAAACATATCCAAAACGCTTTTAACCGAATCATCTTCCTTTTTCTCAGGCACGGCATATTGAAAATCGGAATTTTTAAAATCTTCAACTGAAACCGTAGCCCTAACCCCAAGGGGCGAACCCATTATTTCTTCAAAAACTTTCTCCAAAATTTGGCGATTTTTTGTATCGTTAATCCGTTGTTGATTAAACTTATGCTCTGAGCAAATCTCCAACGAGCCGTTTTCATCTAATTTTATCGGCTTACAAATCCTTACCACCGAAGCCAAGCTTTGATTGTATTTTTTAATTTCCGTCAAAATTTCCGCCCATTTTTCTTTAATTTCCTCAAAACTTATGGCTTGATTTTTAGAATTTTTTTTTACCGGCTCATTTGCCTTTAAATTGTCTTGATTTTTTATTTCTACAATTTTCTTTTCAATATTTTCAGGCTCTCCTTTTTCCGGCTCCAAAGTCTGTTTTTTAGGATTAAACGGTACTAGGCATTCCGGTTGATTGATAAGCTCTAGAACCGCCAATTCAAGCGGCAATTGAGGAATCTGGCTGTAACGCAATTCTTGCTTTCTTTTCATAAAAATATCAATGGCTTGCGTTAAAAATGCCAAATTGGTTTTTTCGGATAAAGCAGCCAAACGTTTTTCCGAATCTTTTGAAAGTAAAGTTGCGGCCGTTGCCAATTGTGCAGAAATTTTTAAAAGCATCATTTTGCGCAAAACCTCTAAAAGTTCGGCGCTAAACTTATCTAATTCCGCCCCGTCATTTGCCAATTCATTAATTAAAACCAAAGCGCTTGAAGCGTCCTGCCTATTTAAAAATTCTATCAATTCAAGAGCATCATCAAAACGTGAGCGCGGCAAGACCAGCTCCGCTTGTTCGGCGCTAATCTCTTTATCGCCAAGACTTAAAATTTGTCCCAACATGCTTTCGGCATCGCGCAAGCAACCGCCGGAATAATAAGCTACATTTTCAATTACGCCTTGATCGACTCTAACCTTTTCTTCTTTAAGCAAATAATTCAATCTGCCGACAATTTCTGCTTGGCTGACTTTCCGAAACTCAAATCTCTGACAACGCGAAATTATCGTTTCCGGAACCTTATGAATCTCAGTCGTCGCTAAAATAAAAATTGCGTGTGCCGGCGGTTCTTCCAAGGTTTTTAGCAAAGCATTAAAAGCCGAAATTGAAAGCATGTGAACCTCATCAATGATAAAAACTTTAAACTTTCGGCTGGTTGGGCTAAACCTGGCATTGGAAATAATATTTTCTCTAACATTATCAACGCCGGTATGAGAAGCCGCATCAATTTCAATAATATCAAGACTGTGATTCTCCATTATTTCCTTGCAAGAATCGCAAGTATTGCACGGCTCATATTCCCCTTCTTTTCTCTTAAGGCAATTAACCGATTTGGCCAAAAGTCTCGCGGTCGTGGTTTTCCCCAACCCGCGCGGTCCGGAAAAAAGATAAGCATGAGCGATTCGGCCGGTTTCCAACTCGCTTTGCAAAGTGGCCTTAATATGATTCTGGCCAATCACATCTTTGAATGATTGCGGCCTGTATTTTCGATATAAAGTTAATTCCATAGCAATAAAATTTTAACCTATTTTTTGTTTTTAAGCAAGATAAAAAAACGCCCTTTTTCAGGGCGTTTTTGGAGTTTATAATTTAATCTGCTTTTTCTTCTTCTTTAGTCTCGGCTGCACCTTCCGGTAATGTCTCCTGCGGCTTTTCATCTAAACTTTCAACTTCCTTTTCGGTTCTTGGCGGCTGGACCATTGCAACCACTTCACCTAATTCGTGGTGAATTGTTAATCCCTTGGGCAGCTTAATGTCAGAAATATGAATGGCCGATTCGAGCTCGCTTAAACCGGATAAATCAACTTCAATTTCATGAACTAAGTCAGTTGGCAAACAATCAACCTTAAGTGAATGAATATTGGTAACCAAAATACCACCATAGGTTTTAACGGCCGGTGCCTCGCCAACAAATTTCAAATCAATTTCAGTGTGAATTTTTTCATCCATTCTTACCTGATGTAAATCAAGATGAATCAAGCGATTACTTAAATTATCAAGCTGAGCGCTCTGAATCAAAACTTTGACCGGCTTTTGATTGTCAACAACCAAATCGATCAAAGTGCTCTCACCGGCTTGTTTGTAAACTTTTTCCGCGACCATTTGGTCTAATAATAAATTTACATTTTCCAAGCCATGACCATACAAAACAGCAGGAATCTTTCCGGCCTGTTTTAATGATTTTACTTTTTTACCTGATAACTCTCTTTTTTGAGCTACGAGATTAATAGTTTCCATTTTTTATTCTCCTTTCAATTATTTTTAATTTATCAAAATAAACTGATTTCTATTAAATCTAAAAACTGACATACATAAATTTATCATAATTAAGCCAAATTGTCAACATTGGCCCAAAATGATCCTATGCCTTGCTGCGAATAATTATACTCTCAATTATACCGATTAAAATTAAGGATGAAAGCAAATAACTGCCGCCATAACTCAAAAATGGCAAGGAAATGCCGGTCACGGGCACAATTCCAATATTCATACCAATGTTTATCATTACCTGACAAAAAAGCATGGTCACAACGCCCATTATAAACAATAATGAAAAATTATTCCGAGACATTTTAGCTGCTCTGATTAAACGATAGAATATCAAAGCATAAAGAAAAAATATTACTCCCACGCCGACAAAACCAAGCTCTTCGGAAATTACGGCAAAGATAAAATCAGTCGTGGCGGCCGGGATAAACTTTAACTGGCTTTGTGAGCCAAAACCCAAACCGCGACCCAGCCAGCCACCGGCTCCAACCGCAGTCATAGCCTGCCTGACGTGATAGCCGGAACCGAAAGGATTGGCTTGCGGTTGCAAAAATGTCATGATTCTATCTTTTTGATATGGCGCAAAAAAGAAATTCCAAGCCAAGAAAAAAGAAACTATTAACACTAAGCTGAGAAGTAAGAGATGCTTTTTGTCAGCCTTGGCAAAAACCATCATAAAAAGCCAAATCAAAAATAAAATTACGGCTGAACCAAAATCCGGTTGCAAAATAACCAAACCGAAATAAACCGCAGCAATCAAGCCTGAAATTATAAAATTTTTAAACTCCCTAACAGAATCTGCCTTTAAACTCAGAAACCAGGCCAATGTGATAATAAGGGCAATTTTTGCAAACTCTACCGGTTGTAAATTTATCCCAAAGAAAGAAAACCAGCCGGTTGTACCTTGAACGGTGCGACCTAAAAACAAAACCAAAACCAATAAAAAAATCATTCCAAAATAAACAAATAGACTGACATCGTGCCAAAAATTATAATTAACAAATGCCAAAATAAAAAGAACCAGCAAACCAACAATGCCAAAAACGATTTGCTTTTTGAAATTCATTAAATCTGGATTTTCGGCGCTAATGGCAATACTGTAAATCGCCGATAGACCAAAGCACATAAGTAAAAGAACCGCCCCCAAAAGGAGCCAGTCAAGTTTTGGCAGATTGGAAAAATATTTTCTTAAAATCATATTTAACAAAAAGCACTAGAACGCAGACATTGTTCTTGTGCTTTTCATTATAAAATAAAAACTATTTCGTACGAACAAATGTAATAACTTTTTGGCCTTCAGACAAACCAAACTTCACTTCCGATTTACCCTCATCGCCTCTCAGGCCAAGTTCAACGTTAAGCTTAAGTGGAGCATTATCTTGCAATATTTCAACATACTTAACACCGTTTTCTTCTTTAACGGCTCTAATTGGAACAATTAAAGCATTCTCAATTTTAGCGGTATTAATTACTACATTGGCCGTCATGCCTGGTTTGATTTTTTCCGTTAATCCGGCAATATTTTCTGCTTGAATATCATCAAAGGCGGCAGTTACTTTGTAATAAATCACACCCTGAATTAAGGTCTCAGCCGGATCAACCTTGGTAATGGAGCCGCTAAAAATATCATCCGAAGAAAAAGCATCAAGGGTTATTTCCACCTTGTCGCCCGGGTTGACCTTGGCGATATCAGATTCAGGAATATCAACTTCAATTTCGTAAATATTGTTAGTTAACATCTTAATTACCGGCGCGGACATACTTGAAACCTCACCAACACTGCCATCAGTGGCGGTAATAACGCCGTCAATCGGAGCGCGAATAATTGTTTCATCCAAACGATCAAGGGCAAGACTTAAATCAGCCTGAGCGCTCAAAACTTGAGCCTCATACAATCTCACATCTTCACTTCTAGCTGGAGCCTTCTTTAGATTTAAATCTGCCTGGGCCTTGGCCAAATTGCGTTCGTAGGTTTTAACCACATTTTCTGCAGCCTCAACCTTAGTCTGATACGTCAATTGAGCGTCTTCAACGGCCTGAGCCGAAGCCTGAATCGTAGAAACACTCGTATTGGTTGTCACCCATTCCACACTCACACTTGCCTTTAAGGCATCTATTTCGGTTAAAGTTAAATTATTATTAGTAATAGCTGTATTTAAAAGTTTTGAAAGATTACCCAGCGTTTCTGACAAATCAGCCAAAGCGCTTTGAGTATAAATCAAAGCGGTTTTGATGGATGTCAAATCTTTAGTTGAATTAGCTGCTTCGTAATTTGACTTAGCCAAACTCATCGCCGATTCGGTAGTTATGATATTCTGTTTAACCGTGTCTAATAAATTAAAATCGCTAACCGTCAAATTGCTTGGATTATTTTTATAATTCATAATATCATCAACCTTTTGTATGGAAACATCAGCTTTGGCTAAAGCCGATCTCATATCCAACAAAGCGGAAGATTGTTTACTTTCAATAGCTTGAGCATAAGTGCGCTTGGTGTTTTCCAAATCAGTTTTGACGTTTTCTAAATCAACAACGGCTTTTTGCAAGGCAACCTCATAAACAGCGACGTCTTGAGAAATGGCACCGGACTTTAATTTTGTTAAATTGGCTTGAGCTTGAATTAAATTTGCCCGGGCCTTATCAACGCTAGCTTGGAGGTCAACCGCCTTTTGTCTGGCCAAAATCTGGTCCTTAGTCACTTTATCACCGATTTTTACGTCTATTGTCGAGATCTTGCCGGAATTTTTAAAATTTAAAGAAATTTCCGATGCAGGTTTTACCTTACCGGTAGCAGAAACCGTTTGGATAATTTCACCGCGAACAACGTCTTGGGTAACGTATTCTGTGGTTTTTTGGGGGAAAATTATCTTATAACCGAAAAAGCCAACAACTAAAATCAGCACAAGAATTACCCAAAAAACTTTTGATTTTAAAATTTTAGTCATATATTGTTATGATTTTTAACTAGATAATTATAGCAAATAATTAACTTTTTTTCAAATTCAAAAATGGGCATCAAGCCCATCCTATTATTTTTTTAGACTTTCAACTTCCTTAATCAAATTTTGTAAAACTTCCTTAATCGAATCCAAAGAAGCCTTATGTGCACCATCGTCAGTATCATCATCTTGTTGAATCTCGTCAACATCTTCCTGGATTTCATCAACGTCTTTTTGAATCTCATCAACATCTTCCTGGATTTCATCAATATCTTCCTCAACCTCTTCTAAACTCTGGGCCGTGCGGTTGACTGACATTTGGATAAAAATCGCCAAATAAATTGCCTCCAAAGAAACAACCGTTGTTAATAGTAGCAAGACTTCATCAAAATTTACGCCCAATAAAACCATAACAAAACAACTGACAAATAAAATAGTATGGATAATCAAAGACTGAACAGATCCGACCCACTCCGTCATCCAAATCGCCACTTTTTCAATAGTTGTTTTGTCTAACTTATTTTTCATATTTTTTATGGTAGCCCCACGGGGAATCGAACCCCGGTTTTCAGGATGAGAACCTGATGTCCTAGCCGCTAGACGATAGGGCCAATTAAATATTTTTAAAACAAAAAAATTTCAAACAATCGAAATATTTCGTATGAATACTCTATTTTACAATAAAAAACTTAAAAAGTCAACGTTAATAACTGTATTTTGAGCGGCGGCCATGCACAAAAACCAAGGCTAAAATAGGCAAAACAATCCAACAAAATTTTCCAAAATCACTTATAAATAATATTTGCGTAAAGGTGGATAATTGTTTCAAAAAATCTTTGGGCAGAAAAGATAAAATCACGCTAACCATTAAACCAACCTGGAGTAGAGAAAATAAAATTATTTGCCACCAACCACCGGCCATATTACCCAATCCCTGGAGCAAGGCACTCCTAGTCAAAACTATAAAAAGAATGCAAAAAACCAAAAGAAAAGCCGAAATCTTAAAAGTTGAAAATCCAAATCGGTTAATTATTTCATTCAATTTATCCATAAATGGCAAGTTGGTAGCAACTGCCAAAGATAAATAAGTGCTGATTAATAAAGTAACAATTCGCTCTCGGCCGAGAGTGAAACTATAAACCAAAACACTAAAAACAATAAATAACAAAATTATTATATCCCAAGCGGGGGCGGACCAATTAATCCCCAAAAACGAAAATAAAAAATCATGACCACCGTCGTTGGCCAAGCTCGCCGAGGCATTTGCCTTGGCAACAACATTGTCCGCTAAATCCATCAATAAAGTGGTGGTAGCGTCTAAAGTCATAAATATATTTAATTTAGATTTCTTCCAGCTGACGGAGGAGTTCCTTTTGTTTTCGGGAAAGCTTGGTTGGTGTTTTGACAATTATCGTCACCAAATGATCGCCCCGACCGCGACCGTTAAGAATGCCAACACCCTTGTCTTTGAGCTTGAATACTTTTCCCGATTGAGTTCCCTCGGGGATATTTAACCAAACCTTGCCGTCAATTGTCTCCACCTCAATTTTACCACCAAGCGCGGCGGTTGTAAAAGAAATTTCGGATTTGCTTAAGATATCAAAACCCGAACGATTAAATCTCGGGTCTTGTTTAACCCTAATTTTTATATATAAATCGCCGGCCTGCCCATTGTGCGCCCCGGCACTTCCGCGACCGGATAATTTGATTGATTGACCGTCGTCAATTCCGGCCGGGATTTTTATGGTAATTTTTTCTTCTGATTTTATTGTGCCTTTGCCGCGGCAATCACGGCAATCCTTGTCGTGCTTTTGTCCTTTGCCAAAACAATCAGGGCAAGTACTGGGAAAGCCAAAACCAAAGCCGATATTTTTTACAATCTGCCCCGAACCGCCACAAGTTTTGCAGGTCACATTTTTTGAACCCGGCTGTGCGCCGGAACCGCCACAAGTTTTGCAGGCAATATCTTTGCTTATTGAAATATCCATTTGATCGCCAAAAACCGCTTGAGAAAAATCAACAACAAGTTCCATGGCTAAATCGTGCCCTCTATTTTTCCCCTGCTTTGCCCCTGACCTGCCGGTAGAAAAGCCAAACATATCGCCAAAGACATCACCCAAATCATTAAAATCAAAATTTATATTTTGAGAATTACCAAAGCCTTGGCTAAAATTGCCAAAATCAAAACCACCGAAACCGGCTTGATCATAATTTGATCCAAATTGATCATACTTCTTTCTTTTGTCGGGGTTACCCAAAACACCATAAGCCTCATTAATTTCTTTCATTTTGGCTTCATCGCCACCTTTGTGCGGATGATGTTCATGGGCTAATTTATAATAAGCCTTTCGAATCTCATCCTGAGAGGCGGTTTTGGAAACCCCAAGGGTTTGATAATAATCTTTGGACATATTTTAACTTATGTTTGCAAACGGCAAGGGATCGGGAAAATAATTCCCGATCACCTACCATTTTATCAACTAGATATTATTATTTTTTATCATCTGCCGGAGAGTCAACGACTTCCCCTTCTTGAGGTTGATCATTACCGCTTGCATCTTGAGTCTTGGCCTGATCGCTTGCCGGTTGTTGATATAAAGCTTGCCCGATTTTCTGAGCCGCATCGCTTAAATCTTGAGTATGGCGCTTTATGGCTTCCAAATCTTGCCCATCTTTTGACTTCTTTAATTCTTCAACTTTGGCTTCAACTTCTTTTTTAATCTCATCACTTACTTTGTCGCTCGCATCCTTGACCGCCTTTTCAGCCGTATAAATTAGAGTGTCAGCCACATTTCTGGCTTCAATTAATTCTTTCTTTTTTTTGTCTTCTTCAGCATGCAAGTCAGCTTCTTTTTTCATTTTTTCAACCTCTTCTTTGGATAAACCGGAAGAAGCGGTAATGGTAATTTTTTGCTCCTTGCCTGTACCCTTATCCTTGGCCGAAACATTCAGGATACCATTTGAATCAATATCAAAAGAAACTTCAACTTGCGGTACGCCTCTGGGAGCTGGCGCAATTCCGTCAAGCATAAATTTTCCCAAAGTTTTATTATCCGCGGCCATTGGTCTTTCACCTTGCAAGACATGTATTTCAACCGACGGTTGATTATCCGCGGCCGTAGAAAAAACTTGTGATTTGGTGGTAGGAATAGTGGTGTTTCTTTCAATTAAAGGCGTCATGACTCCGCCAAGAGTTTCAATGCCCAAAGAAAGCGGCGTAACATCTAAAAGCAAAACGTCTTTTACATCACCTTGTAAAACACCCGCCTGAACCGCCGCGCCCAAGGCCACAACCTCATCCGGATTAACTGAAATGTTTGGTTTCTTGCCAAAGAATTTTTCAACCGTCTGCAAAACCAAAGGCATTCTGGTCATACCACCAACCATAACCACCTCTTCAATATCCTTTACTTCCATATTAGCATCTTTTAGAGCTTGCTGGCACGGAATTAAAGTTTTTTCAACCAAATCTCTAACCAAATCCTCCAATTTTGCACGAGTCAACTTCAAGACCAAGTGTTTGGGACCGTTGGCATCAGTGGTAATAAACGGCTGATTGATTTCCGTTTCCATGGCCGTTGACAATTCAATCTTTGCTTTCTCTGCTGCTTCTTTGATGCGCTGGAGAGCCAAATTATCCTTAGACAAATCAATACCTTGATCTTTTTTAAATTCTTCAATTATCCAACCGATTATTACCTGATCAAAATCATCACCACCCAAATGAGTATCGCCGTTTGTTGATTTAACTTCAATCGTATCTTCTGAAATGTTCAGAATTGAAATGTCAAAAGTACCGCCACCCAAGTCATAAACCGCAATCTGCTGACCTTTTTTCTTTTCAAATCCATAGGCCAAAGCCGCCGCCGTTGGTTCGTTGATTATCAATCTAACGTTTAAACCGGCAATTTCGCCCGCATCTTTTGTCGCCCGGCGCTGAGCATCGTTAAAATAGGCCGGCACGGTGATTATAGCTTCGGTAATTTTTTCACCCAAACGACTTTCAGCATCCGCCTTGAGCTTCTGTAAAATCATTGCCGAAATTTCTTGCGGTGAATATTCTTTACCGGACATCAAAGCTTTAACGCCTTGATTGGCGTTAACAATCTTATACGGCAAAAGCTTTAAATCTCTTTGAACTTCATCTTCGTCCCAACGGCGACCGATTAAGCGTTTGATGGAAAAAAGCGTATTTTCCGGATTGGTAACCGCCTGGCGCTTGGCCAATTGACCGACAACTCTTTCGCCGGATTTGGCAATCGCTACAATTGACGGCGTAGTTCTGGCGCCTTCAGCATTTTCTAAAACTTTCGGCTCTCCACCCTCAATAATCGCAACGCATGAATTGGTTGTTCCCAAATCAATACCTAGAATTTTTGACATAATATTTTTTATTCTTATTAATTTTTTAACTTGTTTAAATTTGACTGCCTTAAGCTGATTTTATCGTAATCGTTTTTGATTTCGGCTGTTCAGCTTTTGGAATAGTAATATTTAACATACCATCTTTAAATTCGGCCTCGGCTTTATCCGAAGACACATGAGCCGGCAAGCTAACTGAACGAAAAAAACTGCCGCTTCTAATTTCTTTGCGATAATAATTTTTTTCATCAACTTCCGATTCCTTGCTGGTTTCACCTTTAATCGTTAAAACGTCGTTTTCGATTGAAAGCTCAACATTTTTTGGATCAATGCCGGCTAAAAGCGTTTTAACAACAACACTTTCTTTGGTTTCGTAAACATCAATGGCCGGGGCAAAGCCTTCTGGGCCGCGATCGGCAAAAAATTTTTCCATTTCATCGAATGTATCGAGAAACGGGGTCCACTTTATAATTGACATAGTTTCTCCTTTTAAAATATTTTATTTATTATTTTGCCACTTTAACTTGGGCCGGCACGACAACTTTTTTATGTAAAGTATAACCGGACTTAACTTCTTCATAAATCACATCGGTCTCAAAACCATCAACTTTTTCGTGGGCAATTGCTTCATGAAAATTAGGATCAAATTTTTCATTCACGGTTTTTATTTCTTCTATCCCAAGATTTTTTAAAAAATCATCAAACTGTTTTTTAATATGATAGAAGCCAACAACCCAATCTATTTCTTTTTGGTCATTGGGTATATGCTTTAATGCCAATTTGTAGTGATCAAAAATCGGTAAAAGCTGCGAAATCAAGGCGGCATTGGCAAATTGAACCATTTCCAGCTGATATTTCTCCGTATCTTTTTTCAAATTTATATAATCGGCTTTGGCTCTTTTCCAGCCGTCAAGATATTCATCAGCCTTTTCTTGCAGTTTATTAAATTCTTCTTGCCAATTTTTTTCTTCGTTTTCCATAATTTGTATCTAATCTTAGCTTTTATTAATTAAATCCTGGGCATATTTAATCAAACTGAAATTATTCTGATAATCCATTCTCAACGGTCCCAAAATACCAAAAACACCTTGATCTTTGCCGTTTTTATAGCAAGTCATGACTGAGCTGCAGTCTTTGGCAAAAGGATTTTGGCTGCCGATTACAATTTTTATTTCGTGATCGCAAGTCTGAAAAATCTTTTCAATAACTTGATCCAAATGTTCAACCACTTTTGTTAAATGATAAATCAAATGATGCTCGGAAAATTCCGGCTGAGAAAATAAATTTGATAAACCGGTATAATAGTAATCCCTGTCTGAAAAAGCGACGAAAACCGCATTATTGGAAAACTCAACAATTGACTTGGCCATTGTCTTAACCAACCCGGGTTCAAAATCACCAAATTTGCTTCTGGCCGAATCCAAAATCTCTTGTTCTTTTTTGGAAATTTTTGGCTCACCCAAAAAATTTTGAATATAAAATTGATAACCCTTTTCCGAAGGAACACGTCCGGCTGACGTGTGCGGATGATAGATATAACCTTGATTTTCCAATTCCGCCATTTCATTTCTAATGGTTGCCGGACTCAATTCAAAACTACCGGATTCAGCAACAAACTTGGAACTGACCGGCTCAGCGGTTTTTATATATGTTTGAATGATATTTTTTAATAAATTTTTCTGGCGATCATTCATATTTTTTATGATTAGCACTCTTATACAATGAGTGCTAATTAAATAGTAAAACAGATAAATAAAGCTGTCAAGGGGCTGAAAAATATGCTAAAATATAAGCATGAGAAGAAAAAAACTAAAAAATCAAATCTTTCTAACTCAAAGATTAAACCTAAAATTAATCCTTAATATTTGGACTTTTGTTACTATTTGTTTATTTACCGCTGATTTCTTTTCCGGGAACTATTACGATAGTTCGGCTGGCGTTGTCGGCATAATTTACATGGCACTTCTTGGTATTTATGCCGGCCAAAAAGAGCTTATTCGTTGGAAAACCGACTTTTCTTCAAAGTTTATCGGCGAAAGTTTCATTGGCATTTGGACGGCCTTGATGGTGGTTTTCGCCCTAACCGCCCCATTTTCTGAAGGTCAATTCAAGTTGCCGGAACAATTTGCCGTTGTTTACACCACCGTCGTTGGCATTTACGCAATTACCCAGTATTCAAAAAACATGAACACAAAACGGAGGTAATCCCCCACCCCTTGCCAAATATTAAATATTGTGTTAAAGTATTTCTACTATGAAAAAAGACATTCACCCCCAATATCACGAGAAAGCCAAGGTAACCTGCGCCTGCGGTAATACTTTTACTGTTGGTTCTACTTTGCCGGAAATTCATGTTGAAATTTGTTCAATGTGCCATCCCTTTTATACCGGCAAACAGAAAATGGTTGACTCGGCCAGACGCGTTGAGAAATTTAAAGAAAGAGTGGCTAAAAAGGAAGTTGTCTCCGCTGTCCGCAAAGGCAAGAAGGTTAAGAAGGAAGCTTCAAAAGCCAAAAAATCTTCAAAGAAATCCGAAGAGTAACATACTTCAAACAAAAACTCTCTATTAACTAGGGAGTTTTTGTTAATTTAATTTTTTTATAAAATTAAAAATATGAACCAAAAATATTTGGATTTAAAAAAACAATTTGAGGAAATTAAGGCCAGTCTCTCTGATCAAGCCCTGATTAATGATGCTCAAAAATTAAGGGTGGCCTCCCAGGAATTCAGTCGTTTAGATCCGGTTGTTCAGAAAATAATAACCTTGGAAAAAATTGAAGATCAAATGCAACAAGCCAATGAAACAATTATGGATGATGCGGATGGCGAATTGGCAGCTCTAGCGCACGAAGAGTTAAATTCGCTTACCGCCGAAAAAGAACGACTAGAGCTTGAGATTAACGAAGAAATGAGGCCGCAGGACCCAATGGATAAAAAAAATATTATTGTTGAAATCAGAGCCGGCACCGGCGGCGATGAAGCGGCTCTTTTTGCCGCCGCTTTATTTCGCATCTACTCACGCTATGCGGAAAAAAAGGGCTGGCAAACAAAAATTATGGACGCAAATCAAACCGGAATTGGCGGTTTTAAAGAAATAATTTTTGAAATTAAGGGTCATGATGTTTATAAAAACTTAAAATACGAAAGCGGCGTACACCGAGTCCAACGCGTACCTGAAACGGAAAAATCCGGCCGCATCCACACCTCGGCTGCCACCGTTGCCGTTTTACCTGAGGCCGAAGAGGTTGACTTAGAGATAAAACCGGAGGATCTGCGAATTGACGTTTTTCGCGCCGGCGGGCACGGCGGCCAATCGGTTAATACCACCGATTCAGCCGTAAGAATCACCCACCTTCCAACCAATACGGTTGTTTCCTGCCAAGACGAAAAATCTCAGCTCAAAAACAAGGAAAAAGCGATGAAGATTTTACGCTCAAGAATTTTAGCCAGCGAACAAGAAAAACTTGATAAAGAAAGAGGTGATGCCAGAAGATCACAAATCGGTTCCGGTGATCGATCAGAAAAAATCAGAACCTATAATTATCCTCAAGACAGGGTTACCGATCATCGCATTAAAGAAAGTTGGCACTCAATCAACGATATTTTGGATGGCGAAATACAGCCAATCATTGATGCCTTAAGAAAAGCCGACCAATAAAAAAGAGGCTGGGCCTCTGGTTTTGAACAATGTTTTTTGCGAACTAAAAATGTCGCAAATAGGTTCTCTTGCAAAAAAGGTGCAAGCAGTTAACCCCCCTGATTTCATAACGATGAAGAAGGACGTAGCCTTTCTTTTCGCCTAAATAAATCTTGATCCCCGGATCTTCCACAACATGGTGGCAAATCCAGCACTCCCTGGACTTAGGCTTGGACTTTTCGGGCGGCGGCTTCTCCTTAGACAATGTTTGATCTCCATGGTTTGGGTTTGGGCTGAAGAAAGAACGTATATTTAAATATAAAGTATTTCAATAAAAAGTCAATGATAATCCAAAGTTGTCTAGAATACGGACGTAATAAATTAAAAAACAATAACAATTCTAATTCCAGCCTAGAACCGGAAATTCTACTCTCTTTTGTTTTAAAAAATAGCAAAGAATATGTTTTGGCACATCCTCAAAAAACTGTTAGCAAAAAACAAATAACCCAATTTAAAAATATTATAAACCAAAGAAAAAAAGGGGTACCAATTGCCTACATTATTAAAGAAAAAGAATTTTACGGTTTAAATTTTTACGTTGACAAAAATGTATTAATTCCCAGACCGGAAACAGAAATGATGGTAGAATTGGCCGATAATTGGATTAAATTGCACAATTCAAAAACAATAATTGATTTAGGTACAGGCTCGGGGGCAATTGCCATAAGCCTGAAAAAACTAAACCCCAAAGCAAAAATAATTGCCGTAGATCTGTCAAAAAAAGCTTTAAAAGTTGCTTTAAAAAATGCCAGAAAAAACAAAACGAAAATTACTTTTACTAAAGGCAATCTACTTGATCCAGTCATGAAACAAAATCCGGACGTAATTTGTGCAAACCTGCCATACCTTAGAGATAATTATCTTAAAAAGTTACCTAAACAAATCAGCCAAAGCTTAAAATATGAGCCTAAAATGGCTTTAGCTGCCGGCAAAGACGGCTTAAAAATCTATCGCAAACTTTTTGGGCAAATAAAAAAATCAGGCATAAAATTTAATTTTTTGATAATAGAAATTGATAATAATCAAAAAAAATCAGCAATAGTTCTTGCCAAAAAATATTTTCCGAACGCTAAAATTGAAATAAAAAAAGATTTAGCCAAGCTAAATCGATTCTTAACGGTTATCCCCTAATCTATCTTTTAATTTTAATAACATTTTCCACAGCCGCCCATTTACTTATCCCGTCTTGCGGCACTAAAATGACCACATCATCCCCGACTTGTCCGTGAAAATATGTGACGGAAGCAGTTAACAGCTTCCATTTTTTATTATCACTGACAGCATACCAATCATTTGATGCATCGGATTGAACCAAAGAAGCAATCAACTGCTTTCTTTCAACCGGACCAATCTGCTTATAAACAAATGAACCATCACTTTTGATGGTCAATTTCATAATATCACCCTCAACCAACTTCGATTTTGAAGCATAATTAGCGGGAATATTGTATTCAACGCCCTCACCGGAAACCATTTTCTCACCATTGAAAACCCCTTCAATTATTCTTTCGGAACCGTTTTCTTCAATTTTTAAGTTTGCCCCGGTCGTGGCCGCCTTCACCTGGCGCAAGCTTTCAAGCAAAACACCCGGATCAACATCCTTTTCCTTTAAAAGCTCCAGGGCCTTTTTTATATTGCTTTGTGTATTTTCTAAAATTTCACGAACCAAATCAAACTGCTGGTTATTATCCAGAGTTTCGTCACTGAAGATATCAGAAAGGTCATTTTTATCTTTCTTTTTAAACATTTTATTTTATAATTTTTTATTTTATCTTTGATACAAATATATCTTAGCGCGTTTGGGGACGGAATCGTCAATATAAGTCGGCTCCCATCCTTTTACCCCGAAGGCAAAAGATAATATTCGTACGCCTTTTTTTGTTTCTTTTTCTAATTTTGGTTTTAACTTATCCATTCCCGCCGGAGTTAGAAATAAACAGATAACATCGGCTTGAGAAATATCCTGAGAGAAAAAATTGGAAAATTTAAAATTAATTCGGCGGTTTAAGCCCTTAATATATATTTTAAAACATCCGATTAAATATGGCAAGATTGAGATCTCGAAACCCAACCCTTTGGCTCCATAATTTTGAGCTGCTACGATTAATAGCCGGCCATCTCCTGCGCCCAAATCGCAAACCAAATCCCCTTCTCTAATTTTAGCTAAATCAAGCATTCTATAAACATCTTTTTTCCACAAGGGAACCCAAGGTGCTGCCAACCAACCACCAAGTGCATAACTACCAATTAACAAGATAAACAACCACAGAATAATCGACTCAAATATACCCATTATTATCCCTTTCTTGAACTTAAAAATCTTCGGGCTAATCGCCCCATGAAACCTTGACCCATATTGTCATCATTTCTCTTACTCATTACAAAATCCATAAAAAGCGTTTCACACTTATCTTTAATGCCGAAATTATCACTTGGAATGGTCATTAAAGCGTTAGAAACCTCATTCTTAATAACATCTTCACCCTTATTGGCCAAACCCTGAAACTGTATAAGTCGATTTAAATAATCAAGGGCATTATCTATCCCCCGATTTATCTCTTCGCCGGTAAAATAAGCGTCTTTTTGTCCATTTAAATCTTTAGCCTTTAATTTGTTAAAATAACCAACTACGCGCTTTAATTGACTAACACTGGCAACCTGCTCGATCGCCTTTTTAGCATAAGCAAAGCTATCGCTTTCAAAATCTTTTTTCATTTCAACTTTAAGCAGCTCTTTAACCTTTTCTTTTATGCCAAAGCCATAAGGATCACCTAAAGACTGATATAGCTCGGCAAATCCCCTGGCGGCTTCATTTTTTTCTTCCATCTTTTCACTTACCATTTCTCCGACAATAACCGAGGTTGAATTAACGCGGTAATAATTATTTATTTTTTCAATTAGATCAGCGGCCTGAGCATAGCTTGGCAAACGACGAATTGAATCTTGAGCCATCAGCCGTAATAAATCATCAATGCTTTCTGCCTGAAAAACTTCAAGCTTAACCTGTTCGGGTGTTTGCGGCTCAACTTCCACCCCCGGCATGGCTTCAACTGGTTCGGCCCGGTTAATTTCTTCATCGCCAAAACCGACAAATGGCGGTAGCTCATCTGGCTCTTTGCGCTCCCTGAAACCGGGCATTAATTTTCTAAAAAAAGAATTACCCATAAAATAACTACATTGACCTGGGGATTGGCGGCGGGGTGACTTCATTCTTATCCAAACCGAGACGCGCCTGCTCTAAGATAATCGCCTCAACTTTACGACGATCAACACCATACTTCCAACGAGAAAATTCCTTAATATCTTCAACGGTTCTTGCATCACCTTTAATTGGCGGATAAGCCTTAAAATTAAACGGTTTGACCGGCTGATTGTCAACCAATAATCTGACATACGCATTATATCTTTCAATATTCATCAAATCATATTCCGAAACCGTTGGTTCCATTTGTTTGGCCAAAAACTCCGCGTCATCCGCCCCAATTCTGTAAGAAATAATTGAACCAACGTTGCCAAAAATTGCATCTTTAATTTTACTGCCCAAACTCTTCCCTTCCGGACCAGACCCTTCCGTTAATTGACCAATGTATTGATGTGCCAAAATCAAATCCAAGCGATATTTTCTGGCTTCAGCCAAAATTGTCGCCACACTGTCGGTAATAAAATTTTGAAACTCGTCTATATATAAGAAAAAATCTTTTCTATCAGCTTCTGCCATATCGGTTCGAGTAAGGGCTGCCATTTGCAATTTAGCCACTAAAATTAAACCCAATAAATTACTATTTACTTCACCCGTGGTTCCTTTAGCCAAATTAACCAAAAGAATTTTTTGATTATCCATCACCTCCCTGAAATTAAAACCAGACTTCGGCTGACCGATAATATTTCTGATCATTGAATTTTCAACAAATCTGCCGACTTTGGAAATTAAATAACCAAGCATTTCCGATTTATGAAAATCAGAAGTTTTTGCCATTTCCTGCTCCCAAAAAGAGCGAACCATCGGATCAGTTACTTTTGAAAGCTTATATTTTTGAAAATCTTTATCGGTAAATATTCTAGGAATTTCAGCGATTGTGCCTGGATGGTCGGTATCGGCCATTAAAGTCATCATCGCATTTCTCATATTATGCTCAAACATCGGGCCAATCATTGACGGATCAGTAACAAGTTTATAGAAAATGGAAATCATTTCTTGAATGGCAAAATCTTGCTGTTGCGGAGTCTTTGCTTCAAGCATATTTAAACCAATCGGCCTTTCGGTATCAGACGGATTGAAATAAATAACATCTTCAATTCTATTTTTGGGAATACAAGGCAAAATATCTTCAACTAAACTGCCGTGAGGATCAATAACGCAAACGCCATGACCGGCCTGAATGTCTTGAATTGCCAAATTGGCCATCAGCGTTGATTTACCGGTACCGGTCATACCAATCATGTACAAATGCCTCTGGCGATCACCAGGCTTAAGAAAAATCTTGGTGGTCGCGCCTCGATAAACATTTTCACCCAAAAGCAAGCCTTCCTGGCTCAAATTCGGCGGGGGTGCCATTTTTCTGGCTAAAAGCCAATAAATATTGGGCGTATCAATATAAGGCGTTGGAAAATGATAAATTGACGATAACTCTTCCGTATTCAAAATTAATTTTAATTTTTCCCTGTAGCGACGATGTATGAAGTCGTTAACCATTGCCGAAGAGGAATCTTTATACATTTTCAAACTGTTGCCGTATTGATAGTAATTGTATTGCGAAAAAGAATTTGCAATGGCTTCCAAATTGGCATTTGCCATTTCCTTGGTCAAAGCAGACGTCACAATTCTAATGTTGCAATCCAGCCCGGCCTTGGAAGTTTTTGACTCAACACCTTTAACCAATTCTTGTTCCATCGGCGTCATTTGCCTGATCGGTTGGCCCTTTTCTTTTTCTTTTTGTTGAGGTGATTTAACCTCAAAAAACTTCATAATCTTATAAAAATTGAAAGCACCGGAAGCGTTCAGCGCTTCTGTTAAGTTTTTACCTTTTTGCATTTCCCTGGCAACTCTCGCGCCCATTCTGTGCCATTTTTTGTGGGCTGAGCGGGCAATGATCTGAATAGCGGCGCCGTCGTGCTTTTCAATCTTGCTTAAAGAGTTAACAACCGCATTCAAAGGGTCTGACTCTAAAGATTTATAAGTTTTAAGCGGAAAAAGATATTCGCGAGTAAACTTTAAGTAGGCAGCTGCAATTTCGCCGGTCGGTAAAAATATATTATAATCTTGAACCTCAGTGATATTTGCTTCGGGAAATTGCGCCAATATCTGCTGCTCCATATAATCATGCAAAATATTTGGCACCGCAATGTAGAAATAAATCAGTCCATCTTTAAATACAATTTCTAAAGAAAAATGATCGGTTCGACCGGCAAACCAACTCCAAAAACCGCGCTGAGCCTTAAGACCGCCCAAAGTCGAAAACCAGCTTTCGGCAATAGATATCTGGTTTCTAATTTCTTCAATACTCTCTTTATTTTCTGATAAATCCGAAGATTCTTTTGGAACGGTAATTAAAAAAATTACTTGCTTGAATGAAGTATTAATGAACGTTTTTGCCTGAAAAATCGCCCTGAGCAAAAAAAACAAAACAATCAAAAAAACCGCCAGTAATGTTATCAGAACCGCCGGAATAAAGTCAGGGTCGGAAAGAAGCTGGTTTAAATCAATTAAACCCGCCAGCGAAGAAATAAAATTAATGAAATCGTTCATTTTTTAATTCTCATTATTTTATCGGCTTTGAGTTTTGCTTCCTGATTTAAAAAATATTTTTTTACGCCCGGAATTAGTCTTAGCCAATTAAAAATTAACTTGAAAATTCGGTGCGTCTGGTCTTTTGTTTCCAGAAGTAGTTTCTCTATTTTAACTGAAATTTTTTCGCCCTCATCTTTAAATTTTTTCCTTGACGTCTCATCCATTTTAAAATAAACATCCTGCAAGTCTTCTGAAAGAATATCTTCAATTATTAACAATCTCTCGCTCTTTTCGGTAATTGGTTGAACCGGCTCGGGTGGCAATTGCGGCAAAGCAGCTTTTTTCACTGGTTTTTCAGACTCCGAAATCTCGTCTAGTATCTCCTGACGCATTTTAAGCTTTTCTTTTTCTGAAATTGTTTCCGTCACTTCTTGAGTTGGCGCACTCTGAGTTTCACTGGAAAATGGATCACGAAGGGATTCGTTTTCATTCTCAGCTAAATTGTTTGGCTTGTTTGCTAAATTTGAAACCATATGGATATATTATAATATAAAAACCAAACTTTAACAACAAGGTTTTGCCTCAACTTACTAAAAAAATTTTTACGAGAATAATTTGGATAAAACAATTTAAAAAAGCCCCGATTCCGGGGCTCTTTTAAATTTTATTTACACTAATTTTGCTTCAAGATACTCTTTAACGATTGCTTTAACCTCCGGTCTATCCTTAAACGGCTCAAAACGCCTAGCCTTATCATTGCAGTAAACGAAATTTAACAAATAAGCGGCAATTGATTCGGCCAATTCTTCGTTAACGCTGACTCGTAAATCACCCTGGAATTTCCCTTCTGAATCCATATAGGCCGAAGAATAGTGCGACATTGAAGGATGATGACCTTCAACGGCATTTGCAAACTTATCCATAATGAAAGTAAAAGCCTCAACCACCTCCCCGGAACTTAACTCCAGTTTTCGATTATTTAAATAAATTTCGGGCGTGATGATAGAATGGGCAAATTCATGGATTAAACCTTCGCTCAAAATTATCTTTCTTGCTTCTGGGTCAGCCGCTCGAGAATCAATTTCGTATAAATGAATTTCTGTCTTTGGCCAACGGCTCGGACTATGAAAAGAAGGAATAATTGCCGTAGGCGAAATGGCTTGATCAATGTTATTGGTGGGCGTAGGAGCGGCTTCGCCTTTTTTAAACCAAGCCTTTGGCACACCCTTAATCAAATCAAGCGCCGAACGTTCACGCGCTGATTCGGGAAAAAGATTAACCAAAGCCGCGATTTCAGACTCACTTAACTCAATTAATTCTTTTTGCTCAATGGCATATCCAATATCCTGATCGTCTTTTGTTTCCGGCAGCCTTCCTAAAATTTCATTCTTATTTTCTTGATAAAAATCAATCGTCGGCTTCATATCCAAACCAGAAACCGCCGCGCCACTTTCTTTATCTTCGGGATTATCAACATTTCCAGCGCCCGCGCCAGAATCGGGGCTGTACATAATAAATGGTTTTTTGTAGCCAAACATAATTATTTGATTTTACTTAATATCTTTTTAACCTCGGCGGCTTTTTTAACCTGAACCAATTCTTTGCGCAATTCGGCGGCCCCTTCAAAACCCTTAACATACCAGGCTAAGTGTTTCCTGGTCTCAACAACTCCCCATTCGCCGTTAGTCTTTTCGGCCAATGTGGCATGTTTTATTGCCACTTTTTTTAATTCTTTTTGATTCAAATCGTCATACTTACCCGTCTCGATTAAATCCCTAATTTGTTTAAAAAGCCAAGGACGACCATATAAACCGCGTGCCAAACCAATGCCATCAACGCCGGTTTCTTTGAGCATTCTTACCGCATCTTCAGGCGTAAAAATTCCACCATTGCCCAAAACAATACCATTAAATTTTTGTTTCACCTTTTTTATCATCTTATAATCTATCTCACCGCCAAAAGGGTTTTTAAAATAACGACCATGAACCATAACGGCCGAGACCGGCAAATCTTTTATTGTCTCTATAAAATCAACGGCTGTTACATTGTCTATCCCCGCTCTGATTTTAACTGAAACCGGCAACTTGGTGTTTTGCAAGACTTCAATTATCAATTTACGGCAATGGCCCAAATCACGCATCAAAGTAACACCGCCGCCGTGAGCCACCACTTTTTTGGCCGGACAACCAAAATTTAAATCAATGCCGGAATATCCCGCCTTTTCTACAATTTGGCTAGCCTTGGCAAATACCTCAATCCTTTTGCCAAAAAGTTGACAGACAACCGGTTTTTCTGACTTTGAAAACGGCAACATGGCCAAAGTTTTTTTTGAACCATAATGCAGGGCATCAGCCGAAACCATTTCGGTATATAAAACATCCGCTCCAAACGACTTACACAGCTGACGAAACGGCGAATCCGAATAGCCGGCCATGGGCGCCAAGGCCAGAATTGGCTTATCTAATTTATTCCAGAAATTTTTTTTCATTTAGCCCTATTTAATTTTATCCACCACAAAATCCGCCAGACTTTCGGCCGACGACGGTTTACCGATTTTTTGGCAAGCCTGTTTCATTAAAGAAAGCTTTTGCGGGTTTGAAGCCAAATCGTTCAAAGCCTTTATAATTCCGACCGTACCATCAACTTTAATTGCCGCATTATTCTCAACTAAATAATTAACATTGTCTTCCTCTTGGCCCGGGATGACCTTGTTTATTACCATAGGCAAACCCTTGGCCATACACTCAGAAACAGTTAAGCCGCCGGCTTTCGAAAAAATGATGTCAGAGACCGTCATCAATTCTTCCATATTATCAACAAAACCAAACGCCTTAACATTGCTATAGCGTTTATTTAAATCTGATTTTTCAATTGATTCCTTTAAACTATTATCCCTGCCGGCTACAACCAAAAATTGAACATTACCATCATTTTTTTCCAATACGCCTGAAATCACGTTTTTAAGTGTGGCAAAATCAAATTGGCCGCCCACAATTAAAATCGTAAATAAGCCCTCTCTAATGCCCAATTTTTTACAAATTTCAGTGCGCTCAAGTTGGCTGGCAAACTTTTCTTCAATCGGAATACCGGTAACGGCCACTTTATCCGGCGCAACACCAAAATCTTGAAGACATTTTTTAACCCCGTCAGTCGCGCCAAAATAATAGTTCACTTCCGGATCAACCCAAAAACTATGGCAACCAAAATCAGTACAAATCATGGAAGACAAAACATCAATTATTTTCTTGTCCTTAGAGCGTGAAATAATAATCATCGGCAATGGATGGGCCGAGATTATAAAATCTGGATTAAAATCTTTTATAAAGGGAATAAACCGACCCTTAATCGCCCAATAAGACAATAAACTTGGCAAACCTTGGCGCGACTTCTTGTTAAAAGTCCGATAAAGCCAAGCCCAAACTCCCGGCATTTTAGCTGAGACATAATTGTAACCATCCACAAAAAAAAGCCGGTATATGCGACTTGAAAAATCAATCACATTAACATTTTTAACTTCAATTTCCGGGTATTTTCTGGCAAATGCCTGCTGCACGGCTTTAGCTGCCATAACGTGGCCCATACCGCCGGAAGCGTAAACAATTAATACTTTTTTTGACATAAATATTTATATAATTAATTTTTTATTTGCTTTTTTTAATTTTTAGAAAAAATTTCTTGACAGACTTTAAATTTAAACTTTTATTATTTCTTATCACACTTGATTGTGGATAACTATTTAGAGATCACGAGATAAATTGGTCATAATCATAAACATTCTATCAAAAAAATAACCAAAACTCAAGGAAAAAATAAAAAAATAACGGGAAATCTTCCCGTTATTTATTGATCTTAAATTAATTCCATTCTTTCTCTTGCCTGACTAGCAAATCTTTTGCTCTATTAGGCTCAGCCATTATTTCCTTAACAATTTTTTCCATTCTCATCCCTTGCGATCCTTTTACCAGAACCAAATCCCCTTCACTAAGCTTATCTTGGAGAAAACGTCCGGCTGAAGCCGAATCAGAAAAACTAAAACACCTGTCTTTTGGCATTCCCTTTAAAATGGCCGCTCTAATCGTATCCCGGGATAATTCACCCACCGTAAATAAGTAATCAATTTTATTGTCAAACACGGCTCGGCCGATTTCACGATGCGCCGAAGTACTAATTTTTCCCAATTCAAGCATATCACCCAAAACCGCGAACTTTTTATGACCGGCTGCAAGATTAATGCTTTCTACTTGTTCAAGCGCCTTTTTAACCGCCAAGGGTGAAGAATTATATGTATCATCAATAATTAATGTGTTTTTTATCCCGGGTATTATATGCATCCTCCCTTTGGGCGGTTCATATTTTTTGAGCGCTTCGGTTATTTCGTGCAGATTTAAATCGTAAATCAAACCAACAGCAATAGCCGCCAAAGCCGAATAAGCCAAATGTTTGCCTAAAACCCTTGGCAATAAAACCGGCACCGTGCTTCCTTGATATTGCAGTTTAAAGCTTATGCCTTGAATGGTTGAATAATCTTTATAATCAATTTCGTGACTAACGGCAATTTCAGTTGCCTTCACGTCCGCACCGGTATCAAGGCCGTAAGTAACAATTTTAGCATTTGTTTTTTCTGCCATTGCCGCCACCAACGCATCATCAAGGTTCAAAACCGCATAACCATTTTTAGACAAAGCCCTTACCAAATTTGTTTTTTCCTTGGCCACCATATCAATAGTTTCAAAAAATTCCAAGTGAACTGGCGCCACTGCGGTGACAACCGCAACATTGATTGGCACTAAAGAAGTAAGATATTTAATATCTCCGGGGTGATCAGCACCCATTTCCAAAACCAAAATATTTGGATATTTTTTATCTCGAATGACAATTAAACGAAGGGCATTTAAAAAAACAACCAGCCAACGCCACAACGACCGCCCGCCGGCAGCCGAGCCGATAATTGTTAAGGGTATGCCAAGCTCGTTATTATAATTTTTATAATTGGTCCTGACATTATAGGTTGAGGCTAAAACTGAATAAATCGCTTCTTTAGTCGAAGTCTTTCCAACACTGCCGGTTATGGCAATTACCTCCGGTTTGTATTTGTTTAATATTTTTTTACTTAAAAATGCCAGGATTTTCTGTAAAGTAACTAATAACCTTTCTTTCATAATATATTTTAGTAATCAGGTGAAATTTTATAATAATTTATCATAAATTCGGCCAAATCATGAAATAACGGCGTAATGGAATCTTCGGCAAATTTGGGTCCTTGAGGTTTGGCCAGCTTTACTAACATCACAAATTTTGGTTTAGATACCGGCCCATATCCGATAAACGTATGATTTGTTTGCGCGCCATAGCCGCCACTGGGCGAAGCGATTTGGGCGGTTCCGGTTTTACCCGCGAAAAAATATCCGCTCACTCCCGCCTTTTTACCATAACCTTGTTCAACCACTGAGGTTAACATTCCGGAAAGAGTAGAAGCCGTCGACGGTGAAATAACTTGTCTTACCGTTTGCGGCTCAAAGGTCTGAATTTCCCCGTCCGGTTTTCTAATCTCGGAAACAATATATGGCCTTGGCAGCTTACCCTGGTTTGCCAGAGCCGCAAAAGCGGTCACCAGTTGAATTGGCGTAGCCATAATGCCTTGCCCAAAGGAAGCGGTCATGCCATAAATTTCTCCGGACTTATTTAACGAAGATATGTCACCAGGCATCTCTTTATCCAAAGTAATGCCCGTATCTTTGCCAAAACCTAAATTTTCAACATATTTTTTAAACTTATCCTTTCCTACCTTTTGCTCAACATAAATTGCACCCGTGTTCAATGAGAGTTTTAGAATATCAGTCATGGAAACCGAACCATGCGCCTTTAAATCAGAATTCCTAATTGTGAAACTGCTGATTTTAATTTCACCTTTATCATCATATTTATCTTCCGGCTTTACAGCTCCAGAGTCTATACCGGCAGCCATGGTAAAAGCCTTAAACACTGAGCCTGGCTCGTAGGCGGTAAAAATTGCGGGATTATTAAAAACATTTATATCTTCAACGTCTTTATAATTTTCAGGATCAAAATCCGGAAAATTGCACATGGCAATTATTGCGCCGGTCGGCTCCATAATTATCACCGTCCCACTTTCAGCCTTAAACTTCTCATAATAACCCTTCAGCATTCTGCAGGCGTTGTATTGAATTTCTCTGTTTATTGTCAAAACAATATCCGAACCGTTTTCCGGCTCTTCCACCAATCGCGGCCCAATGGCTATAAGCGAACCGAGTGCGTCTTTAAATGACTTGATTATTCCGGGACGACCGGACAATTCTTTGTCAAAATAACCCTCAATACCATACTGGCCTTTCAATTCATTATCAATTACTTTGCTAAAACCTAAAATATGCCCACCCAACGATTTTTCCGTATAAAACCGGTAAGATTCCGAGGAAAAACCCAAACCATCAATTTCCAGCGCTTTTATCTTCTCGCTTTGTTCCTTTGTGACCTTGTGCCACAAAGGCTCATAGGGGTCTGATTTTTTACTTAAGCGCGGCAGAATATCTTGCCATTCATCCTCCTCTAGGCCCAAAATTGGCGTAATTTTATCAATAACCTCACCGGGTGAACTTATTTTATAAGGCTCGGCAAACAATAAATAATATTCACGATTTGCCACCAAGGGATAATATCCGTCTTTTTCCTTGACTGAAATCGAGCCCCTTGTTGCCGAGACTGATTCGGATATCTCTTGGCGCTTTGAGGCCAATTGGGTGTAATGGTCGTGTTTTAAAATTTGAAGAAAAAACAATCGGCCGATAATAAACAGTCCCATTATCGTCATTACCGCCGCAAGAACCAAAATTCTTTTTTCGGAAAAAAAACTATTGTTTTTATTTTTTCTTAAATTCATGTTCAAAACTCAGATAAAATCAATAATGTATAATAACAAAGTATTATACATTATCCAAATTTCAAAATTTTAAATTACCTATTAACGGCAACCGGCTTGGCATTGATAAATTCTTCGCCATTTAGTGAAACCATGCCCAATTCATTCATTTTTTCCTGGATTTTGGCAACTGACTGCAAATCAAGAGCGGCCAGCTCCAATTCCGACTTTGAAGTTTTCAATTCAGCCACGGTTTTTTCCAAATCTTTTATCTTATAGCCTTGAGTTGAGATATTATTAACCTGAATCAAATAGGCCAGACTGAAAACAACGATTAAACCGGCGATTAAATAATTAAAATTTAAGAAACCGGTAAAATTAGATTTAGCCGTCTTTTTCTTAGATAAATTGCTGAACCTAAGCTTCTTTTTTGAACTGGTTGAAATGTAGCGTTTCATGATATTTTTATTTTAATTTTTATTTATTTTTTCAGCGACTCGCATTTTGGCGCTTCTTGAGCGAGGGTTTTCTCTAATTTCATTTTCGGTCGGTTCAAGTGGTTTTAAAGTTAAAAGCTTGACGGTTTTTTTGTGACCACACTGGCAAAGGGGCATTTGAGGTGGGCAGATGCAGTCTCGTGATTCTTGCCTTAAAAAATCTTTCACTATCTTATCTTCCAGAGAATGATAACTTATAACTACCAATCTGCCACCCGGCTTAAGGATTGAAATAGCGGCCGGTAAAACTTTTTCCAAATTTTTTAGTTCATCATTAACTGCAATTCTTAAAGCTTGAAATATTTTGGTCGCCGGATTCGTTCTTGATTTTTCTCGAAAATATTTTTTATATATATCTGAAATAATTTCTACAAGTTGTTCGGGATGAGTTATTGCCTTTACCCTTCTTTGCTCAACAATCGCTTTGGCGATTGGTCGGGATAAGCGCTCTTGGCCAAATTCCTGAAAAATTTCCACCAATTCATTTTCTCTGGCCGTATTCAATATCCTTTCAGCTGTTAAATCGGTTTGTTCGCCAAAACGCATATCCAATTTACCTTCGGATAAAAAACTAAATCCCCTTTTCTTGTCTCGCAGTTGTCCCGAAGACAAGCCCAAGTCAAGCAAAATTCCATCAACCTTTGGTATCTTGTATTTTTTTATAATATTTTTAAGGTTGGCAAAATTGTCTTTTACAATCAGCGCTCTGTCGCCGTATTCCTTCAGGGCCTTTTTTGCCGTATCAATAGCCAGTTGATCCAAATCAATGCCGATTACTTTTCCGTTCGGGCTGGTGATTTTCAACAATTCTTCGGTATGACCGGCACCGCCAAGTGTACAATCAATGAATATCTTTCCCGGAGCGGGCAATAAATACTCAATTGACTCTTTGGGCATTACGGATAGATGAAACTCCTTCATAACTACACTCCCATTTCACCAAGCGCCTCGGCAATATTGCCGCTATTAGAAACGGTCTTATCTTTATATTCTTGCCATTTTTCTTCACTCCAAATTTCAAGGCGATTATACAAGCCTATAATCACCACTTTTTTTGTTAAACCGGCATCACGCCTAAGATATTCGGGAATAAGCATTCTTCCTTGACTGTCAATCTCCAAATCCATTGCGCTGCCAAGCTTTAACCTGGCAAAAGCCCTTGCGTCTGCCTTTGAGGTTGGTAGAGATGAAATTTTATCGGCGTATTTTTTCCACTCCGCTTTTGGATACAAAGAAAGACAATCGTCCACCTCTCTGGTGACCACTGTTCCCTTTTTGAGATCTGGCCTAAATTTTGCCGGAACGGCAATTCGGCCTTTCTCATCCAAGCTGTGCTGGTATTCGCCGATAAACATGGCTAAATATTAATTATTTTCTTATTTTTTCTTTTGATTTTAGTTTTTTATTTCTTCTTTTTGTTTTTGATATTTGCCTACCTTTTCCACAGAGATTAACCCTTATCCCCACTTTCATCCACTCAAGATCACCTACATACCATTTTACTCCACTTTTTTACCACTGTCAAACATCAAAAAAAATGGCAGTTTTCGCCATTTTTTCACTATTTTTCCGCTATTTTGTCAAATATTTTATTCGCTTGTGGATAATTTAAGGCTAAATGCCAAGCGTCATCTTTATTTTTTTAACCAATTCATTAAGGTCTGTCTTTGATTTAACCAAATATTCATACTGTCCTATTGCCGAGGCCTGATCAAAAGAACCCTGATCGGCAATATTGCTTAAAATAATCACGGGCAAACTTTTTGTCTCTTCGTGTGTGGCAATCTCATTTAAAACTGTTAAGCCGTCGATGTCGGGTAACATAATATCAAGCAAAACCAAATCAGGTAAAACTTCCTTGAGCAAATCCATAGCCATCTGACCGGTTTCTGCTTTAAGTGTTTCAAACCCCTCTTGCTGCAACTTAAGACAAACCAACTCCAATAAATCAGGATCATCCTCAACTATTAAAATTTTTTTATTAAGTCCGTCCATACTAAAGTTCTTTCTTTTTAAGGGTAATATTGGGCTTGGCGCCATAGAACGGCCTTACAATATAATTTCGCTTCGCTTTTTTTGCGCTATTAGAAATTAAGACGCCCAGATCCTTGGTTTTGCTAATCTCTGCTTGCTTGAGTCCAACAATCGGTAAGTCAAGCGAATAAGTCAAAGCATTCGCGGTTGCGATCCCAATTCTCAATGCCGAAAAAGGTCCGGGGCCAGAAACCACAACAATCGCTTTTAAGTTATTTGGCTTCTTTTTTAGAGATAAAATAATCTTTTTTATCTCTGCCAGAAGCAACTCTGATTGTCGATATTTAGCCGCAACCCTTTTTTTCACCAAGATTTTATTGCCAGAAACGATGGCTAAATTTATCTCGGTGCCATCCGCGGTGTTTATGAATAGAATCATAGATATTTTTTAAACCAATCAACGACCAATGGATTAATTATTTTGTAATCCCTTGGCTTACGCCAAGTGTGAACAACGCCCGGAATCAACGCTAACTTTTTGGGACCAGAAAGTAATTTATAAGCAAATCGGGAATGTTTAATTGGCACACTCTCGTCAATTTTACCATGAACTATAAGCGTGGGGATTTTTATTTTTTTGATTTGACTTGGCGTATCATGTTTCATCAAATCTTCCAAATACTTAACTCTTATCTTAAATGATCTACGCTTACTCCTACTGCGCACTAAATAGTACCCAAGTTTTTTGGCCTGTTGATAACGCCAGATGCGCGAAAAATCAGCCTTCCTGTTTATCACTCCAGCCAAATCAGCCAACACCTTAATTCTTTTGTCATTGGGCGCATAATGCATAACCAACTGCCCACCAAGACTATGTCCGGCCAAACCTATTCTTTTTTTATCAACAATTTTCAGTTTGCATACATAATCAACAGCCGCTTTCAAATCATCAAGATATTGTTTAAAGTTAATATCTTCCATTTTGCCGTAGCTTTTACCTACACCATTACCAAAATCAAACCGGAAAGCAATGATTCCATTCTTAGCCAAAACTCGAGCCAGGCTGAGTAAATGCATTTGTTCTTTATAACCCTTAAAGCCGTGGCAGAGAATTACCGCCGGAAAAGGACCACTGCCCTTTGGTTTATCGATTATGGCAGCAATTTTTTGATTTTTTGAATTTTTAAAAAATAACTTTTGACCCATAATAAATTAAGTCGCGCTGATCTCATCAACAATTACCATCTTTTCGCCTTCCAAAATATCATACAAAAATTTATCGGTTATTTCTTTGCGATACTTAAACTCCTGGGGTGTTAAAACCGTAAAATTAATATTTTGGCCAAAATCACGTTCAAAAGCTTTAATGACTTGCGCCAGCTTTTCTCGGCTTATATTGCCCACCAAAAGCATATCCGTTGGCATATTTTTCTGTCCAATAAATATGCCGGTTAGAATAAAAAGCTGAACCTTGTTCAAACCTTTTATTTTGCTAACAAAATTTTTCTCCAACAAAAGCTGAGACTTTAAAAACAAGGCCTTCAATTCCGGAAAAAGAATATAATCAGTATTAGTCACAAAAAATTTCTTCATCCCGCCCTTTTCCTTTACCTGATCATCTTGAGGCATCAAAGAAGTTACAATCCCGATTTTCTCAAGATTTTCCATCTCTCGACGAACCGAATTGAGCTGGGTTTTTAGCCGTCTGGCCAATTCTCGCAAATAAAATTGCTGGCCCGGGTTATTTAAAAATAACCTTAATAATTTGACTCTGGTTTTTGAACCAATTATTTGTTCAAGCATAAAATGATAAAAAAATAACAGTTATTAATAATGTTATCATTAACCCTGAAAACATAAATCGCCAGGGTTTACGTATATATATAATTATAGTATAATATAAACAATAAATCAAGACAAATTTTTTTGTTAATGGAGCATTTTTTGGTTAAAATTAACCAGCTGATTGTAAAAACAAACAGCAAGCAAAAGACCTTCGTCAGAAGCTTTGTTACAAAGCCGGCCACACCGGTTCAAATTAAGTTTGGGAAAATTTTTGGCTTAATTGAAATTGAATCAAACTTGCCTAAAATTTCCAACCTTATTGATGTAATTATTGATGAAATTAAAAACTCTTATTATGACAGCGAGGAAATTAACGACGGGATTAATCTGACAGATAAATTTGAAAAGTCTCTAAAAAAGACCAACATCGCCATCGCCTCTTTTCTTGAGGCCGAACAGGTTGTTTTAGATCTTGATAAAATTAATATTATAATCGGTTTGGTTCACGGCCAAGATCTATTTTTGGCTCAAGTGGGAAAAATTAATTGTTTGCTGCTTTATCGCCTGCCGAATAAAAATTATCGACTGATTAACATTATTGAAACCACAAAATCAAGTTTTTCCGTTCCTGATCCAATTAAACTTTTTTCGCAGGTTATTTCCGGTAGGATCAGGCCACACGATGTAATCTTTATCAGTACCAACAATCTTCTTGATTATTTCTCGCAGGACAAATTAATAAACATAATTTGTTCAGATACCCTTGCTCAGACAACAATCCAACTAAAAACGTTGATTGAAAAGATTAACAGCAAAGAAAATTTTGGGGCAATGACTTTTGAAATTGAAAAAGAAAAAATTGATGATATTAAGGAAGTAAAACCTCAAAAAACCGAGTTAAGCTTTACGGCCAGCTCCCCTTTTAAAGAGTCAATGGCCGGATTAATCAGAACCGAAAAAGAAACTGAAAAATTTTTAACGCCGACACTTCTACCTGAAATTAAAAAAATATTTATTAATCTTAAAGATTTGGGAGGCGGTTTATTTTCCAGCGTCAGCCAATCAACTGCCGAATTAATTAAAAATCAAAATTCTCAGATTAAAGAAAAAATTTTGGATAATCACAATCTATCGTTATTTAATAAATTTACATCAAAAACACTTGCCTTTCTCGTGCCGTTTAGGGCCATATTTAATATTGCTTTTGGCTTTTTAAAATATAAAATATTTTACCCTTTTGTTAAAATTGGTTCAGCGATTAAAAAAACCAAAGTTGGCGCTCTGATTGAGCGCTATAAAGCAATGCCCAAATCAAGTCAGGTTCTCTTTTTAGTTAGCTTGATTTTAGCGGTTTCTTTTATTTTTTCCCTTGGATTTTTATTAAGAAACAATAAAATATTAAAAGCAACGGATGAATTTAACCAGATAATCTTGGAAGTGGAAAGCAAGAAAAACAATGCAGAATCAAGCTTGATTTATCGCGACGAAAATCTGGCGCGAAAACTTCTTTTAGAAGCAAAGACTACGGCGGCAAATATTAAACCGACCACTTCTTCGCAAAAAAAGTATTTGGATAATCTTAATTCCGAAATCGAAGAACAGCTCAAAAATCTAAGGCATATGGTTGAAATTGCCGAACCGGTTCAACTGGCTAATTTTGCCAATTTAGACAACCAAGTTCAGCTGGCAAATTTTGCCGCTCTCTATAAACGTCTCATTTTTACCCAAAATTTAAACAATAAAAATATTTTTAAAGTTAATTTGGATACGTGGGTAATGAATGCCATTGCCATGGACAATCAAAACCTTGGCAACATTAAGTTTGGATTGACAAGCGAAAATGAGATTGTATTAATCAATGAAGAAAAAAAATTGTTCCGCCTAAGAACGGATAACGACAGCATTTCATCGGCAAATTTTGACATACCCCAAAATGGCGGCATTGCAGACGTTGGTGCGTTTAAAAATTATTTATATGTATTGGATAATGCCAATAATCAAGTTTATCGACTGACAAAAAATGCAAACGGTTTTGAGGGCAAAACCGACTGGATTAAAGCCGTTGGTCTTGATTTAAAAGACGCCTCAGCCATTGCCATAGACGGCTCGGTTTATATCCTAAAAAATAACGGGGAAATTGTTAAGCTTTCAAATGGTAAACCTGATACTTTTGAAGTCAACAGCGTTGAGCCGCAACTAAATATGCCAACGAAAATCAAAACAACTGACGTTTCAAAGTATCTGTATGTTCTTGATCCAAACAACAAACGCATCGTAGTAATTAACAAAGAAACCGGTAACCTGGTTATTCAATACACCTCCCCCGCCTTTGACGATTTAAAAGATATCAGCATTGATGAAGCGGATAAAAAAATATTTGTCTTGAATAAAACCACGGTTCTGGGGATACCAACCGAACACATTAAATAAATAAAAAAACATCCCCGTCTGGCGGGGATGTTTTTTTATTGGAATTTATTTCAAGGTAACCTTGGCGCCAGCTTCTTCTAAGCTCTTTTTGATCTTTTCAGCGTCTTCTTTCTTAACGCCTTCTTTGATAACCTTAGGAGCGCCATCAACTAAATCTTTGGCTTCTTTTAAGCCCAATTCAGTTACGGCTCTAACGGCCTTGATGACATTGATTTTATTGGCACCGGCATCGGTCAATTCAATGTCAAATTCTGTTTTTTCTTCAGCGGCAGCACCAGCGGCAGCACCGGGCATAGCGGCCACGGCCATCGGGGCGGCAGCGGAAACGCCAAATTTTTCTTCCAAAACTTTGACTAATTCCGCCAAGTCCAAAACGGACATTTTTTCGATCTCCTGAACAATTGATTTGAATTTTTCAGGGATGATCACTTCTTTTTTTTCGTCTGACATAATTTTATTCTTAGATTATTTTATTAATTAATTTTTAGAATCTTTAACGGCATTAAGCACGTAAACTAAATTGCGCAAATTTCCCGCCAAGACATTGACAAATCCGGAGACCGGCGCATTGATTTGACCAAGGAGCTGGCCCAAAAGCTGCTGCTTGGAAGGCAATTTGGAAAGTTCAATTACTTTTTCTTTGCCTACGAACCTCTTTTCCAAAATACCGCCAACGGCAACCATGGCCGGATATTGTTTAGAAAAATCGGCCACAATTCTGGCCGGAGCGACCTCATCGCTTAAACCCAAAAGAGTACCAATACTGTTTTCAAAACTCTTGGGATCTGCATCTTCAAAACCGGCCTCTTTAAAAGCCAATTTCATAAGTGTTTTTTTGGCAACCGAATAACCGACGTTTTCCGCTCGACATTTCTTTCTGAATTCTTCAATCTCCTTAACTTTCAAATTGTCGAAATTGACAAAAACAACGGATTTGGCGTCCTTGAGTTTTTGAGTAAACTCATTTAACTCTTTTTCTTTTTGTAATCTTGTTTTAGCCATATATTACTTAATTCTTAATATTTTATAATAAAAAAATGTGGCAAAAACCACAGACTTTAAGCAAAACGATTTGCTTTTTACCTACATCGGGCGGCTTTTTGGCCTATTTAAGCGATAATCGCCCCAATGGTCTGAGGTTTAAATTTTATAAATAAATTTTATCTTAAAATATCAATAATGTCAAGAAACAACCGTTCCTTTAAAATCCTTGCCGGCTAAAAATCTCTCTAAATTTGCGATATCGCTGCCTTTCATAACTACCAAGTCAATGCCCGAATTGCTGGCTAAATGGCTGGCAATGGGATCAAACGGAACGTGAGCGCCGGGAACCCATTTACGGCCGACTAATTTCAGAAAATCAGGCCACCTCATATTCTTTTGAGCAACGGCATCTTTAAACTTTTTGGGGTCCTTGTCGTAAACAAAAGCAATATTGGAAAGATTAATAACGGTTTTAGCCTTGTAAGCCTTAGCGATTAAAACCGCGTCTTTGTCCGAAGAAGATCCGGGCAAATAGCCGGCACCGACGATAATTTTTTTGCTTGTTTTAATCGCCTTGCTCGGGTTATCAATTACTCCCTCCAAAGCCGCCTGACCAAAAATTCCGCTCACCAGCTCGGCATTAAGCTTTGTCGTGGCAATGCCAATCCAATCCAAATCCCGATGAGTAATTTTTGGATTAACCTCTCGGGCGGCTTGATGATACTTTCTGCAAGTTCGGCCGCCGCCGCATATCAAAATAACACGATTGTTTTTTTTAGTATAATTTAAAATTACTTTTTTGAATTTTTTCAAAAAATTAATATCAAGCTCTTCCGGGGCAATCAAAGAACCGCCCAAAGACATTACAATTGTTTTCATAAAATAAAATTTAATTACTATTAATAATATTTGGCCTTGGCCGCCAGATGCTGTTCGTAAGTTTTACTATAAATTACTTTTCCTTCCGGAGTTGTTAAGAAATAATAATATTCGTTTGATTTTGGATAAATTGCAGCCATTATTGCCGAAAGGCTTGGATTTGATATCGGCCCGGGCGGCAAACCACGATACTTATAGGTATTATAAGGATTGTCCAAACGAGTGTCGTTAAGGCTTGGTCTTGTTGTCCCCTTGTCGGTGATATAGTTCACTGTCGCGTCTGATTGCAGGCCGATATTATTTTTTAATCTTTTGTAAAAAATATCAGCCACCATCTTTCTGTCAGCATCACCCGGCACTTCTTTTTCAATAATAGAGGCTAGGGTTAAAATCTCATGAACAGTTTTGCCCTGGCTTTTTATTTCAGCCAAAAGCTCAGGGGTTATTTTTTTCCCAAAATTATCAAGTATTTTTTTGACAATATCCTGAATTGATGCGGTTTTATAAACACGGTAAGTATCGGGAAACAAATATCCTTCTAAATCAAGATTTTTAGGCCGACTGGATAGAAAATCATAATCATCCCACCAAGACTGCTTTTTTTGCACAATTTCAAAAAAATCAGACTCAGAACCAAAGCCCTGCTCAGCCAAATACTTGGCATAATCTCTATTATTCCACCCCTCAATAAAAGTAAGGGTTACTTCTTCAAAATTTTCATTTTTTATCTTTTGGGTCAAAATTTTTACAATCTCTTTTATGCTAAGATTTGAATCTAAAACGTATTGACCCGGCTGCAAAGAACTTGCTTTCCCCTGCTGCCAAATATAAAGCTCAAAGACAACCCAATCACGAATAAAGCCTTGCTTTTTTAATTCTTTGCTGACAATAACACTGCCCCACTTCGGTTCAACGCTAAAGGCTCTTTCTGCAGACTGGCTGCTCAAAGGAGCGTTTATGGTGTAAACGAAATAAGCGCTGTAGATTACAGCGGCGAATATCAAACTTATAGTAAAAATTTTTATCAATTTTAACTTCATTTATATTTAATGACTTTAATATTTAAACGGTCCGGCCCACTCTTTTTTAACTCTTTCATATCTTTCCGGCGTGCCCGTATCAAACCACTGGGCGTTTGATTTATAGCCAAAGAGTTTCCCCGAATCAGCCACGGCCGGGAAAATGTCCTTTTCCATCATGACAAAATCTTTTTTGGGCAAATAGTCAAAAATTTCCGGTGAAATAATATAGTAACCCGAATTGGCGTATTTTGAAGGCGCCGATTCTCTGGTTGGCTTTTCAACAAATTCAATTATCTTGTCTTTATCAAGACGAGCGATACCAACTGGCGTCGGATCCTCAACTTCAACCAGGGCAATGGTGGCCACGGCCTTATTCTTCTTGTGCTCTTCCAGCATGGCTTTAAAGTCACAAGCAAAAAGATTATCGCCATTGCACATAAAAAAATCTTCTTGTAAAATTTTGCCGGACTGCTTAAGCAGTAATAACGGACCGGCCGTTCCCAATCTATCTTTTTCGTGTAAATATTCAATCTTTGACTGAAAATTTTCCCCGCTGCCAAAATACTCTCTCATCTGATCGGCCAAATAACTAATTGATAAGTAAAAATCATTAACCCCGATATTTTTAAAAATATCCATTGTGTGCTCGGTCAAAGTCTTTCCCTGAACAGGGATTAAAGCCTTGGGCATTTGATATGTCAGAGGCCTCAAGCGCGTCCCTTCACCACCGGCCAATATAATTGAAATCATATATTTAGAATATTTAAGATATAAAAAATCTTACCAAATAAACCTTTTTTAAGCAAGACTAATTTGAATAAAAAATATGCAAAAATACTACTTCAGAAGGAATAAATACGAAAGAAGAACAATGCCCAAAACAATACGGTAATAGGCAAATATTTTTAAAGAATTTCTCTCTAAAAATTTTAAAAAATATTTAATACATAAATAACCGGTGATGGCTGAGACAAAAAAACCAATCAACAAAGAATAAACATCGGCATAGGCTAGATCCATTTGAATCAAATCAATAAATTTTTTGAGGCCGGCTCCCAAAATTAACGGCGTGGAAACCAAAAAAGAAAAATAAGCCGCGTCTTTACGGTTCAGTTTCTGACTTAAACCTGCTATAATGGTTATGCCGGAACGTGAAACTCCCGGGATTAATGAAAGAATTTGCGCCAAGCCGATAACCAAAGAATCTTTGACATTCAATTTATTTAAGGGTTTTAAGAGCGAGGCAAACTTATCGGCAAAAAATAATACCACACCAACCAAAATTAGCATGATTCCAACAACCACCGGACTTCTAAAAAAATTTTCAATCTCTTTTTCGGCCAACAGACCGACTAACCCAGCCGGGATTGCGGCCAAAAAAACCAGCCACGCCAACCGTTGAGTATCGTTATTCTTCAAGTCCGGCGCGATCAAGCTTTGCAACCAGGCTTTAAGGTATTTTAAAAGATCAAAAAAGAAAAAAGCGATTAAGGCCACCATGGTGCCTAGGTGTAAAATAACATCAAAGGCAATATCGTCGGCAAAATTAAAACCGAAAATTTCATGCAAAATTACAAGATGCCCAGAACTTGAAACCGGCAAAAACTCAGTTAAGCCCTGAATAATACCCGCCAAAAAAGAAAAAAAATAATTCATAAAATAAAATTTTAAAATTATGGATTTATCCTACATTATTATACCATTATTGGTATTAATTTCCAGCCAGGCAATTAAACTGGCCACCGACGGTATCAAAGGAAATTTTGATTTTAAAAACTTTTTAATCAGCTACGGCGGCATGCCGTCTTCGCACACTTCATTCTCTACCTCAATTACAACCTTAATCGGATTAAGGCAGGGGTTTGATTCGCCACTCTTTGCCGCCTGTTTGGTTTTTACGCTTTTGGTGATAAGAGACGCGACATCATTTAGAAATCTGCTTGGCAAACAAGCCCAAGTTTTTAATAAATATATTGACAAGCTGCCCGGAAAAGAAAAAGTCGGCCTGAAGAAATTTAGAGAGAGGTTTGGTCACACCTATTTGGAAGTAATTGGCGGTTTAATCTGGGGAATAGCCCTAACTTTTTATTTAAATTTAGTATAATTTTTAGATTTTTCTTGACACGGTTTATGAAAAGTGTTAAACTTAAAACCTAAGTCATAACAGAAAAAATCATGTTTTTTGACGACGAAATGACCACCCCGGCTGCTGATGATACCGCGGCCGAACCTTCAACCGACGAAACTCCGGCTGAAGAATCAACCGAAGAAGCTGCTTAAAGCTTAGATAAAAAAGATCCGCCTTTTGGCGGATTTTTTTTGTTCTCATTTTTGACATTCCGAACAGTAATGCGTTCCCCTGCCATTTAATTTTATTCGCCTAATTTCCCCACCGCAACGCTTACATTTCTTCCCTTTTCGTCCATAAACCTTTAAAAATGGAACCATGCCGCCCGGCTTACCGGTTAAAGTTACATAAGTATCAGCAGAAGTTCCTTTTTTTGAAATTGCCAAATCAATTATTTTATTAATACACTCATACAGCTTTTTTATCTCAATGGGTTCAAGTGATGCAGCCAGCCTCATTGGCAAAATGCCGGCACAAAAACATGATTCATCGCAATAAATATTGCCGATACCGCCGATTAATTTTTGATCCAAAAGAATTAATTTAATAAAACGATTTGGATATTTCTTAACGATTGATTGGAAATAATTAAGATTAAATTCCTTGCTTAAAGGCTCGGGTCCATGCTCCATCACAATTTGAGCTACTCCCTGATCATCAATTAATCGCGCCCAGCCAAACTTGCGTAAATCATTAAAATATAAAATTGAGCCATCACTAAAATTTAGAATCAAATGAGTAAATTTATTTGGCAAATCCTCAAGTCCGCCTTTTTGAGGGTGTCCACCAAAAACCGCTTTGCCTTTTTGGGGACGAAAAATCAACTGACCGGTGAGTTTCAGATGGATTGCCAAAGAAAGAGGCCCTTCTAAATCTAAAACCAAAACCTTAGAAAGACGAGAAATACTTTTAATCTTCTTATTTTTAATCAATTTTTGAAATTCTAAAACACTGTATGGTTTTACCATCTTAGACCAATTACATTCACTAGATTTAACAACTTTTCCCTTTACGACTTTTTGCAATTGGCGTTTTAGGGTTTCAACTTCTGGTAGTTCCGGCATAAAAAAATTACTCTTAACCTTTAAATCTTAACACTTTTTTGAACATAAAAAAAGCCTAAAAAAGGTTTATGTATTAAAGCAAAAAAATCCAATTTAAAGCTAAAAAATTTTTTAATTTTTTACTATTGTTTCTTTGATTGACTTTGGCTATCTTTTTTGTTAAGGTTGGCAAAGAATAGTTCGGGAATTAGAACAACGGGAGAATAAGAATGACATCGATTACCGATAGTTGGCAGTCGGTGTTAAACCGACTAAAAAACGTTTTGGAAGAACTTGACATGAAAAGTTGGATTTACCCTCTCAATCTCCACTCCTACCAAAACGGGGTGCTGAGTGTAGAGGTTCCAACCGATTTCTTTCGCGGCTGGATAAATGAAAATTATCTGGCGCTGATAGAACAAGCCTGTCACTAAACGTTGCCCGATTTCAAGGGCATTCAAATTCTTGTCAACGAGCATTCCGCTCAGCTTGACGAGGAGACAGAGCTTGCCAAGGGCAAGCAAGCACAACCGGCATCTGCCGAAAAAGACAAAGCGACAGCCAAACAACGAACTTGGCTGATTGAACGCTTTGTGGTTGGCCCTGAAAACCGAGTGGCCCACGCGGTTGCCACCAGCGTTACCGAAAAAATAGAGGGGTGGCCGGAATGGCCGATTGTTTACCTCTATGGCCCGTGTGGGGTTGGCAAAACGCACTTGTTAAAAGGCATTGCCGAAATTGCTTATGCCAAGCAATGCCGGCAAAAATTGATAAGTGCCGAAGCCCTACTTAACGAATTTTCGGCCTCTATCTCCGAGAAGACCAGTGAGTCGTTTCGCAGGAAGTATCGCTCTTTAAGATTGCTCTTGATAGACGACGCAGATTTCCTACTTAATGGGAATAAAATAAAATTCCGCGAGGAATTAGTCTTTCTCATTGAAGCGATCATTGGCAATCACGGTTGCGTGGTGTTTTGTGCCAACAACACGCCTCAAAAAACGCCAAGCACCAATGTTAAGCTTAACTCATTGCTGGTCTCAGGCCTGACAATTGAGATTAAAGCTCTTGGGAAAAAAACGCTCGAAGAAATTATTGAATATCGAGCGAAAAGAAAAAAAATCAGCCTCAAAAAAGAGGAAATAGAGGCAATTGCGGCAAGATGCTCAGACGTTCGAGAAGCGCTCGGCATCCTGAGTGGCATTAGGCTGCTCTCAAGCTCTTACGACCGTCCGGTTGATAGCGAGATCTTGGGCGAAGCCTGGGGGCACCTTAGCCCCAAGCAGGATTCACCACTAACCATTCGTCGCATCCAAGAAGTAGTTGCCAAGTATTTCAGGATAAGACCGGAACTGCTAAACGGAAAGTCTCGAACTCACACTGTGAGCTATCCGAGACAAATCGCCATGTACCTTTGCCGGAAATTTTTCCCGGATAAACCGATCAAGGAGATCGCCATAGCCTTTGGCAGGGATTACAGCACCGTGATCTATGCCTGCAAACAAATAGAGGAGGGCGACCTTGCCTCCCCTACAGACCTAAAAGCAATTGAAGAATTGCTCATCAAGGCCTGAATTGCCGCTTAAGTCCAAAACTTGCGGCTTTTTTATATAATAAAAAGCCCGGAGTAAACCGGACTAAAGCGACAAGGCCAAACTGTCAGCTTGTCGGAATCTGAATTCTTTTGCCACATCCCGGGCATTGAAAATTCTTTGTGACTGCGTCATCACTTGAGATGTAGCCAAACCAAGCCTCGAGTGCCTGACTTGCCACTTGACCTAAACTGCAACCGCGACGTTGCGCCTCAGCCGAAAGCCAATTTAGGGTTTCTTGGTTGATTTTTGACAAATCAACCTGAACCAGCAAAGGATTTTCGGGAGCATCTCCCATTTTATCCGAATTGGGTTCAAGAATTTTTGCCCCCTTTTTTCGAAAAAGAGCCAGCGTTGAATTGATGGCAAAAATTGCCAAATCAATTGGGCTGAGGCCGCAAGCGGCGGCCGCATTTTTCAGCGCCAAGAATAAATCTGGCGTAACTTTCAAAACCCGATACTTTCTTACTTCCATTTGGTCCTCCGTTTCGGTCGGTTTTGTGAATATTTAATCTAAATTAAAACGACAAAAATGTCAAATTATTCAAATAATTTTATTTACTTTTTTCGATCATAATACAGGCATTGGCAATACATTCCAAATTATTTTCTTGACAATATTTAATGCTATTCTGACTTTCACTGCCGGGCTGAAACCAAACCCTTTTAATGCCTTTGACTATCACCTGCGGTAAAATTGATTCGGCAATTTCCGGCGGAACAATAAAAACTGCCACATCGATTTTTTCAGCATACTCTTGCAAATTTTTATACACTTTTAGATTGGCAATTTCGCCGCCTTTTGGGTTAATCGGGACAACTTTATAGCCGGCGCCATATAAATCCATTAAAACCTTATAGCCGTATTTCTCCGGATTATTACTGGCGCCAACAATGGCGTAAGTGAAATTTTTATCAATCATATTATTTTACTTTAATTAATGGATAAACCCATCCGGGCTGCCAGCTCCATGGCGCGGTTACTGCCTGCAAAAGAGGCACGCCGATGATTAAATTTTCCAAAGCATATTGGGTGGCGCGATGCCCGATAATTAAAACCTGGGTGCCATCATAATTTTTCAATAAATTATTTAAAAAATCTTTCATTAAAGCCGTTGTTTGTTCGTAGCTTTGTCCGCCGGGAAACGGCTCAGAAATATGTTTGGGTTTTAATTCATCAACAATATTACTTGGCTTTCTTTCGAATTCACCATAATCACATTCTCTTAATCTTTTATCCTTAATAATTTTAATTTGTTTTTTGCCGAAAGCAATCTCGGCGGTCATATATGAACGTTTTAGATCAGAACAAAAGACGGCGGCAAAATCTTCATCAGCGTTTCTCTCCCCCATTTCTTTTGCCTGTTTTACGCCAAGGTCTGAGAGCTCCACATCATAGTGGCCGGACGCCAAATGGTTTTCATTATCAAAAGTAGTTGCGTGAGATTCAAAAAAAATAGTAACCATATATATAAATTAACTTGACTTTTTATTAAATAATGCTAATATTTAACTTCGTTTAAACCGTACAACAGAGGAGATTAGCAATGGAAAACGAAAGGAAATTTTGGGCTGAAATGTTTATCAGCCAAGCGCTGGCGGCTCATTTTTCAGCCGCCGAAGTCTTTACCAGATTTGGCCTGGCCTGCTGCACTGATTGCATGGCAGCAAAATCAGAAACTGTTCGCATGGCCTGCGAGGCCTACAATATTGACCTTGAAGCACTCTTGTTGGCACTCAACAGCTTGGAAATACCAAGTTAAAAAAACGCAATCTTTGCTCTTTACACGCCACTTGGCGTGTTTTTTTAAAACATCTTATTACCCAAGGCAACATCTTTATCGGGCGAAATCAAAACCACACCATCGTTATCATCAGCAAGTCCAAGGGTTAAAACCTCGGAAACAAAAGGGCCGATTTGTTTTGGAGAAAAATTAACAACACCCAAAACCTCCTTGTGCAAAAGATCTTCTTTGGTGTAATTTTTTGTAATTTGAGCTGAAGACTTTTTGACACCGATTTCCGGGCCAAAATCAATCAATAATTTGTACGCCGGCTTTCTTGCTTCCAAAAAATCTTCCACTTTGATAATTCTACCAACCCTAATGTCAACCTCCTCAAAATTTTTATACGAGATAACCACAATTTTATTTTAAAGTTATAAATACCGCACCAATCACAATAAGCAATATTCCAATTATTGTTTTATAGTTTAAAGCTTCGCCCAAAAAGAAAGCAGCCAAAACCAAAACAAAAACCACGCTTAATCTATCAAGTGCGGCTACACCCGTTGCCGGGCCATTTTTTAAAGCAACAAAATAAAAAAGCCAAGACAAAGCGCCGGCTAAACCCGAAAAAACAATAAAAGCAAAAGCTTTAGTGTCAATGGTAGAAATCAATTTATGCTTGCCTAATAAAAAGGCAGTCCCGACCAAAAAGCCGGCCATAATAACCGAACGAACAGCAGTAGCTAAAGTTGCGTCAATATTCTTTACACCAATTTTTCCAAGAATTGCCACGAGCGCGGCAAAAATTGCCGAAAGTAAGGCAAAAATGATCCAAGTTGACATAAGATTATTCTCTTATAATAACATGTTTAAAAAATTTTTCTTGAAAAAAAACTTTTTGCTCAATTTCTTGGTCAGTCAGATTAATACCACCAGGCAAAACCACCAATTTATCGTCATCATCTTCCAGACGATGAATTATGGCCAAACACTTGCCTTTGGCCTTATCTAACGGTTTATCATTAATATAGTAAGCGTCCAACTCTTCACCGTCAGGGGCCATAACACCCGGCAAATATCCGTAATTGCATTGATAAATTATGTCGTGTTTCGGATGCTTACTGCCCATTTTTCTATCAATAATAATCTCAACCTCTTTGCCCAAAAAACTCTTAGCCAGTAAAAAAGATTTTGATTCTTGACTCATAAAAAATTATAAATCATTAACTTCGGTTAATTCATATTCCAAAATTACATCATCTTGGCCAAAAAGAAATTTTCCTTTGAATTTCCTATCATCCAAAAACAAAGGCAGCCAATAAACATCATCCGGCCACATTTCTTGAAAAGGAATTTTATCTATATCAAACCATTGAGGCCTCATTTCTTCGCTCTCGCTTGGTTCGCCTAAAAAATTATGCGCCTTAAAAATATGAACTTGTAAAATTTCTTGGTTACCTTGAAACTCAAAATCAATAATTCCAAACTTCTCTAAATTGTTTGCCTTAATCCCGGCTTCTTCTTCAAGTTCTCTGACAGCTGCCAAATCAATGGTTTCGCCAGCTTCAACCTTACCGCCAAAACCATTCCACCTTCCATTACCAAAGCCGCGCTTTTTAAAGCCCAATAAAATTCTTTGATTTTGATGAATTATGCAGAGAGTTAAATTTCTTTTGAAATTATTTTCCATGGCACTGCTTAAACTTTTTGCCCGAACCGCATGGACACAAATCATTTCGCCCCACTTTAACGCCGTTATAGTGCGTTTGGGCTTGATCAATGGAATCCTGTCCGGCCCTCTCTTTTGCTTGTTTGTCCTGAGGAGTTTGATCGGCAATTTGAGCAATTGAGGATTTTAACCCCGAACCGGCAGACGGTGCGTTAAAAACTAAATTCTTTGGCTGAGTGGATGGCGTCGGAACAAAATTTGCCGCAAAGCCCGCCTTGAAAATGGCATAAACAATTTGTTTTCTAATCATCACCAATAGTTCTTTAAACATGCCAAAACTCTCGCGCTTATATTCAATTAACGGATCACGTTGACCATAACCGCGCAAACCAATGCCGGTTCTTAAATGATCAATTGCATCCAAATGTTCAATCCAAAGAGTGTCAATGCTTCTTAAGGCAATTCCTTTTTCAATTTGGCGCATTGCATCATCTTTGCCAACAACTTTTACAACCTTCTCTTCCATGTCATTGTAGGTCTCTACGGCCAAACGATAAATATAGCCAATTAATTTTCCACGAGAACTGTTATCCTCAATGTCATTACCCGCTTCAGAAGCAATTTCATTCAATTTTAAACGCAAGTTTGGATTTACAATAAAAATTGTTGAAATAACCTCGTAAATCTCATTCAAGTCCCAAGTATTTTCATCGGCTGACGCAGTATGAAAATTAACCACTTCGGTAATTTCTTCCAAAACCAAATCCAAAACAATTGCCTTCAAATCTTGCATATCAAGAACTTGACGCCTCTTTTTATAAATTGTTTCTCTGTGTTTGTTTAAAACGTCATCATATTCAACCAAATTTTTTCTGGTGTCAAAATGATAACCTTCCACTTTTTTTTGCGCCGATTCCAATGATTTGGAAATTAACCTGTTTTCAATCGGCATATCATCCGGCACTTTTAGCGTCTCCATCATTTTCTTTATTCTTTGCCCGCCAAATATTCTCATCAAATCATCATCAACTGAAACGTAAAATTGGGTAAGCCCCGGATCGCCTTGACGTCCGCCACGACCACGAAGCTGATTATCAATTCTTCTTGATTCATGTCGTTCAGTGCCAATAATGCATAAACCGCCCAAATCCCTGACTCTAATTTCCTCTTCTTTATTGCCGTCTTCACCGCCGAGCTTAATATCCACACCGCGGCCGGCCATGTTTGTAGCCACCGTGACAGCGCCCAACTTACCGGCGTTAGCAATAATATGAGCTTCTTTCTCGTGAAATTTTGCATTTAAAATTTGAACTTCAATGCCTTCACGGCGTAAAAGTTCGCCAAGTAACTCGTTCTTTTCAATTGAGATTGTACCGATCAAAACCGGTTGGCCCAATTCGTGACGATGCTTAACTTCCTGAATAACCGCCTTAAATTTACCTTCTTCATTTTTAAAAATTTTGTCCGGCAAATCTTTTCTGGCCATGCCCTTGTTTGTCGGAATTACGGTTACGTCAAGTTTATAAATTTTAGAAAACTCTTCGGCTTCAGTTGCGGCCGTACCGGTCATACCGGCCAATTTATTGTATAAACGAAATAAATTCTGGAAAGTAACGGTGGCCAGGGTTCGACTTTCTTTTTGAACAGCAACTCCTTCCTTGGCTTCAATTGCTTGATGCAAGCCCTCGGAATAACGACGGCCATACATCATACGGCCCGTAAATTCATCAACAATTATCACTTCCCCATCTTTGACAACATAGTCACGATCGCGCTTAAACAAAGCATGGGCGCGCAAAGCCTGCTCAATGTGGTGAACTTCAGAAATGCCGGCATCGGTATAAATATTTCCCAACCCAAGCCACTTTTCAATTTTGTTAATTCCTTCGTCGGTCAAAGTGGCCGCGCGCATTTTCTCATCAATGTTATAATCCTCGTCTTCTTTTAACTGAACCACCAATTTGGCGAATTTGTAATATTTATCGGTTGAATCCGCATCAGGCGAAGAAATAATCAACGGTGTTCTGGCTTCATCAATTAAAATGCTGTCAACTTCGTCAACAATGGCATAGTTTAATTCACGCTGGACCATCATCTCAATATCACCGACCATATTATCGCGCAGATAATCAAAACCGAACTCATTATTGGTACCATAAGTTATATCGGCTCTATAAGCATCTTTTCTGGGAACTTGTTTTAGATGAACCAATTTTTCGTCTTTGGCGTTTTCATTTGTATAATCCGGATCATAAACAAAAGCACCTTCGTGAATAACAACACCGACACTCACGCCCAGAGCATGATAAATCGGGCCCATCCAACCGCAGTCGCGTCTGGACAAATAATCATTAACCGTTACCAAATGGCAACCATTGCCGGTCAATGAATTCAAATATAAGGCTGTTGTGGCTGAAAGAGTTTTACCTTCACCGGTTTTTTGTTCGGCAATTTGACCTCGATGCAAACAAACACCAGCCATAAGCTGAACGTCATAATGTCTGATGCCAAGGGTTCTTTTTGCCGCTTCGCGCACAGTGGCAAAAGCCTCGGGTAAAATATCATCCAAACCCTTGCCTTGACTGAGTAAATCTTTAAACTTTTGCGTTTGAGCCTTAAGTTCGTCATCTGATAATTGGCTAATTTTTTTCTCAAATTCATTAATCTGCTCAACTAACGGGGTTAAGCTTTTTATATATTTTTCATTGGCATCGCCGATTATTTTAGAAAAAATTCCCATATATATTAGTTAAATTTAATTACAATATTTTACAATAATTTATGATAATTGACAAGGGTTAATTTTTATGGTAATTTTGGGTGTGGCTTATTGGCAGAGGCACAAACTAGAGGAGGTGCAAGATGCCTAAAAAGGTTTTGTACGTTGACGATGACAAAGACCTGGTCAACCTGATCAGGTTGTTCATCGAACAAATGGGCCACAGTTTTATTACGGCCCAAAATCCGACCCAGGCCATTGGGATCCTCCACGAAGGTGGGGTTGACCTGGTCATTACGGACTTTGACCTCAACTGTCGGGTCTTTGGTACGGATCTTTTCTACATGATCCGCGAACTTGGTTATGACATACCGGTCATTCTTGTTTCCGGCACGCTTAACCTCCGAAAAGACCCGAGAATCGACCCCGAAATTTGGGGTCTGCTCTCCAAATTTCTGGAGAAGCCTTTTACAAAATCTGATTTTCAGGCTGCAATTGCGGCTGCCTTGAAATCAACGGAGTGACTACGGTCACTCTTTTTTTATTAAAAACCCAAATAACGAATCTCTTCTTGCAACTGTAAACCAAGTTGATTTCTTACCCTCATTTTAGCATCAGAAATTAACATCATTACATGCTCAGCCTTACAATTGCCAATATTTACAAAAAAAGCACTGTGTTTGGGCGAAATCTGACAACCACCAATTATCTTTCCTTTCAAACCTAGCTTGTCAAAAACATAACCAACAGCCAACTTCCCGTGCGATGTTGCCTTATCATATTCTTCGGCAGTGATATCCAATTCTTTAATTATTCTTTCTCGGTCAACCTCAACCTCGGATAAATCAAAATTTTTAAATACGCACCCGGCGCTTGGTTCAAAAGGTACGCGATCTTTTCTTCCCTTTAATATCTCAACAATTTTAGATTGAACAATTTTGTTATCCACCTTATCAAGCAAAATATTTGCCGATAAAATAATCCCTCCACTATCTTTTAAATTGCTTTGGCGATAAGAAAATCCTAATTCACTCGGAGATAAATCAAACACTTTTTTATCACGATAAATTTTTACCGATTTAACCACTTCGCCAAAACCTTTGCCATAAGCGCCGGCATTGCCAAAAATCGCTCCGCCAACTGTTCCGGGAATTCCGGCGGCAAACTCAAGGCCAGATAACCCGGCCTTGGTAGCTTCCCCCACCAACCGACTGATATTAACGCCGCTATCAGCAATAATTTCATTACCGTTAACCGTTATATTCTCGGAAGAATTTTTAATTAATAAACCATCAAAACCATTATCTGAAACCAGCATATTGCTGGCCCAGCCAATTATAAAATAAGGCAAACCGAGCTCTTCGGCAACCTTGACTGATTGCAAAAGCTGATCGGCAGTTTTGGCATTATAAAAATATTTGGCCGGGCCGCCAAGTTTAAAAGTTGTATATGGACCGATTGGCTCGTTTTCTTTAACGTCTATTAAAACTTCTTTTAATTTTTCGAACATATATTTTATAAATCTTTAATCAATTCATCGCGTACGCGATAAACATCACCAGCACCCATGGTCACTAAAACATCTTCGCGACCAAGCCTGCCTTTCAGAGAATCAATGACTTCATCTATGCTGCCAGCATATTTCGAATTAGGGTGATTTTTCGCGGTTTGCTCAGCCAAATTTTTTGAAGTAAAGTCAGAAGATTGCTCTCTGGCAGAGGCAAATATATCAACCAAAAAAACCTGGTTAGCATCAATAAAACTTCTCGTAAAATCATTAAGCAGTGCCACTGTTCGCGAAACCGTGTGGGGCTGAAAAACACAAATAATATTTTTGCCAGGATAGCGTGATTTTATCGCCTTGAGAGTGGCCATAATTTCCGTGGGATGATGGGCATAATCATCAACAAAAGTAATGCCATTCTTTTCTTGAACCTCAAACCGACGTTGGGTGCCTGAAAATTTTGGTAAAATCTCTTTAATTTTCCCTAAGGCAATACCCTGATTAAGACCGACAATAATAGCAACCAAGGAATTCAAAACATTATGTTCGCCAAAGAGTTTAATGCTGAATTCGCCCAACTCAACTTCTCCTTGTCTAACTTTAAACAAAGTTTGTTCCGGCTGCGGCCTGATGTCATAAGCCTGATAATCATTATCTATGCTCAGACCATAAGTTAAAGTTTTTTCCCGACCGTATGAAATTACCTTTTTCACGCTTGGCCAATCACCGCAAGCCACGACCAAATCTTTAGTCTTTTCCACCAGCTCGGTAAAATATTTTTCCATGATTTCCAGGTCGCGAAAAACATCAACATGCTCCCACTCCAAGCTTGTAATTACTGAAATTGCTGAATTTAAATCCAAAAATTTTGGCGTCTTGTCAGTCTTGCTCTTGGCGTATTCGTCACCCTCAACAATGAAATGCTTACCTTCAAACCAGCCGGCATTGGCGCCTAAATCAGGCACTGTGCCGGTACCAACCAAAAAGCTTGGCTTTAATCCGGCTTGAAAAAACAAAAAAGAAATCAAAGCCGAAGTCGTAGTCTTGCCGTGAACACCGGTAACGGCAATTGTTTTTTTGGTCAAAGAAAGCAGCCCTCTCATTTCCGAATCGGCAATCATTAATAATCCTCGTTCTCTGGCCCAAGCCACTTCTGGATTCTCTTGTCCCCAAGAAGTGCCGACAACTACCAAGTCGGGCTGACAATCCAAATTTTCGCTTTTGAATCCCTCAAAAACGTCTATTCCATTTTCGGCTAAAGTTTTATCAGTTATAAAATGTTCGGACACATCCGAACCAAAAACCTCCTTGCCCATTTGCTTGCAAATAACCGCTAAACCGGACATGGCCACGCCCTTAATGCCGATAAAATATATTCTATTTATTTTATTAAGATTAACGGGCATAAATTAAGGTTGATATTTTTCATAAATCAGTTTGGCTATTCTCTCGGCCGCATCAGTCTTTAAAACCTTGGGAATATTTCTCTTGTAATTTTCCAGCAAAGATTCATCTTTTAACATGGCTTTAATTTTTAAAACCAATTTCTCCGGGGTTAACTCCGATTCATTGACCAGGGCCGCGGCGTTGTTTTTATAGAATTCCAAAGCGTTGGCTTCCTGATGCGATTTTGGCATAGGAATAATTAAAGCCGGTTTTTTCAGTGCCGCCAACTCCGTTAAAAATCCCATGCCGGCACGAGTAATTACCAAATCAGCCGAAGCCAAAGCATCTTTTAGCTGATGGGTTAAAAAATCAAATTGTTTGTATCGGCCATCCTGAAATTCTTGATTGACCTTACCGCCCGTTACATGAATTATCTGACAAAATTTAACAAGCTCGGGTGCTGCCAACAAAATCAATTTATTTAAATTTGCCGCACCGGTTCCACCGCCAACTACCAAGATCGTCTTAATTCCATCTTCCAGATCAAAAAGTTTTTTTGAGGCAACCAAATCGGCGCTAAAAATATCAGCCCTCACCGGATTGCCAACCAATCTCGTCTTCTCCAAATCAAAATCATTAAGCGATTTCTCCATGGCAACCGTGATTATATCAGCCTTTTTTGCCATTAATTTGTTGGCCAAGCCGGCAATCACATCTTGCTGGTGAATTAAAACCTTTGCCTTGCCGGCGTTTGCATAAACCAACGGCACAGAAACAAAGCTGCCGGCACTGATTATCCAGTCTGGATTAAATTTTTTTAAAATCGACATTGACTCCAAGTAACCCAAAAAAATAAAAAACGGATCAATAAAATTTCTTAAAGAAAAATAACGTCTTAATTTTCCCGAGTAAATATTTATTATTTTTAGGTCTGGCGAGGCCAATAGTTCGGCAACCGGGTCATTTTTGGGACAAACCCAAAGAAATTGAGCCTGAGGGTCAATTTTTTTTATTGCCTGATAAATTGAAATCAACGGGGTAACAGAACCGCCGGTTCCACCGCCCGAAAGCAAAATTTTCATACAAATCAGTCCTTATTTTAACATAAATCTTTTTAAAAATCAATCAAAAAACCGAATTATTTTCGGCTTCTTGATGATATTAAATTTTATCAATTTTATTGATCTTCTTTGCGAAAACGAGAAACGCCGACTAAAATACCGGCCGCGGCCATAGTCGCAGCCAATGACGTACCACCATAACTGATAAACGGCAAAGGAATACCAGTCAGCGGCATTAAACTGATGATGGCAGCAATATTAAAAAATGCCTGAAAAACAAACCAAGCCACTATCCCAACCACAATAAAACGTCCATAATCATCGTCAATTGTTTTATAAATCTTTAAGCCTCGCCAGGCCAAAAATAAAAAAGCGACTATCACGAATGAAGCAAAAATAAAACCGATTTCTTCTGAAATAATTGCAAAAATTGAATCACCAATCACTTCTGGCAGATAAGCGAATTTTTGTCTTGATTGGCCAAAACCTAAGCCTAGCCAACCACCGGAACCAACGGCAATAAGCGCTTGATTTATCTGATAGCCACTCCCTTGCGGATCCAAAGAGGGGTCAAGAAAGGTCATTAATCTGGCAATTCGATATGGTGCGGATAAAAGCAGTGCGCCCAAACCGACCAAGCCGCCAAAGGCAAGTAAGGCCAAATGAAGCAAATTTGCGCCGGCCACAAAATAAACCGAAACAGCAATTGCCGTAAGGGCCATTAACGTACCAATATCAGGCTGGAGAATAATAAGCAATGATATGGCGCCAAAAATTATGGCGAATGGCACAAAACCATTCCAAAAATCTCGGTTCCTCTCTTTGCCCCGATAAGAGAACCAGCCAGCCAAAGACATGATTAGTAAAAGCTTAACCACTTCCGCCGGCTGAAGAGAAATACCAAAAATATTCACCCAGCTGTGCGACCCCTTACCATAAGTCGAACCGATGCCTGGAATAAAAACCAAAAGCAACAAAAAAAGAGAGGCAATAAAAAAAGCAACCGTATGTTTTTCCCATTTTTTATAATCGGCTCTTGCTAAAAAAATAAATAAAAGCACACCCGGAATAAAGCCGCGCGAAAATTGGCGCCACAAAACCACATACGTCCCACCGTATCGCCTAAAAGATTCAACGGCCGAAGCCGAAGAAAGCATAATCAACCCAAAAGCAATTATGCCAAAAATCAAACTTATTAAAAACCAATCCGCGCCCGGGATTAAATCTTTGATTCCGGAAAATTTATTTTTTTTTGCAGGAGAAATTCTATTTTTTTTTGCCGAATGAAGATACTTCATTTTTTGTTTTTTTTAATTATTTGATTGAATTGAATGCCGCGATCATACTCATTGATAAATAAATTAAAACTGGCACAAGCCGGCGATAGCAAAATAATATCTCCTTTCTTGGCAAAACTTTGAGCAACCGAAACTGCATCAATCATCTTATCAAAACCGACGGCAATTTTCTTTATTTTTAAAAATTTTAAAAGCTGATCTGTCCCCTTCCCTTTGAATAAAACAACTGCCTTGCAGGTTTTAGCAACAATTCCGGCCAATTCTTTATATTTTTGATCGGGAATATTTTTGGTATCCCCGCCGGCAATCAGAATTATATTTTTTTTCAAAGACTTTAGTGCAGCCATTGTTCCGTCCGGTGTGGTGGCGGTTGTGTCATTGATATATTTTATTCCATCAAAATTTGCAATCAGCTCCATTCTAAACGGCAAGCCTAAAAAGGTCCTGAGCACTTTTTTAATTTTAGAAGCGGCAACATTGAAAATTCCAGCCACCGCCAATGCGGCTAAGACATTCTCCAAATTGTGCTGACCCAAAAGTTTAATTTCACTGACCTTGGCCAGCTTTTCTTCTTGACCAAACAACCTGAAATAAATATTATCGTTTCTGACAAACACGCCATTTTGTTCCTTAAAATAATTCTTGGAAAACCATAACCGATGACCATTAGCCAAAGCCGCCATCTTTTTAGTTTCTTGATTATCAAGATTAAAAACTGCCAAATCATTGGACTTCTGTGAAGAAAAAATCATTTCCTTGGCGGCAATATAATCTTTCATGCCCCCATATCGATTTAAATGATCGGGATATACATTAGTAATTACCGCAACCTGTGGGCTAATTTTTTGCTCACCTAAAATTTCCAATTGCCAGGAGGAAAGCTCCAAAACCGTCAAATCGTTGGGTTTTATTTTATCCAAAATTGCCATCATTGGATTCTGGGGCTGACCCGCCAACCTAACCGTTGAATATTTTTCTTTCAAAAAACTATAAATCAAATTACTGGTTGTTGACTTTCCCCTGGTACCGGTTACGCCAATAATGGCGCTTGGACAATTTTTAAAAAATAAACTCGCCTCATTTTCAATCAAAACACCCGCCTTTCTGGCGGTTTTAATATATTCTGAATTCGCCGGCATGCCGGGATTTTGGATAACAATATCGGCTGTCTTAAAATCAACTAAACGATGGCGACCCAAAACCAATTTAGCCTTACCTTTTATTTTTTTTACCGAATCAGCAAGCTCTTTGGCACTTTTAAGGTCGGTTACTGTAACTTTAGCCCCATGCTTAATCAGCCAATTGGCCGCCGCTAACCCCCCGCCATGCAAACCCAAACCGGCAACTGTTACTTTTTTATTTTTATAATCCTGACACATAAGGTGCAAAATTTTTTAAAATTAAATCTTGTCTCCCAAAAATAAAATCAAGCCGATTACCGCACTGACGGCCGCTATTACCCAAAAACGCATAACAATTTTCGGCTCGGGCCAGCCAATAGCCTCTAGGTGATGATGTAGGGGCGAAGAAATAAAAAACTTTCTGCCCAAGAATTTTTTAAAAAACATTTGGATAATAACCGAAAGCGTTTCAATTACAAAAATCAAACCAATTACCGGCAAAAGCAAGGCTGAATTCGTAAGCATCGCAATTACGCCCAAGGTAACCCCCAAAGACATTGAACCGGTATCGCCCATAAAAAAGCGCGCCGGATTAATGTTGTACCACAAAAAAGCCAAAAGAGCGCCGGAAATAACGCCGCAAAAAGTGGCTAAATCGTAATGTCCTCTGGCAAAAGCAATAGCGCCATAAGAAGTAAAAGCCGCCAAAAGAGTTCCGCCAGCCAAACCATCCAGGCCATCAGTCAAATTAACTGAATGAGCCGTAGCGGTAATAATAAAAATAAAAAATGGTACATACCACCAACCGATATCAATATTTCCATAAAAGGGCACGTGCAAAACCGTCCAGCTTAATTTGTAATAAAACCAGTACGCGCCGAAAATGGCAATCAAACCATAAATAATGAACCGATGACGCATTCTTAATCCGCCGCCATTCAACCCCATCCTTTTAACATCAATCAAATCATCAATCAGACCGACAATTGCCGAGGCAACTAGGGCGCCAAGGGGCAAAAGCGTTTCAGAACGAGAAAAAAAGTTCAGTTTCGACCAGACTCCGCCAAAAATTTCTGACAAAATAAAAAATAATATGATTAAAAATAAAGTCGTAACCCAAACCAAAATTCCGCCCATAACCGGCGTCCCTGCTTTTTTTTGATGCATTGAAGCAAAAACCGGCGCCTGTTTTGAATCCCTAATACCTTTTCCTAGATTGTATTTATATAAAAAATGAGTTAAAAACGGCGTCCAAGCAAAAGCAATTACAAACGATATCGTGCTTAACAGAAATATTTTTGTAACAATAAAACTGGTCATAAATTAATAATTTAAATAAATGATAAAAACCGACGCAAAAAATAATATAAGTTGAACCAAAAAACCCACCCCGATTAAAAAATAAACCAGCAACGAATTATTCTTATAAAAATAGAGGCTTAAAAATAAATTGACAATTAAAAAAGCTAGACCAAGCCCGGGAATAAAAAGGATCTGGTACCATGGCCCAAATAAATCCGGCCCAAAGTAAATATTATAGTGAAGCGGCATTAACCCCGGGAAAAATCTAACTCCCCAGGCCATAATCGACCACGTCAAGAAATTAAAGAATATGGCCAAAACCAAAAGAGAGAGAATAGACTTGTCTTTAAGAAAAGATTTTATGGCAAGGGTTGTGTAGGTTTGATAGTTAAACATAAAAAATAAATCAATTTAGATACTTCTATATTTTAATAATAAATTGATATTTTGTCCACTTCCAAAAACTTTGTCCAATATTTGTTTTTGTGTTATAATAATTAAGCGTTTACACGAAACATTTGAAGAATCATCACGCAATCGGCTAAAACAAAAATATTATTCAAAAATATAAATAAATATTATGTTTTCTGACGAACAATTGAAGTTAATCCTAGAAGAGACAAACACACTCAAAGAATCAGATATCAGCGCCTACTTAAATGAAGCCAGCAAACGCAACCAAACCCTTGAAGAGCATTTGGTTGGTCAAAAGGTTTTAAACGAAGAAAATATTTATCAGATTGCGGCTCAGTATTTTGACTTGCCGTTTATTAATCTTGACAGCAAGAATATTCGCAAAGATATTCTTTTTTTAATTCCCGAACCAATTGCCACAACACACAAAATAATTGCTTTTGAAAAAAATGAGACAGAACTAAAAATCGCCTCTATTAACCCACAGGATTTGCAGATCTTTGAATTTTTAAGAAAAAAAACCGGCCTTGATACTAAAATTTATTTAGCCACTCCAACCGGAATCGGCGAGGCGCTTAAAAATTATCACAAAGGCCTTCAGGCGGAATTTAAGGAATTAACAAAAAATACAGTCTCCGAAGAAGACGACGGGCCACAAGACGAGGGCAAGGCAAAACTCAAAGAATTAGCACAAGACCTGCCCGTAATCAGAATTGTTGACACTTTGCTTGAATACGCCATATTTGAAAGCGCTTCCGACATACACATCGAACCGACAGAAAAAGAAGTTGTGGTTCGCTATCGCATTGACGGAGTTTTGCGAAACGTAATGACTTTGCCCAAAAGCGTTCATCCGGGCATTGTGGCCAGGATAAAAATCTTATCAAACCTTAAAATTGACGAACATCGTTTGCCTCAAGACAGCCGATTTAAAATTGCAACCAATGAATATCGAGTATCTTTTCGTGTTTCAATTATCCCAACTTACGACGGCGAAAAAATTGTCTTACGCGTCTTAAATGAAAAAAGCAGTTTGATCAGTTTGGAACAATTGGGTTTTCAAAAAAGACCGCTGGAAAAAATTCAAGCAAACATTAAAAAACCTCACGGCATGATTCTCGTAACCGGACCTACCGGCTCCGGCAAAACCACCACGCTTTACTCAATCCTAAACATTCTCAATCGTCCGGAAGTAAACATCGTAACAATTGAAGACCCGATTGAATACCGAATCCCCGGCTTAAACCAAAGCCAAGTAAACCCAAAGATTGGCTACACTTTCGCGGCCGGGCTGCGTTCATTTCTAAGACAAGACCCCAATATTATTATGGTTGGCGAAATCCGCGACCAAGAAACAGCCGAAATCGCCGTTAATGCCGCCTTAACCGGCCACTTGGTTCTTTCGACTTTGCATACTAACGATGCGCCGACTACCCTGCCACGTTTAACGGAAATGGGAATACCGTCTTTTATGGTCTCCTCTACCACCAATGTAATTATTGCCCAAAGGCTTGTAAGAAAAATATGTCAGGATTGCATCGAAAGCTACAACCTAACAAAAGAAGATATTGCCAATTTAGAGAAACAAATCAATCTCGATCCGCTTATTTCAATGCTGGAAAAAGAAGGCTTGATTTCACCGAAGCAAGCAAAAACATCACTTCTGTTTTATCGCGGCAAAGGTTGTAAAAAATGCGGTAACTCCGGCTACAAGGGCCGAATGGGTATTTATGAGGTTCTGGAAGTAACTCCAAAAATTCAAGAAGCAATTTTGCGTTCAGCCAACGCCAACCAAATTTATGAGGTCGCCAAAAGCGAGGGCATGCTCACGATTATGGAAGATGGATTTATAAAAGCCAAAAGCGGAATAACCACCATAGAAGAAATCCTAAGAGTGACAAAAGAATAATTATGCCAAAAGATCAAACAAAAAAACCCGGAAAATTAATGGCCTGGTTAAATAAACCAACTAAACTGCCAATCAATCAAAAAATATTTTTTATTCAGCAGCTGACTGTTATGCTTCAGGCTGGCATTTCCCTTTCAATTGCCCTAAAGACCCTGGCTCAGCAATCAGAATCAAAAGCCTTAAAAAATATTGTCCAGGGCCTTCAACAAACGGTTGAAAAAGGTAATACCCTATCAAAAGGTCTTGAGGCTTACCCAAAAATTTTTAATGATCTTTTTGTAAATATGATTAGGGCCGGTGAAAGCAGTGGCAAGCTCGAGGATGTCCTTAGAGAGTTATATATACAGATGAAAAAAGATCACGAAATTGTCAGCAAAGTAAAGGGGGCAATGACTTATCCGGCCATTGTAGTAAGCATGATGGGAGTAATCGGAATAATAATGATGGTTTATGTCATCCCGTCAATGACCAGCGTTTTTAAAGAAATGAATGTTCCATTGCCGTTGCCAACAAAAATTTTAATTTTTATCAGTGACTTTTTGGTAACTCAAGGCATTTGGGTTCTATTGGTGGTTATTATTTTCGTTGTTATTTTTTTGCGAGTTTTAAGAACCCCTCAAGGCAAATACGTTTTCCATAAAACTCTTTTAAAAACTCCCATCGTTGGAACGATAATCAAAAAAATTAACCTGGCAAGATTCTCTCGCACGCTAAGCTCTTTATTAAAAACAGACATACCAATCGTCCAATCATTTGAAATTACATCCAAAGTTCTGGGAAATGTAATCTACAAAAAAGCCCTCATTGAATCAATTGAGAAGGTTAAAAAGGGCGTTAGAATCAGCGAATCTCTCAACCCATACTCAAATATTTTTCCGCCGGTTGTTTTGCAGATGATCTCGGTTGGCGAAGAAACCGGCGAGCTGGATAATATCTTAATTGAATCGGCGGTATTTTATGAAGAAGAGGTTAATCAAACCATGAGCAACTTGCCATCAATAATAGAGCCGGTACTTATGGTAATTCTAGGCATTGCCGTTGGCGCAATGGCTATTTCTGTAATTTTACCAATGTATACCTTAGGTCAATCAATATAATGAACAAAAAAGATAAAAACCTGGGCATATCCCTGATTGAAATTTTAGCCATTGCCGGTGTAACGGTCCTGATAAGCTTAATCTCAATCCCCGCTTTTATTGGTTATCAAAAAAATTCAAAACTGAAAAATGAAGCCAGGCAGTTGGCAACAAACATCCGCCTTGCTCAGCAACTAGCTATTACCACCCAAAACGTCTACCAAATAAAAATTTTTTCTGAAAATGAAAAAAGATACCAAATACGAGATGAAAATAACGACACTACCATTAAGGACGTGCACTTTGACCCTGAGGTAAGAATAAGTCAGATAGATAATTTTACCGACCAAATAATACGTTTTACTGCAACCGGCGGGGTCATCGAATCAGGAAATTTATATTTAGTCAATACCAATAATCAGACATCAACCTTACAAATTAAACCCTCTGGATATGTGCAAATTATCGACTAGGGGGTTTAGCATCATTGAAGCTATGGTTGCCATAACGGTTTTGCTGGTTGGCATTGTTGCTATTACCGCTTTCTTTCCGACGAGCCTTAAAATCATTGGTGACTCCGAAGCGACAACAACAGCCACCAATTTGATAATGGCAAAAATTGAAGAAGTCCAAGCCTTGCCCTATCAAAGCATTGTTGTTGGAGAATTTGAAAGCAAACACCGCCTCTCAAGCAATGGCGAGGACTATCTTTACTACTTTCAAAGATCAACAACCATAACTTATCTTGATCAAAATTTAAACGAAAGCGTCAGTGACGTTGGCTTTAAAAAAATTAGCGTCACCGTTTACTGGATTTCGGCTTTGGGCGGTAAAGAGAAGTCAATTACCATTAATACCATCAGGTCAATTTATTAATGACTAAACTTAAAAAAAATCTTGGTTTCACCCTCGCAGAGATGCTTATTTCTATTGTAATCATCTTGCTGGTTGTTTTAATGATTACGTCTATTTTCACACTGAGCCAGAGGTCTATGAGGCAGGCAAATAATAAAGCTGAATTGATCCAAAACTCTCGCGTCGCCCTAGATTTAATGTCGCGCGAAATTAGGCAAGCCAAAAAGATTATTAGCGAACTCCCAACTTCAAATATCAACGCTTTGCATGAAATAACTTTTGAAGACGGCCACGATATTTCTGAAATTCATTATATAAATTACAGCCTGCAAGGCAACGAGGTTTACCGCCGAGTCTACATTTACTTTTTTGATACAAATCCAGATATTTATGTCCACTATAACGATGTTGACGCCTTTGGTCCCCCCGAAAGCATGGTTATCGACGAAAAAGTAGTAGGCGAATATTTTGATGATTTAATTTTTTACGGCAACGGAAATATTAATATTGAAATGATCATGAAAAAAGACAATACTGAAATCTTTCTCAAATCGGTAATTAACCCAAGAAACACATGACCACTATTAACAATAAACAAGAAGGATTTGTCCTGATAACTTCCGTCATGATCTTAATGGCGATGCTTTTGGTTGGCTCATATTTAATTTCCAGCTCAGACTCGGAAAATAAAATTTCCCAGGCTCAAACCGTAGCAACCAGGGATTATTACCTGGCCGAAACCGGCATTAATGAAATGCTCTGGAAAATTCAAAACAATCCCACCACAAAAAATAATTTCCTAGCCGGCACCTTAAGCGAAAGCGATAGCATAACCAGAAATAATGTTTTGGGTGACAGCCGAGCCTCATATAATGTGGCGGCTATCAATACCACCAGCTCAGAGGCCTGGATTATTGCCACGGCAACTTACCAACTAGCCGATCATGTTTCACAAAGAGTGGTAAAATCTTATATCTCAAAAGCAACAAATAATTACACTAATCCTTGGCCATTTTCTACATTTTCCGGCGGGCGAGGCGGGCAACAGAATGGAAATTTTAATTTTACCGGATCAGGAGTAGTTTTGATTTTAAACGGCGGGAGACTTCACGCCAATCAAGTTTTAAAAGTTCAAAAAGCAGAAATACAAATTAACGATGGCGTTGTTTCTTCCAGTAACGTCATTAATGAAACGGCTGGCGGTAAAATTACGCTAAATAACAGCTACAGGAGTGTGCCTACCAGCACCGTTGATATGCTTCAGATTGATTTTGATAGCAGTGACCCAAATTCATGGAAGAGCCGCGCCACGGCAGTATATAGCACCAGCCAATTTAATTCCCTACCAAACAACACCACGCTTAATGGCATCATCTTTGTAAATGGAAACGCCAGTGTTGTAGGGAAAAATATGACCATAAATGGCGTTTTGGTGACAAGCGGCAGTTTTTCACTCACAGAAGCGGGGCAAAATTTTACAGTTAATTTTGATCCGGCCTATGGCGGTGGTATTTTATCAAAAGGCAATTTATTTGTTACAACTTCCGGCGGTACGATTCTACTTAACGGCCTAATATATTCCGGCAATAATCTTAACTTTACCAGCTCTGGTACAAATTTTATTATAAATGGAGCCATTGCCGGTTTTGATTCAAACATAACCGCTTCGGGAGGTGCTATCACCCTAAACTATACTCCAGCAAACATTGCCCCGGTTACCGATCCAACATATAATCCAAACGCACCATTAATAGTAATAACCCACTGGGAAGAAGAATATTAATATGGCCTTAACCACAAATACAAATTTATTTGGACTAGATTTAAGCGATAGCGCGATTCGCCTGGTTCAATTAAAAAAAAGAGGAAAAAAAATATCAATTATTTCCTATGCTGAAATTGACTTGCCCGAAGGCATCATAACCAACGGAGAAATTACCAACGAGGACAAATTGGCTGAATCAATAAAAAAATTAATTAAAAACGCCAAAGGGAAAAAAATATATAACAAAGATTGCATCGCCGTTTTACCGGAAACGAAAACTTTTATTCAGGTTATTACAGTTGCCTTCAGCAAAGATCCGGATAAAATTCTGGAAAACATTAAAGAAGAAATAAAAAATCACATTCCATTGTCTTACGAAGAAATATACCTAGATTGGCAAATTTTAAAACAGGTCAATGATCACGCCAGAGTCCTTATTGGCGCAGCGCCAAGGGAAATTGTTGACTCTTATTACGGTGCGATTGAGAAAGCGGGATTGACACCAAATGTTTTAGAAATTGAAGCGGCGGCAATCATCAGATCGTTAATTGAGCCAAAAGACAACGGCGCAAAAATAATAATAGATTTTGGAGCGAACAGAACAAGTTTAATTGTTTTCGATGAAAGTGTACCCCAATTTACAGTGAGCCTGCCCATATCCGGCAAGAATATAACCAACACAATCGCCAAAACCTTGCAAATTGACTTAAAGAAAGCGGAAAAGGCTAAAATTATCTGCGGTCTTGATCCCCAAAAGTGCGATGGCGCTTTGATTAAAATTTTAAACTCCACAACCACCGCCTTGGCAAAACAAGTCCAAAAAACTATGTTTTTCTACAAAAGCTTAAACCCAAATGGTGGCAATATATCTGAAATAATTCTTTGCGGGGGTGGCGCAAATTTTGTTGGTTTAGATAAAATTCTAGCCGAAAAACTTAAAATTCCAGTTAGGGTTGGCAGACCAAGTCAATTTATTGCAACAAATAAAAAACTGATTTTACCCCCGGATAAAATCCTATCATTTGCAACCGCCATTGGCCTTAATTTAAGAAGCTTTAACAAATAAAATGATTACCTTAAATTTAGTTCCACCGGAAAAGAAAAAAAACCTACGCTTGATAAATAGCTTACTGATAATCAAGAATAATTTATTCTTACTCTTTTTTGTTATTGTTATCGCCACAATCATTTTACTAATCGGTAAGGCGGCAATAGATGAATATTTTGCCGAGGTTGTCTCCCAGTCAACCCTCATAACCAAATACGCCAGAATCTTTAATTATGAAATAAAAGATTTTAATCAAAAAGTAATTGCCGCCAACGAAATTCAAGAAAAAAGTATCCCCTGGATTTACTTTCTGTCCGATTTATCGGAACAAATACCGGCCGGCGTAACAATTGATTATCTTGAAATCAAAGACGGCAAAATTGTAATTAACGGCAATGCCAACACCAGAAACGACCTGCTGCAATTAAAAAATAATCTTGAAAATTTTTCAATTTTAAGCAATATTAATATTCCGATTGAGAGCCTGCTTAAAAAAGAAAATATTGATTTCAATTTAAAAGCCGCCTACGACAGCGTAAAACTTAAAAACTATGAATAATAAAAAAAAGACAACCATAGTAATATTTGGCATTTTAATTTCAATTTTTCTATTAATTGGCCTAATAAATATCCCAACTGTAAGCGATATTTTAAAACTAAAAAAGATGATTTATCTGGAGAGGGTCGATTTAGAAAAAAAATATCTACGCAGTCAAGTTTTAAAAAATATATTGAAAGACTTTGAAGAGCTAAAACCGCAAAGTGAAAAATTTGACAGCCTTTTTGTGCCGCTAGGAAAAGAGTTGGAATTTATTACCGCCATTGAAGAATTTGCAACAATACACAAAATTGAACAAGAAGTATCAATTGGAAAGACGGTTGATAAAAATGGCATTTATACAATTGCGCCACTAACGATTAAACTTAAAGGAAGTTTCAATGACACCTTAAAATATATCAACGAACTCAATCAAATAACTTATTACTATAATATTTTATCCCTAGCAATGAACAGTGCGGATCAGAATATGGTTCAAACAACTCTTAATGGCGAAATATACGTTTTAAAAAAATAATATGGATATAAAACTTCCAAAAATTAATTTCTCTAGATTCAATTATCTCAAATACATAAACTACCTCACCATCGTTTTGGTTTTGGGAATTTTTGGCTATTTGGGGTATTTCATGTATTTTAATTTATACGAAACTATTGCTGAAGCTCAACAAGTCGTATTACTAAAACAGGAAGTCGCTCCCGAATCACTTGATGTTGATAAAATAGAAAAGGTCTTGGCTCGTTTAGAAAAAAGAGCAACCAGCACCCAGGCAGTCAATGTTGCAAATATAAAAAATTTTTTTACCGCTACAAAAAAACAAGAGAGTCTTACAGTACCGACACAAGCAACCTCAACTAACTAAATTAAAAAAACAGCCCCGGGCTCGGGGCTGTTTTTTTAATTATTTTATTGGTGACATTTTTCTAAGCTTTTCAATAATACCGGGCAAGACCTCAATTAACTTATCAATTTCCTTTTCTGTATTATACTTGCCCAAAGTAATCCTTAGACTACCGTGAGCCAAAAGCACATCAATCCCTAACGCCAAAAGAACATGCGAGGGCGACAATGAGCCGGAAGAGCAAGCCGAACCGGTGGAAACCGCAATACCTTCTTGGTCTAAAAGTAAAAGCATACTTTCACCTTCCACGCCATAAAAACTAAAGTGGGCATTTGAAGGCACACGACTATCAATACTGCCATTAAGCTGTGACTTGGGGATTTTCTTTAAAATTTGGGAAACCAGTTTGTCGCGTAAAATCTTTATCTTTTCGTTATTTTTTTTATCCTGAGCAATCAATTCAATGGCCTTTGATATACCAACTATTCCTGGAACATTAAGGGTGCCGGGACGAACGCCACTTTCTTGATGGCCACCAAAAATTATCGGCTTTAGTGGTGTGCCAATTCTTTTGTATAAAATACCAATGCCTTTTGGACCATAAATTTTATGCCCCGAAATTGAAACAAGATCAACACCTAAATTATCAACCTTCATTTCACAATAATTTACTGCCTGGACAGCATCTGTGTGAAAATAAATCCGCTCTTTACGACTCTTGTTAAAATCGCTTAACCATTCACCTATTTGAACAATCGGCTGAATTGAGCCAATCTCATTATTCACATACATTATTGATATTAACTTCGTATTTTCTTTTATAGCTTCCTTAACAAACTCAAGTGTAACCAAACCATCATTATTTACAGGCAAATAGGTTACCTGAATGCCGCGATTTTCTGCTTCTTTTGCCGCTTCCAAAATTGCCGGATGTTCAATTTGAGTCGTAATTATATGATCACCTTTTTGGGGCAAACCAAAAATTACCAAATTATCACTTTCTGTTGCGCCTGATGTAAAAAAAACCTCTTTTGTTTTACACCCTAAAAAATCAGCAACTTTTTCTCTGGCCTCATCCACTGCCGCGATTGCCGCTTGACCATAGCCGTGGATTGAGGAAGCATTACCAAAATTATCCGAAAAAAATGGTTCCATCGCTTTTAGAACATTTTTATCTACAGGCGTGGTGGCAGAGTTATCAAAATAAATTTTGGTTTTAAACATAATTTTTTCTTTAAAAATTATACCGCTTCAATATCTTTGAAACCTTCAACCTTCGCTTTTAAAACTCGGCCGATTCCTTCTTTAAGGGTAAGCGAAGACATCGGGCAATGAGAGCACGCTCCTTGAAGTTTAACTTTAACGATACCGCTTTTTTCGTCAACATCAACCAAATCAACATCACCGCCATCAGCTTGCAGGCTTGGCCTGATTTGATCTAAAATTTTTTTTACTTCTTCTTTTTTCATAAATTAAATTTAATTATTATTCATGAAAACATTCAACAATTTTCGTATTTTTAATTTCCGGATAATTATCGATTACCCCCTGGTTTTCTAAAAAATTTTTTATCGCCACTTTCAACCCGTCGGAAGCCAAAACCGAGCAATGAATCTTTACCGGCGGCAATTCACCAAGCTGACTGACTATGTCCTTTTTCTCCAAATTAAAAGCTTCAGAAAGGGTCTTGCCCTTAACCATTTCGGTTGATGCCGAAGAACAAGCAATGGCAGCCGCGCAACCAAGTGTTTCAAATTTTATGTCTTCAATAATATCATTTAAACGATTATCACCATCACTCTTCTTTATTTTAAGATATATTTTCATGACGTCACCGCACAACGGATTTCCAACTTCCCCAATTGCATCAGCACCAAGTATCTGGCCCTGATTTCTTGGGTTGGAAAAATGATCCATTACTTCTTTTGAATATGCCATACAAATTTAAATTAAATCAATTAGATTCATTGATTTTAAGCTATCAAGAATTGCTGCCTGAACTTTTTGATAAACCTGACCGGACGGACAGTCTTTTTTATTACAAATTAAGCCTCCTCCGTCGTTTAAGCAGTGAAAGACTGATACTGACCCCTCAAGCGCCTCTATAACGTTCAAAATTGAGATTTTTGAGGGCTCTTCGGCTAAAATATACCCACCAGCCACACCCTTGGAACTAAGCAAAATACCGGCCTTTTTTAGTCTGGAAAAAATCCTCTCCAAATAAGGCTGGGAAATATTTTCCTCGGCCGCCAGCTTAGTAAGGGAATAAGGCTCTTGGCCATAGCGCCTGGCCAAATTGGCCAAAGCCCTTAAGCCGTAAGAAGATCTGGTTGAAAATTTCATAATACCTACCAAATTAGTTGGTTATTATAAATAATAACACATCTAGCCGATGTGTCAAGTTTTATTATGACTTTATTTTATCTTCCAACAACAATAATAACCTTTTGGGTTGAAGTAATTTCTTCGTCAGTCATGCCATCAACAGACAGTTTATGACTCCAATCGTGTATGGCATTTAATAAAACATCATACTTATACCTATAACCATCCCCTTTTCTGGTGCCTGGTTCATTTGTAATAAACTCCCCTTTAGTGTCATCAAACCCTCTTATTACCAGCATGTGATAAATTGGTCCCTGCCCGGTAAAATTTGGATTTCCAAGTAGCCTGCCCGCAACCGGAACAATCACTAATTTGCCGCCCAAAAGGTATTCTTTTATTTTTTCAATACTGACGTCAAAAGAAGTTTCGGCGTTTAATTTAAAATAATTATCTAAAATATAAACCGACTCCGAAGCGGTTAAATCAACCAAATACCCATTTTCTTCTTCCCAACTTATTAAATTTAATATTCCCTGCTCCATAATATGCGGCGAAAGAGTTTCTTTCTTAAAATATTTATCAACCATAATCATACTGGCTTCCTCGCAAGCTTCTTCGTGTAGGTCATCCCAATTGGCAAACGGCGCCTGGCTAGCAAATAGTACTGGTAAATCAAAAAAAGTTGGCATCTCATCTTTAGCGGTGGTTGTTGGGCTTTCGTTAGAAATTATAACCTCCTCTTTCGATTCTTTAATCTTTGTGTCTACGGCCGCTCTTTCCTCTTCCGCTATCCTTTGTTTTAAAACTTCCTGATCAACCGCCTTAGGTACACTGCTTGTAGTGCTAGCCTGATTAATTTGATCGGCCGAAGGCGAAATATCATCAGTATTTAATATTAAATCTTTGGCGTTTTGGCAGCCAAAAAGCAGTAAAAATGGCAAAATTAAGTGAAAAAATTTTATTTTCATATAACTAATTATAATATTTTGTTAAATAATAAGCAATAATTGGGTAAATATTGACAATAACCAGCTAATAGTTTATACTATATTTATCTAAATTTCCGCAGATATGCGGAACTATTAATTAATCAGTCTTATGGCTCATAAGAAAGCGGGCGGCAGTACTAGTTTAGGCCGCGATTCGCAATCCAAACGGCTTGGTACCAAACTGTATGCCGGTGAATTCGCGAAAGTCGGCAGCATCATTGTCCGCCAACGTGGTTCAAAAATCAGACCTGGCATTAATGTCAAAAAAGGTAAAGATGATACTCTTTTTGCTTTGGCCGCCGGTTTGGTTAAGTTTACCAGAAAAAAGATCAAAAAATTCAACGGCGAGTTGGAATGGGCGAAATACGCCAACGTAGTTCCGGCTAAAAAATAAAAAATCAGGCATTTGATTAAAAACCAATACCTGGTTTTTTATTTTAATCAATTTTAAAGAACCTGCCGTTTGGCAGGTTCTTTAAAATTGATTTTTCAATTATTTATTTTTTGTTCTTAACGGCCGCGGCCACAAGTCCAACAAAAAGCGGATGCGGATGCAATGGCCTTGATTTTAATTCCGGATGAAACTGCGTACCGACAAAAAACGAATGTTTTGGAACCTCAATAATCTCGACCAACTTCTTGTCTGGCGAAAGGCCGGCCAACAACAAACCTTTTTTAATCAGCTTTGATCGGAAATCATTATTAAATTCATAGCGATGACGATGTCTTTCGCTTATGCGACCATTTCCATAAAGCTTAAAGCTGTTAGAATTCTTGTCCAAGATACAAGGGTAAGCGCCTAGTCTCATAGTGTTTCCATACTGATTGTGTGCCAACTTTTCAGCCTGGTCGGGCATAATATGTATTACCGGAAATTTTGTCTTCGGATCAATTTCGGTAGTGTTGGCGCCTGTCATGCCGCAAACGTTTCTGGCAAATTCAATGGTGGCAAGCTGCATTCCATAGCATAACCCTAAAAATGGAATATTATTTTCACGAGCAAATTTAATGGCCTTGATTTTCCCTTCAATACCTCTTTTGCCAAAACCGCCAGGCACAACAATGCCGTCGTAGCCTTTTAGCTCTTTAACTAAATTCGGCTGAGATTCGTAGGCATCGGAATTAATCCAATCAATCTTAACCTTAACCTTATTTGCCCAAGCAGCGTGCTTTAATGATTCAATAACCGAAATGTAAGCATCGGGCAAAATAAAATCTCCGGTCGCAAAATATTTACCAACAATACCAATCTTAATCTCTTTTGTAACCGTCTTAATGCTTCTGACCATGTTCTGCCACTCTTTCAGATCACATTTTTTTGATTTTAAATTAAGTTTCTTTAAAATCCTATCTCCAAATTTTTCTTTTTCTAAAATCAACGGTACCTCATAAATCGAAGAGGCGTCAGGAGCAGATATAATGTCTTCCTTGGAAACATTGCAAAAAGTGGCAATCTTTTTTTTGCGCGGCTCGTCAACAACCTGGCTGGCGCGACAAACAATAAAATCCGGCTGTATACCGGTAGCATTGACCTGGGAAACGGCATACTGGGTCGGCTTGGTTTTCATTTCGCCTAAAGTTGAAGGAATTGGCAAGTAGCTTACCAAAATAAATAACACATCTTCCGGATTATTATAATGCATCATTCTGCCAGCCTCCAAATATAAAATATTCTGATACTCACCAACGGTTCCGCCAATTTCAACAATGGTAATGTCAGCCTTACTTTTTTTGGCCGCATTTTTTATTCGTCTGATAACTTCCTCTGGAATATGAGGAACCGCTTCAACACATTTGCCGCCATATTCCAGGTTTCTCTCTCGATTAATAACTGACTGGTAAACTCTGCCGGAAGTCATATAATTATCACGGCCAATGTCAATATTTAAGAATCTTTCATAATTACCAATATCTTGATCGGTTTCATCGCCATCGTCAGTCACAAAAACCTCACCATGTTCAACCGGGTTCATGGTGCCGGCATCAACGTTAATGTAAGGATCAATCTTCATGGCCGTAACCTTGTATCCCCTGGCCTGCAAGATCTTTCCGATTGAGGCAGAAGTAACGCCCTTGCCAACGCCGGACATCACCCCACCCATCACAAAAATAAATTTTGACATAATTGCTATTTTTATTAATATTTAACAAAATTAATTAACATCCCAATAAAGCGACAGACCCACCGGTGCTCGGTGGGCCTTGGGTCAAGAGTATTTGATTTTCTTGGTATGATTATTCACTTTTTCCTTCTCGAGTAATTATTAAAACAATATTGGCTTCTAAGCCGTGGTCAAGATCAACTTTAACCTCAAATTCGCCCAATTCTTTAATATGACTAGCTTTAATATTTTCTTTTTTAACCTCAAAGCCTTTGGATTTTAGAACGGCCGCAATTTTAGCAGCCGACAAAGAAGCGTAAAGAGTGCCTTCTTCTGAAGCTCGGGCCGGAATTTCAAATGATTGGCCTTCCAATTTTGCCGCCAGGGCTTGATATTTCTCCAATTCAGCCTTGGCGTTTTCAGCTTTTTTAGCCATTTTTTCCTCGGCTAACTTAATTTTTTCGGCCGTGGCTTCATCAGCTAATTTCTGAGGAAATAAATAATTTCTGGCATAACCAATAGCTACTTCCTTAATATCACCCTCATTGCCTAAACCCTTGATATTTTTCAATAAAATGACTTTCATAGGAATCTAATATTTAATCGTAAAATCAGAAAACTCGCCGGTCGGCTTTGACCAGCTTTGGTCAATTTTCTGTACCCTCGCAAAACTTATACCATTATAGCAGAAGTCGATAAAATCTTTCAAGTCCCCCTCATCCCCTTCGGCTAAAACAAAAACCTTACTATTTGGGTCATTCTTAACCCAGCCGGTCAGATTTAATCTTTTTGCCTTGCTTAAAGCTGAATAGCGAAAACCAACCCCCTGGACAACCCCCGATATACCCAGCTCAACTCTTTTTAACATATAACTTATTTACAAAACCATTAACTGCATCAACCTCAATAATTTCACCATCAGAAATAATTTTTGTTGCATTTTTTGTACCAATAATACATGGGATTTTTAATTCACGGGCGACAATTGCCGCATGACAAGTTAATCCGCCTTCGTCCGTTACGATTGCTTTGGCTTTTTTCATTATTGGCAACATTTCCGGTCTGGTCATACCGGTTACCAATATGTCGCCATTTTTCATTTTAGAAAAACCGCTAACCCCAAAAATAATCCTGGCACGGCCTATAGCTTTACCACTACTGGCCACCATTCCAAATATTTTATTTTGTTTTTTATGAGTAAATATGAATTCCTTAGGTATTTTTTTAATATTATTTTTTCCTTTTAAAATCCTAGGCTTTTTGTTTTTAAAATTAAAATCAAAATAAATAAATTCTTTGCGTTTTTTGATTTCTAATGGAGTAATTTTTTTATTTTTAATAAGCTTTATAATTTCAGCCGCGGTAAAAAATTGTAAATCATTTAAAGAATAACCAAAACGTTTTCCTAACTCCTGACGAATATCATCAGAATAATAAATTGTCTTTACGAATAATTCTTTTCTTATATCGTGCCACGGACCGACATCGTCAATTAAACGAATTATATTTACTGCCGATTTACTTAAATTATGATCTTTTATTATCTTCTCCTTCCTGGATTCAATTGCCTTAGAATAATTGTATAAGTGTTTAAATTCTTTTTTTAAATTATTTATATTAGAACCATATTGCCCAATCCTTAGTTTAAAAAAATTTTTATTAATCACTTTTTTGCCGTCGTGGCCGGTCATTAACCATTCATATTTTTTACAATGTTTGTATAAATCAACTTTAATATCTTTACCGGATATTTTTTTGATCGCAATTTTAATCAAATCTCTTGATTCAAGATTTAGATAACTTGGCTTAGAGATCGCGGCTAAATCAGCCAAATCATTTTTAGACAGCTGCCAGGATTTAAAAGTTTTTTGAAAAATTTGAGGAAAAACGAAATCAAACGGTTCGGCAAAAAAACCAATAGAAAAATTTTCTTTATAATTTTCAGTAAAAATTTCTAAATACTCAAAAAGTCGATCAACCGTCAAAGAACTAACATCGCTTGATTGATAATCTTTAATTGTCAAATCGATTTTTTCTTTCAGTGCTTGATATTGCTTTTCAATATTAAGACGAAATTTTTTGTTTTTGAATTTTTTAAAACATAAATAGCCAATTTTTTCCAATTCAGAAGCCAATGTACACCACTTAAACGGTTCGTTGGCGCGAAAAATTACAACATTACGATTAAAACCGAAACCATAAACTTTTCGCATGCCATAGGTCATGGCAATAGCCGCCTCAGAACAAATCCAATAAATGGATTCAGCTTCATCAATATCCCATTTTTGCTTTTTAACTTCCATTGTCATAGGGTGGTTATCGGGCGCGATTGAGTTATATAAAACTTTCCTCCTGCCATTGCCCACTCAATATCTTGGGGTTTTTTATAATGTTTTTCAATAACCAAACAAATCTTGGAAAACTCAATAATCTGTTTAGTGTTGAGTTTTTGATTTTCTCTTTCTGATAATAAAACTTTTTTCCAAACGTTACCGCCGGCCACTTTTTTAACAAGCATCTTTTCCTGAGATGAAATATTTATATCCATTATGGAAAAATTTCTTTTATCAATCACATAACTGTCAGGCGTTATCTGCCCGGAAACAATTGCTTCACCTAAACCAAAGCCGGCCTCAATTATCATTTGATTTTTATCCTTGGTAACCGGATGAACGGTAAATGATATGCCGGAAATTTCTGAATCAATCATTTTCTGCACCACCACCGCAACGGACACTTTTGAATTTCTTAAACCTTTTTCAAAACGATAAAATATTGCCCGTGGCGTAAACAAAGAAGACCAACAATTCTTAACTCTACCCAATAGATTTTTTTCCGTGGTATTAAGATACGTTTCCAACTCCCCCGCCCAACTTGCCTGAGAAGAATCCTCGGCCGTTGCCGAAGAGCGTACAGCCACAAATTTTGACTTCATTTTTTTAAATTCTGAAATAATTTCCATTCCAAGATCTTTTGGTATTCTGGCATCATGAATCAAGTCACGAATAGTTTCAGAAGCTTTTTCAACAGAGTTAATATTTTTATAATTAATTTTATTCAATTGCGATTCGATTTCTATATTCAAATCGGTTTCGGCTAAAAATTGGTCAAAAGTCTGAGCCAAAATCACAAAACCGCCTGGAACCGGGATTTTTGCTTGGGTCATTTCACCCAAAGACGCGCCCTTGCCACCGGCCAATTTTACATCTTTTTTTGAGATTTTTCCAAATGACAAAATATTTTTTGACATAATATTAATACCCTTGAGGCTCCCCATCTTTAATTAAATTAAAATTACTACCATCATCTCGGCGGCAATCAACGTTAATTGAATCCATTACAATAAAATCACAATGAACCTTGGCTTGATTAAAACTTGGATGATTTTTTGGTACCCCAAGCGATCCATTACTGCCAACAGCCACATGAATAGTGCCATAAATTTTTTCACCTTCACTTGAGCCAATGTCGTTATCTGCTTTATTACGACACGCCATTGTATTCGTGCCAATACCCAATTCGGCCAAACGATAAGCTTGATTTGATTCATTGTTCCCGCCGTTTAGATATCTTTTTATTGATTCAACAAGCGGGTTACCGGAATCTTGATTGATGGGTGAATTATTTATTTCCACAACTTCGCCCTCTTTAATTTTTAAAACAACAGGACCATATTGCTTAACTTGATCTAACATATGTTCACCTCCAATTGGTCCGTTTACAACCAACACCCCATTGCTACCGGCCCAATCGGGCGAACAGGCCCATTCGCCAATCGGATAATTTCCCATTGCGCCTGGCTGCGAAAAATCCTCGCCTGAACCGCTCTTGGTTTCATCTATCAATTCCAACCAAAGATCTGTCCCTTCCGGCGAAGTAAGATGAACGCTTCTAACGTCTTTCATTAATTTATCAATCTTTTCATTTCTTTCCAATATAGCCTCCACCGACTCCTCCACGGCCCCCTTTGTCAGAATCTCATGCGGATTTTTACCTTTAGTGATAGATATTAATCGGCAACTATTTTTTTTGACATAATTTTTTAGCTTTTCCCACTGTTCATCAGTTAACTCGTCCCCTAAATTTTCTAAATTACCTTTCGCCTTCGCTCCGGCCAAGGTCTGGTTTATTTTTTCGCGCTCAGGCAATCCGCCGCGAATAGCTGCCCCGGTCTCACGCGAATGAGAACGCGACATCGAGGTTAAAATCAGAATGGGTGAATTATTTTGATTTTCCATTTCCGATAATAAATAATCGCCCATATCTTCAGCCGAACGCTGAGTTTCGGGCAAAACTCTTATTCTAAAATTTCCCTTTGTTTTTTGAGACAAATCCGTTCTGAAGATTAACTCATTTTGGATAGCACTAATGAGTTCAGGCTGAGACTCAATCACCCCGATATCGGTTACAACCATCATACTTTCTTTTTTTGGATTGAACCCAAAGGAATTAATAATGTTTCTAGCAACCACCGTCATTCTTCTTTTTATCTCCCGCTGTTCCCCAGTCATTTCTTTTGGCTCATCAACCAAAACCTCGTGAGTAAAATCCGAACGACCATCTTGACGATTTTTCAACCCTAAAAGCTTCTGATGCAATTGTCGAGTTTGCGCGCTTGTTTCTTGATCTGGATTATATCCAGCTTGCTGCAACTCCTCTGGGGAATTTTGATAAAAGAAATCTTTTAATCTCATAAATTTATTACTTCGTATTGCATAATGCCACGGCGTGAACAATATGCCAAAAATAATCTTTTTCATTTCTCGTTCCGTCTTCGTAGACCACACCCATATCCAAATAGTTTGCCGAAAGAAACATCCAACCACCCAAATAAATTAACGATTTAGCCCAAGAGTTGCCGACAATGCCGGTAGAGGGAACAATTAAATTGCAACCTTCCCAAACAGCTGTTTCGTATTCCATATAATACTCTTTCGTTTCATAGCCCTTTTTTAGCAAATACTCATTAAACTGTCTGCATTGTTCCGAAATCTCATCTAACATAGGAAATTTTCCGTGTTTACTGGAAGGCCTTAAAATCCCCATTACGGCAATTTTAGGTGTAATATTAAAATCTTCTTTCATGTGTTTAATAATCCTTTCAACCTCAAATATCTTATCTTCCAGCGTTAAGCCTTGATAAACTGAACATGTGGTAACAAAAAAATTAAAATCATCCTTGTTTAGAATAGCTGAAAAAACCTTACGATTGCTCGGTATCGGCTCCATTTCAAATTGTTTGAAAAACACATCAAGCGTTGTAGAGTCCTTAGCCTGACCGCGCACAATACCGTCTATCTTTTTTTCTCTCAGAAGACTGATTAAAATTTCACTGGCCTTATCCTGATCAGGTTCAATAATATTTTCAAACCCGTCCACCTTTTGACCAATAGCTACCAGGTCGGCATATTCAGAGGCTTTTTTTAAACTTTCTATGGTTTCCGGAATTGGTCTCATAATTACAATTCCAATTTTTCTTTTTTGTTTTTTAGCTTGTTCTAAAAATAATTCTTTAAAATTCATATTTGAATTTATTATTTAATAATCTTTACTGTTCCGTTATTGGCATTTACTTCAACCAAATCACCGTCTGATAAGACTTTAGTGGCAATTTTGGTGCCAATTACGCAAGGGATGCCAAGCTCTCGCGCCACGATTGCGGCATGGCAAGTTATCCCTCCGTCATCAGTAATAATCGCAACGGCTTTTTTCATGGCAATAAGGTGCTCCGGTCTGGTCATGGGAGAAACGAGTATGTCACCAGACTTAACCTTTTTAACATCATCAATACTTCTAACAATCTTAACTGTTCCCTTGGTCATCCCGATATTAGCCACAAAACCCTTTAGCAATTTGATGTCCTTAGTCTTAACCCTACTTATCGCCTCAAAGAATGATTCAGCCTTTTTACCAACAAAGATTTCTTGGATTTTACCTTTTTTATATACAAATATGCAACCTTTCATTCGCTCTTTCAAACGCAAAAGTGGAAACTTACCCGCTAAAATCTTGGGCAATTCATCTGACTTGCAATAATCCAACAAATCTCGACTAATGCCTCTTCTTCTTGAAATTTCACTTAAAATCTTATCTAGCAAAGTAACAAATGTTAAAGTATATTCTTTGCGCAAATCCTGCCATTTTGTAAAAGTCTCTGCTAATTCCGAAAAAGAAATAATTTCAGGTGTAAATTTGTATTTTTTTATTAAAGCATTTTTTTGCGCTTTAATTTTTTTAAAATCAATTTTTTTAAAACCATCATTTAACATTTTTATTTCTTCCAAGGCCATTTTTTTGGTATAAGGAATGTAACCAACGTAACTGCTTTTTAGCCAGGCGTAATTTAAAAGATGGCGACTCAAAGCTTTATTGAATTTTTCTTTATCTTTGATTAATGAAATTTTTTTCAATTCAATCCTCTCTCTGGCAATAAAAGATAATTCGGTAGGCGCTGATAAAAGAGAATATATTTTTTGATATTCTTTAATGCCCTTTTTATTGCAAAAATTTTTTAATATATAATCTAAACGACTATCAGCGTAAAACATAAACCCATCAAGAAATCCCGGCATTGAAATCTCATAACGATAAAAATTATAAATTCCTTGAGTCCATTCCAACAACTCATCATTTGATAAGTCACTGAGATTAACGGAAAAAGATTTTTGAAAATTTTCCATCAATTTTGGGTATTTCTCAACCCAAGTTCCATACAGCTTCAATATTTCATTTTTATTTTTCATGTATCGAGTAACAATAAAAGAACCAATTTCTTTGTGCTGCCTTGAAGTTGTCAGCCAGTCACCTTGTCCGTTTTTATAATAAGAGATACAAAATGAATAAGCCAAAAAACTTGAATCATAAAGCTTGCTCGTGAAACCGGCCCCGGTCATCTCAGTTAAAGCGGGAACACCGTTGAAATGTTCAATATAAAATTTTATTTTTTTTAATCTGTTTAAATTAACCATATTATTAATTAAGTTTGACAACAAATCCGCGGTCACAATCGACTTTTACCCGATCGCCACTTTTGAGTAGCTGTGTCGCAACCTTTGCACCAACAATGCAAGGAATATTTAATTCACGCGAAACAATAGCTGCGTGGCAAGTCATTCCGCCTTCATCGGTAATTAAGGCCTTAGCCTTTTTAATTCCAACGATAAACTCGGGCGAAGTCATTGAAGTGACCAAAATATTGCCTTTTCTCATCTTACCCACCTCTCTGGCGGTCTTAACAACACTAACCCGACCGATTAAATTCTTACCGCCGCTCACCACCACCCCTGTAATTTTTTCTTGTTTCTTGTTAACAGTGATATTTTGATATTTTTTAAAGATAGCTTTGGCCTTATTCCCCGAGATATAAACTGATTTATTCAAATTCTCGGAATATAAACTCATGAAAAAATTTGACCGTTTTAAAATCTCTGAGTCCGAAATTTTTTTACCACCTTTAAGCAACAAGTCTAAATCGTTTATTGTATAAAAAGGCAAATCTCTAGGACTGACGCTAAATCTTTCTGCGCTTTCATATAAAAACAAATCAATATAATGATTTGCCAAAAATATATAATATTTTCGTAGATCTTGCCACCAGACACAAAAAGCAAGGCGGTTAGAAATTTTCACAATCTCTTTGGAAATTTTGTATTTATTGATTAAAAAATTTTTTTCTTTTTTCACTTTATTCCCATAGTTCTCTAATTCAATAATTTTTGATTTAACGCTTTTGGAAGGAATGTCTTTAAGCTCGGCTAAAAAATATTTTTCATCCAAAATTTGAGTGTGATGATAGCTATTTAATATCCAAAAATATTTATCCAAATATTTTTTTATTTTAGAAGCAAATTCTTTCTTGCCCAGGTAAGGATAAATTTTTAGCAAATCAAGGTTGGCCTTTTGGTAAAAAGAAAGTTTATCGGGCGCGGAAAGCCTTTCATACAAAAATGTAAAATTTTTTGACGTGGCAACTTCCTCTAATTTTTCTCGCAAGATTACTTCCCCGCCCCAATTTGAAATCTCCGGCAAAAACCCGACTCGCCAAAACTCCAAATAATATTTTTCCCATTTTTTATAGACAAGATAAAAATCTCTTTGACTTAAAGACTTTAAACTCCTGGGAGTAATTTTTTTTTGGAAAGCTAGATATTGCTTAAGCTGATTTTGCCATTGACGATAATATCTCTTAAATTTTTTATCGTTTAAAACGAATCGATTAAAATTTTTTTTGCCGCTTTCAATCAGCGCCTCTTGGTCAAGAGTATAAATTGATTTCTCGCGAAAATAAAAACCGAGGCAATCCGGCCAAGAAACAAATTCTGGCGAATATAAAGCAAACGCCTCGGTAAAAAAATTAAGATATAAAATTTTTGCGTCTATTGGGCCCCACCTAAACAAGTCGTTTTTGGGGTTTATATTTATTTTCATAATAAAAATAAACTGCGCCCGATTACTTTTATTTTTTCTTCAATATCTCAAGCGCCTTATCTAGTTGCGGATCCTTGCTTGCATCCACATCTTCGCTGGTTAATTTCACTTCAACATCGGGCTTTATGCCTTCATTATTTATGTTCTTTCCGCTGGGGGTAAGCCATTCGGCAATGGTTAATTTAACCGAACTGCCGTCGGGAAAGGTGCGCAAATCTTGAACCGACCCTTTGCCAAAGGATGTTTCACCGACAATTGTTGCCACACCGTAATCTTGCAAAGCCCCGGCCACAATTTCTGAGCCGGAAGCGCTGCCGCCGTTAATCAAAACAACGGTTGGAATGCCGGCCAAACGAGCCTGCCTTTCGGAATTATGGCCAATAACCTGCCCACTTCTTAACCTCTCGGAAACAACTGTTTTACCATTAACCCAATCACCGGCAATCTCAATCGCGGTCGTTAGAAAACCGCCCGGATTATTTCTTAGGTCTAAAATGATGCCATCGGGCTTTTTCTCAATTACGCTCAAAATTGTCTTATTCCAATCACCTAAAGTATTCTCATTAAAATAAAGAAGTTCGACATAAGCAATATTGCCATCCAGCATTAACCCGTCTTTATCTGGACCTTCATTGTTTACATTTTTAAGCGACTCAACCTTTGTTTCCCCGGAAAACTTAACACTATCAATTTCAATTTTTGATCTGACAATTTCAATATCTTTTGTTTTTTCATCATTTGCCGGCAAGATCGTCAATTTAACTTTTGTACCCTTCGTCCCACGAATTATACTGACGGCGTAATCCAAGGCCATATTGGAAGAATCCTGGCCGTCAATGGCAAGTATTTTATCCCCCGCCCTTAGTCCGGCTTTTTCGGCCGGTGTATTTGGCAAAGGTGAAATTATGGTAATAACATTATCTTTCATACCAATTTCAGCACCAATCCCTTCAAAACTGCCGGACAAATCATCATCAAATTTCTTGGAAATTTCCGGATTAAAAAATACAGAATATGGATCGCCCAAAGAACTAACCATTCCTTCCAGCGCACCATAAAACAATTTAGTGTCAGAAACGTCTGATTTGACATAATTCTCTTTGACATATTTCCAAACCTGCCAAAACTCCTGAAAATCAACATCTTCCGATAAATAATCCGGATTTTTTGTTTGCTGATTTAAAACCGCTCCGCCGGTTTGGTTTTTTTGCAACTGATGTTGAGATTGCAAATTACCAAGTACCAAACCAAAAATAAAAACCAAAACAATCAAGGCGGAAAGCAAATATCCGCTGATAATTTTTTTAGACGGTTGCGTTTTAATTTCTTTTATTTTATGGAAAATTTTCATAAAATTAATCTATTTTTTCAATCCCCGCGCCAACCTTAGAAAGACGACGACAAAGATCTTCGTAACCTCGTTCAATTGAATAAACACTATGCAAAGTTGATTTTCCCTTTGCCGCCAACATTCCCACTAAAATTGTGGTTGAAGGTCGAAGCGCCGGCGGGCAAATTACATCGGCTGCCTTGAGTTTTGTCGGACCGGAAATATAAACACGATGAGGATCAGCCAGATCAATCTTAGCACCCAATCGATTTAACTCCGTATAATAAATAGCACGATTTTCGTAAACCCAATCAAAAATCATAGTTCGCCCTTTTGCCTGAGTGGCAATGGGAACAAAAAACGGCAAATTATCAATATTTAAACCCGGGTATGGTCTGGCATAAATCTTTTCCTCCAAGGCAACCAATTTACTGGGAAAAGTTTTAATATCAACCAGCTTAGTCTTACCATTTCTGGCCAAATAGCGTTTCAAAATTTTATAGCGCCAACCCATCTTTTCCAATTTAAGCAACTCCAGATCCAAAAAATCAATTGGGCAGCGCTTAATCTCCAAAGATGAATTGGTGGTAGCGGCGATACTGATAAAAAGCATCGACTCAATGGGATCCTCGGAAATGTAATAGACAATATCTTTCTTTAAAGATTTCTTTCCGTGTATCTCCAAGGTGGTAGAGCCAATGCCGTCTATTTTAACGCCCAGTTCTTGCAGAAAAAAACACAACTCCTGGACTTGATAATTAGCCGAAGCCATCTTTATAATGGTTCTGCCGGAGGCTTGAGCAGCCGCCATTAGAGCATTTTCGGTCGTGGTATCACCCGACTCATACATTACAAATTCTTTGCCGGCGCGAAATCCGGAAGCGTCAACTTGATAATATTTTGATAATGTTTTAATTTTGATGCCAAAATTCTCTAAGGCAAAAAGGTGTGGCGCCACCGTTCTTTTTCCCAAGCGACATCCACCGGGTTGCGGCACCAAAAATTTCTTCTGCCAAGAAATCATTGTGGCCAAAAGAAATAAAACACTTCTTGTTCTTATGGCTGATTCATAATTTAATTTTTGTAAATTTATTTTTTTGGGTGGCTTAATTAGGATATCGACTTTATTAACCCATTTGACATCTACCCCCAAACTCTGTAAAACTTCAATAATACGATAAACCTCTTCAATTCTGGCTACATTTTTTAACAAAGTTTTTCCTCTATTTAACAAAGCGGCATTTAATAAAACAACAGCCGCGTTCTTTGAAGTATTGGTTGTAAGGGTACCGGCAAGTTTCTTTTGGCCGGTAATCACGTATTTACTCATAATGGAAATTTTATTATATATTTGGTAAAATTAATACAATTGAAATCAATTGCATTATTCCTAATTCTACAATAAAATGCCTCTTAAGGCAAGTTTAATATGAAACTAAAATACCGCCGAATTTTATACTTATCTTTTATTACCGCTTTTATAATTATCACTCCCTTGGTTATACTTTACACGGCCGGATATGGGTACAATTTCAAGAAAGGACGGATTGAAAAAACGGGAATTTTATACGTGGACTCAAAACCAAAAGAAGCTGATATTTACATTAACGGTCAATTTTCCGGAAAGACCGACAAAAGGTTCCCGGCCATGCTGCCGGATAAATATCAGCTTGAAGTTAAAAAAAACGGTTATCATTCCTGGCAAAAAGAAATTGAAATAAAAAGTAACTTAACTGAATTTGCCGAAGATATAGTTTTATTTAAAGATGCCCTGCCTATTAATTTGGTTGAGGGGCAAATCAAACTTTTTGTCGCCTCGCCCGATCAACGAAAGATTATTTATTCTTCGATTTCCAGTACAACCGAAGATCTTATAATTATGGATCTTAAAAATAAATCAACTGAAAAATTAAAATCTTATAACCTTAAGAATAAACCCGAAATAGAATTTTTAAACTGCTCAACTGAAAAAAATCTAATGGCTTTTAAAGTTATTTCTAATGATCCTGAATCTTATTTAATAGTCAACACCCAAACCAATATTACCAGCACTCTTTCAAACCCACCCAAGGATACATTCTTGAATTTGGATTGGGGCCTGGACAAAGATGTTTTTCTTTATGGCCTAGGGCAAAAAGGATTGTACCGAATCGACCAATCCTCTCAAAAAACTGAATTGATCTTATCCGGCAATATTTTGAGTTTTACTTTTGATAAAAACACGCTCTTTTATATAACTCAAGAAAATGGCAATAATTATTTAAACAAAAAAGTTTTTGGAGTTAATGAATCCGAAAAATTAAATGATATAAAGAAAATAAAATTACCAATAAATTCAAATTTTTCTTTACGCAAATCTCCAAGTGGTTACATTACCCTCTTGGACAGACTCAGCCATGATCTTTTTATCATAAGTGATAAATCTTTTGAAAGCGAAGATATCGAAAATAATATAATATTACAAGACAAGGCCAATGATTTAACTTGGTCTAAAGGTGGCGGACAAGTATTGTTCTATAATGATTTTGAGATTTGGACATATGATTTTTTATCTCAGCAAAAAAATTTATTAACCCGATATGGTCAAATAATAAAAAAAGCAAGGTGGTATCCGGACAATAAATACGTTATATATCTTGTAAACAACAAGATTGGTACAATTGAAGCGAATTCTTCCAAAATTAAAAATGATACAATATTAGCCGAGATCTCGGAAATAAATGACTACGTTCTTGAAGACCGCGGTCAAGATTTATTTATACTTGGTCGAGCTGGAAATAAAATTGGCACATACCAATTACAATTACAATAAAAAAAGCCACCTTCTCAGAGGCAGCAAATGATTTGAGCAAGATCATAGTCACAATTGAACGAAGAGGTATATGTTGGAACCAAACAAGTTCCACAACCGGCCTTTCCTGCCAACTCAAGATCAATCTCATGATTATTTCCGATAACGAAAGTCTGATTCGGGCAAAGACCCAAACTCTTACAAGGATCAACAAAATCCTTTTTTATTTTTGGAAAAAACTTGAAAAAACCATCGAAAACCCCACTGCTTAAATCAGCTCTGGCCAGCGTTTGATCCAAATCAAGTCGCAAAAGCTCTAAATCGGCGTCTGATGCCGAATAAAGAGCAATTTTTTTTGATCGGCAATATCTGACCAGAACAACAAAACCCGACCTAACCGGCATGGCGTTTTCCGGATCATCTTCGCACAAAATTGTGCCATAAATATCAAGGAACACGGCTCTGATTACCATTGTAAATTCCTCCATTTTTTTCAGCATAACACTAAATATTTTTTTGTCAAATAAAAAAGCGCCAAAAAAGGCACTTTCTTATTTTATAAAATTAATTCTTATTTTTTTCTTTTTCGGCAACCAACCGAGCGGCTTTCAATAAACTATCAAACGATTCTCCCCCATCGCCCCACCAGCCCTTTAGAATTTCAAAAGTCATGGTCTGCTGCTGACAATAAAAATTATTCACATCTGTAATTTCTAGTTCACCGCGGCCGGAAGGCTTTAAGGTTTTAATCACATTCCAAACTTGCTTGTCATACATATAAACACCAACAACCGCCAAATCACTCTTTGGCTCCTGAGGTTTTTCTATAATATTTATTATCTTATCTCCCTTAACTTCAGCTACACCAAAAGACTTGGGATTATCAACCGATTTAAGAAATATCTTGGCACCAATTTCCTGGGAGGAAAAATCACTAACGGCTTTGGCGATGCTATCTTCCAAAATATTATCGCCCAATATCACACAAATCTTTTCATGGTCAGAAAAATCCTCACATAAACTTAAAGCCTGGGCAATACCTCCGGCTTCTTCTTGAACGCCAAAAGAAAATTTCGCTCCAAAATCCTTGCCCGAGCGCAGAAGCTCCAGAAATTGACCGGCATGACCCTTACCGGAAACAATCATTATGTCCTTAACACCGGCTTCAACTAAAGTTTGGATTGGATAATAAATCATTGGTTTATTGTAAACCGGCAATAAATGCTTGTTGGTTACCCTGGTTAGTGGATCTAAACGCGAGCCGGTTCCGCCCGCCAAAATAATACCCTTCATAAATTAAAATTTTAATGTTTTAGCCCTTAATCTAAATAAATACTATAATATAATTAAATTTTTTACAAGTAAAAAAGCTCCGGACAAAAGTCGCCGGAGCCGGATTTTTAGCCGTTAATATCGGCTGTCAGCCGGGCAGACCGCAGGTGCAGTGAGCACCGCACTGGCTGCACATGGGCGCGCCACCTTCGGCCAGAACAACCTGGACCGGGAAATTCTCAATTTCCACGAGCAACGCGGCATGCTCAGCCTTGAGCTCATCCAGGCGCTGAGCAATCTCAGCTCGACGGGACTCCAGCCCCGAAATCTGGCCATGGAGATACTGCCAGGGATGACAGACGGGCATTGTGCCCTCGGCATGGAAAAGCTTAATCTGCTCCGCTTCATCCGGAGCAGTCTCGGCTTCAGTCTTCAGGCGGGCAATTGCCCCGTCAATCTGATCAAGGCGAGACTGAAGCTCGCCGATGCGATCAAAAACTGCTGCGGCCTGGCCGGCCAAAAACTCTTTTGTTCTCACGGTCAAGTACTCCTTGGGTTTGGGTTGAAAACAAAACACAAAAAACTGTGTTCTACACAGTTTAATGAAAAATTAGAAAATGTCAAGAGTTAAGACAGGTAATCAGACAAAGCCTCAGACCAATCCCTGAGCAATTCAGTCTTGCTATTAATTAAAACCGAATTTTTCGGTCGAGGTGTTTTGAAAGTATACTCCGAAGAAGAAATCGGCAGAAGATTGATTTTAACCCCTTTTAATTCAAATATTTTTTTAGCAAAATCAAACCACGAAGCAGCCGGCTCATTGGCTAAGTGATAAATGCCGCAAGGTTTTGATTTTTCGATCAGATTTTTTGTGGCAGCGGCCAAATCTTTTGTATAGGTCGGCTTACCAAATTGATCGTTGACCACTTTTAATTCAGATTTTTCGGAAGACAACTTAAGCATTGTTTCAACAAAATTCATCCCCCTTGGCTTGCCAATTTGTGGCGCTTTACCGTAAAGCCAGGAAGAGCGAATTAAATAAAACATCTCGCAATTTTCCTGCAACAACTTTTCGCCTAAAGCCTTTGACTGGCCATAAGCATTAATCGGATCCGGCGCATCAGACTCAATGTAACCACCAGCCTTATTTCCCGAAAAAACATACTCGGTACTAAAATGAACAAAAACTGCGTTAATCCCCCTGCAGGCTGAGGCCAAATATCCAACCGCAAAACCATTTATTTTGTTAGCCAAATCAATATTATCTTGCGCGCCATCAACATCGGTGTAGGCAGCCGCATTAATAACAATATCGGGATGGAGTTCCCTAATTTTTACTTCAACTGCGCTCTGATCGGTAATATCAAGATTATTTATATCCCAAAGGACGGTTTCTTCACCCAAAAAAATATCCGCTAAATCGTGTCCGAGCATGCCATTGGCACCTAAGATTAAAATCTTTTTTTTCATATTTATTTCCAATTTTTTGCCAATAATTTGGCAATGTATTCCTTAATTTCCAGCTGCCGTTTAATCGGATTAGTCAATTCAATATTTAAATATTCAGAAAAATATTTTTGATTTAACTCTGCCAAATAGTCAACTTCCGAAAGTTGATCTAATACATGAGTACAATGGCCGTTTTTCTTGACGGCACTAATGTGATTGCATCCGACCCTGTACTTCTCAACTGCGTAAACAGTCGTTGGCAAATTGCCCGGCTTGCAATCTTTCCAAATCATCAAGTGAGACAGATCAATGCATAAACCGCCAAAATCTTTAATTTTACTAAAATTTTTTTCAGAATAAGTTTGCCAATTATTTTCTATAAACAATTTTTTTCTGTACTTTGATTTTGAAAATCTATTTAAACTGGGATAATGAATGGTAAAAACTCGACTCTTATAGCGACGGGCAAGGTAATCAAGCTCTTCTTCCGCAAAATCGTGCCTGATATGAACGTGAGGGATTTCATCAACCTCAATCTTTGAGAGTTCATTATAAAATTTTTTTCTTTGGCCAAAATCTATTCCGGTTAAGAAAATAGAAAAAGTTCTGACCTTTAGGCGTTTAAGTTCTTTAATTCTGGAAAGCCACGGCGTATAGTAAGTAGTGACTGATGGGTAAATATTTTTATAAATTTTGTTTTTATCCATTTTTCATTTATTTTTAAATAATAAAATTGGATATATTAAATATCCAATTTATCTTACCTATTCTTGTATTGCTTCTTGTAGTAGTCCAGATATTCTCCCGATTTAATTTTTTTCCACCAGTCGGGATTATTAATATACCAATCAACGGTTAACTTTAAATACGTGTCAAAGCTGTATTCCGGCTCATAGCCAAGCTCGGCCCTGGCTTTTTCCCAATTAACCGCATATCGTCTGTCATGACCGGGACGATCCTTAACATATTCAATTTGCGATTCATCTTTACCTAAAATTGACAATAACTTTTTGACAATTTCCAAATTGCTTACATCTTCTGTACTGCCGCCGATACAATAGGTTTGACCAATTCTACCTTTATGAACAATCAAGTCAATTGCTCGACAATGATCATCGACATAAAGCCAGTCTCGCACATACAAGCCATCACCATAAATCGGGACCTTTCTACCTTCTATAAGATTTGTGATAGCCAAAGGCAAAAGTTTTTCCGGAAATTGATTTGGACCAAAATTATTTGAACAGTTACTAATGGTCGCCTCCAAGCCATGGGTTTTAAAATATGATCTAACCAAATGATCGGCGGCGGCTTTGGTGGCCGCATATGGATTGTGCGGATTGTAAGGCGTACCTTCATGAAATCTATTTTGGCTTTCCAAAGTAAGAGGGCCAAAAACTTCGTCGGTTGAAATTTGATGAAATCTTTTTTTATACTCCCTGGCGGCAGCTAATAAAATTTTTGTGCCTAAAATATTAGTCCTAATAAATTCAAAGGCGTCATGGATTGACCGGTCAACATGGGATTCAGCCGCAAAATGAATGACGATATCACAATCCTTAACCAGATCTGAAACAATTTGCGGATCACAAATATCACCCTTTACAAATTTATAATTAGGATGATCTTTTACGGTGACTAAATTTTCTAAATTGCCAGCGTAGGTTAATTTGTCCAAATTAACTATAAAATCATTTGGATATTTTTTTAACCAATATTTTATAAAATTCGAACCAATAAACCCCGCCCCTCCCGTAACCAAAATTTTCATAACTTCTTATCTAATTTTAATCTAAAATAATAAAATGAAACAATTGTTGGTGCATCTTTAATGACGCCAGTTTCAATCATTTTAACGATTCTTTTTATTGGAAACTTTCTGACAATCATATCCGCTTCCGTTCCCTCCAAGCGTCTTGGCACTGCAGAAAGTTTGCTGGCGACATAAACATAAAAATACTGTCCCGATAAACCGTTAACGCTATAGCCAGAACCAATTTGCTTTAAATTTTTGGCTTCAAAGCCCATTTCTTCGGCCAACTCTCTTTTAGCCGCTTGCCTTGAAGATTCATTGCGCTCAATTCCTCCTTGACACGTTTCCCAAGAATTACCGTCAATAAGATAGCGCCATTGCCTTGCCAAATAAATTGACTTTTTATCTTCAGCCAAAGCAATTATTGACACAAAATCATTCGCTTTGACAGAAAAATATTTACCCTTAGTTTTATCCGGTCTAATAACATCATCTTCAACAACCTGCCAATAAGGATTTTTATGCACACAACGGGAACTGATTTTTTGCCAAGGTTTTTTCATATTGCCGCCCCAATCTTCTTGGCTATATCAACAATCTCACTCTGATCTTTGTATTGTGTTTGCGGCCAAAGCTTTAGGCCATCACCTTCAAGGCGCGGAATAATATGAAAATGTAAATGTGGAATAATTTGACCGGCGATCGGATCATTATTCACATTGATGTTGTAGCCAGGGCAACCAATTCCAGTCTTTATGGCCCTACCTATAATTTTTACCGCCTTAATTACCTCGACTAAATCGGCCTCGGATATTTCTTCAAAATTAGGCACATGCACCTTTGGCAAGACTAAAATATGTCCAGGATTTACCGGATTTATGTCTAAAATAGCCAAAACCTTCTCACTTTCAAACACTTTGGTGCTGGGGATTTCTCCGGCTATAATTTTGCAAAAAATACAATTATTATCCATATGGCCAAATTTTATAGGTTAAACATAACAGAAAATGACAAATTTTTCAAGACCCAAAACTAAAACAATAAAAACAGCCCTTGGGCCGTTCTTATTGTAAAAAAATCTAAATCTTAAACGGACTTGCCGGGTCTTTTTCCCATCTGATTTCGTCCACTTCTTCTTTCTTATCTTTTCCTTTGTATAATTTATCAGGCAAATTAATAACCAGGCCGGGATTGTTTGACGTGCACTTATAGCCATGCACCACACCCGGCGGAACAATAACCGAACATGGGTTATCACCTCCCACCTCAACCTTTTCCAAAATTCGATAATTTTCAGCGCCCGCTCTGTTGTCCCAAAGATAAAGCGTAAATGTACCAATCAGAAAGACAAAAAGGTCGGACTGTTTCTCGTGCTCGTGCGGACCGCGAACAAAACCCGGTACGGTCTCTGAAACATAAGACATTTCCGGACGATAACTGGTTTGGTCGGAACGAAAAAATTCCGCCAGCCAACCTCGCTCGTCTTTATACTTTTGGATTGGAGTAATAATAACACCTGGAATCATAAATTTTTATTATAAATACTAATTATTGAAAATATAGCGGCAAGAAATAAAAACCATATTGGATTAAGCCAGTTAACCACGAAGCCAGGAAAAATTACCTCCGCAAAAAACAGAACCAAAAACAAAAGGAAAAACACCCTAAAGAATAAAGAAGAAATTGACCTATTTGTCTTTTCTTTATTAAAAATACTCATCATCTCAATAAATTAACTTGCAAACTTTTAATTTTTAAATTTCCAGTCCTATCATTATCTTCCAATTTTGTTTCAATTAAAAATCTGGCTACATTCCTTTGGCGATAAACCTTATTTAGGTCAAAAATAAAAACGGCTTCATAAAAATTGTCAACAGTCATTTTTTCCGATATAGGTTTTATGACCGAAAAACTAAACCCCGCACCGGTTTGATAACCAATACCCTGTAAAGATCTATTTTCTGGCTCATAAACCAATATAACTCTTGCCTGATTAAACCAGGGCATAAAGCGTAAATCAAAATATACAGGGCTATCAAAAATTAAAGCTAAATCTCCTTCACGCTTAATCCTATCGCCCGGACCAATTTTTGTTGTTGCCGCCTGATCGCGAAAGAAATCAAGATTAATCGTCTGAACTCGACTTCGTGGAAAATTCAAATTTAAAAGCCAAAGCAAAAATATTACAACAAAAATCAGCGTTAAATATTTGATTAAGGAATACAGCCTTAATGAAATCATCTTACTTTATATAAATATTCATTGTTTATTTTTTTCACTAACTCCAATCTCAAGCCATTTCTTAATGAGTGGTCATCAACGGGCGAAAGCGCTAAATAATAGACCGGCGCTTCAGAAACCAAACTCGGCAAGAATGACAAAATTAAATCATCGTTTTTCAAGTCTTCAAATGTATGAATAACTTTTCGCTCAGGAAAAAGAACCTTATCCTTACGATTTACAATAACAATTGAATTATCTTCGGTCAAATCGTTTATTTCGCTAGCTGATTGATAATAAGAAAAAATTCTTGATTTAACATTTAGCAAGCTATCATTTTCTGAAAAAAGAACAATTAGCCCGGAATAACAAAAGATAAGCGCAATTAAGAAAATTAAAAATAAACGGCTGCACAACTTGATTTTTTGCGCCAAAAATAGAAGGGCGCTCGCCGCAAATGGTATGGTTAGAAGATAGAGTAAAAGCCAATACCTCACATATGAAACCGCCAGAACATTCAAATTAACAGTCATCTGATCGGCAAACTGCCAATTACCATAATATATAATCAACCAAAAATGAAGAGCAATAGCAACCAAAAAATAGACACTAAAAAAATATTTTTTCTTGTCAGGCGCAATAATTAAATAAAGAAGACCGGCCAAAACCAAAAGATTTATTGGCCAAAAAATCAAGAAATAATGATGCCAAAAATTTTTCAGTAAAACTATCGGATGAAAACCAAACGGCAAAACCAATGATTGAACAATTTTACAGATTTGACAGCTGTTTTGTGTTACGTTCTGCAATTGATCATAGCCCGTCCCTAAAAAACTGCCATATAATGAGTATTGAAAAAATAAACTTGGCAATAAAATAACGCCGGCGGCGACAAGAAAAATCAAAATTTTCTGCCAATTATATTTTTTGCGCTGAAACAAAAAAGAAATTATAATCAACCCAAAAATCCAAACTGCCTCAGACGGTCTGATCACAAAAGCGAGTCCGAAAAAGATGCCGCTGATTATCGCTGAAAAAAAATTTGCCTTTGGCCATGAAATTAAAGTTGCCAACGAAACCAAAAGGGCAAAAATAAAAACCGCATTGGGCAAAAGCGGACTGGCCGAATAATACCACCAAGCCGGGTGGCAAAGCATTAAAACAGATGAGACCAAGGCAATTTTTTGATCAAAAAATTTCTTGATTAAAAAATAAAAAGGTATTGCACTTAAAGCGGCTAAAAACGGCCCAAGGATAAAAATAATTTTTATTCCAAAAACTTTGGCAAACAAGGCGTAAAATAGAATTAAACCCAAAAAACTGCCTGGAACCAATTGCTTGCTACCATTAACGTTAAAACTCCTAGGATGGATTTGATTTAAGGCAACGCCATTAAGGGGCTCGTCAAAAAATAGCTGGCCGGTTTGGGTAAAATGGCTAACCCAAAAATAATTGGCTGTCTCATCCGGCCAATCAAATCGCGGCTGCAAATCAAAGGCTTGATTGTTTGGCCAGGCCAACCAAATATTGAAAAATACAAAAATCAACAAAATTGGCAGTAAAATATATAGATTTTTGTCCGTAAAGATTTTCTTAATAAACATATTGCTTGTTTAGCTATATTATAGCAAAAAAAAGTATTTTTTGGTAAAATTACATCATGAATAAAAAAATCGGAAAATTCAAATACCTTTTGACTTCGGTAATCTTGTCCGTTGCCCTCATTGCCAATATAACAATATATCAAAACCATTGGCTCGGGCTTATTGCCGGCTTTTTTTATCTCTCTTATCTTAGTGCAATAACAGGTCGAATCTTTATTAGAGAAAAAGCCTGGCAACCGCTTTTTGGTTTTTGGGGAGTTATTTGCATAATTTCAATTTTTACAGCCGGATTGATTTATGGCTCAAAGCTAAATAATCTAACTATTAGCCTGATAATTGGTTCATTGCCAGCCATCCTTTTTATCCCCTACTACCTGACTAAAACCGAAGAAAATATAAATCTACGCTCCATCGTTAAAAATTATTTTCAAAACATTTTACATAGACGCGAGGGAAAGAAAAATTTTTTTCTTGTTTTAACCTATCTACTTCTAACCGCTGGTGGATTTTTTTTAATGACAAAAAATCAAACCGCAGAATCAATTCAATCACCCTGGGAAGTTCTCAACCCAAACTATCTGGGGTTATACTTTTTAGCCAGTTTAATCTTAATCTTTTATCTTTGGTCAAGCAAGCGAACCAAATTACCCCTATTCCTTATTTCAATTCATTATTTCCTAAGCGATAGCTTAGCTCTAATAATATATAAAATCGGGTATGGCTTTGATCCGTTTATCCATCGGGCAACAGAAAAGATAATCCTATCAACCGGAACCATTAACCCAAAACCTCTTTATTATTTAGGCCAATATGGTTTGGTTATTTTTTTGCAAAAAATTACCCTTGTTGACTTGGCCCTGATTGATAAATTCCTCGTCCCAACCCTTTTTGCAATTATTCTACCGGGAACAATCTTTTACGTTTTTTCCCGCTGGTTGCAAAAAAACAATTCCCTTCTTCTGGCCCTACTTGGACTGAGCGTCCCCTACGGATTTTTTATTATGACCGCACCACAAAACTTTGCCAACCTGATATTTATTGTCACTATTCTACTAGCCTTTATTTATTACAGAAACAATTTAAGTTTGGAATATCTCGCACTCTTAAATCTGGCAACATTGGCTATTCACCCCCTAGCTGGAATCCCCCTTTCAATTAGTCTATGTTTAATTTATTTATTTAAACGATTCTATTCAACCTATCACCGAACTCCGTCCATCTATTTTATCACTTCGACAATATTTTGCCTTATTATGCCGCTAGTCTTTATCATAAACGGCAACGGCTTAAATTTTGTTTATCCCCAAATAAATCTTGGCAGTATTCATTTTTTCCAACTAATTGAAAAAAACGACTTATTTATAAATTTGACTTATTTACTCTCCCTTAACAAAATTTTTTGGGCAACACTCATGATTGGCCTGGGATTTCTTTATCTACATCGCCAAAATATAATTAAAAATAGTGCCGGATTCTTGGCGGCTGCCGGAATAATGATAGTCAATTACCTTGTCATAAAAAACTTTATGACGTTTCCGGCCTTAAGAGAAAATGATAAAACAGAATTTGTCGGGCGCTTACTTTTGCTTAGTTTTTATCTATTATTACCATTCTATCTACTAGGCTTCCATTATATTTTTAAAAAATTTTTAAATCATGGGTTTTATTATCGATTTTTTGTTTTCTTTGGTTTAGCTTTGATTTTAACAATTTCTTTTTATCTCTCCTACCCCAGACTGGATAGCCAGGAACCATCAAAATTTTATAGTATTTCCGAGTCCGATATTGAAGCGGTAAATTTTATCGAACAAACTGCCGCGATAGATCATATAGTTTTAGCCAATCAAATGGTTGGCGTAGCTGCCATTGACCAAAAAGGTTTTAAAAAATATTACAATAACCAATTTTACTACTCTATGCCAATGGGCAATCCTCAAACTCTTTACGATCTCTACCTGGAAATGGTTTATCAGGGCGCAAAAAGAGAGACAATGGAAAAGGCTATGGTTGAAGCCGATGTAAGTGAAGCTTACTTTGTAATAAATAAATATTGGCGAAATTTTGAAAAAATTGTTGCTCAGGCTTCCGACGGTGCTGATGAAATTTTCCAGTTCAATGACGGCAAAATTTATATCTTCAAGTATTCAAATTAAAATATTAAAAAACAAGATAGGCCTTTTACCCCTCTTGTTTTTTATATCAAACCAATTTTAGCAATTCTTTAACGTAGCTAAGAGCCGAGTAATTCCTTACCGAAACAAAACAATTCTTTTTTAATTCCGCAATCAGTTCCGGCCTGCTTAAAAAGTGTTCCAAAACTTCAATAAAATTTTTTTCGTTACCCGTCGCAAAAGTATAACCATTAAAACCATCCTTAACAATTTCTGGAATCCCACCAATATCAGAGGCAATCACCGGCACGTTGGCAACCAATGATTCATAAATCACTGTGGGTGAATTTTCGTAGCACAGCGAAGGAACAACCGTTAAGTCGGCTTGACGGTAATAGTCAATCATCTTAGACGAGTCAACCCGACCAACAAAAGTAAAATTATTATTACCGACAATCATCTCTCTTACCTCTTCTTCGGCTTGACCGGAGCCGACAATGGTTAAATGCCAATTTTTTTGCGGTAATTTTCTGCAGGCCTCAATTAAAAATTTTATACCTTTGGCCGAAACAATTTGACCAACATAAATTAATTCTATCTTTTCTTTCTTGGTTACCGGTTCGGCCGGATGGTCAACTCTTTTTATATTAACCGGGTTTGGTAAAATAATTTTTTTTGATTGACTAAAAAATCCACGAGTTCGATAAAATTTATAAAGCCATTGAGACGGAGAAATAATAAGCTCCGGACTGGCAAAAAGAAACCGGCAAATTTTTTCGTAAACTTTATCTATAATTAAAAAAGGTTTTTCTTGGCCAAAAATTATTAAACCGGACGGACGCGAAAGTTGAACGTCGTGCAATGTGTGCCAATGTCTAATTCCTGATCTTTTAATTGCCAGGGGGGTTAAATATCCAAGACCTTTTAAATTGTGCGTAATCACCAAATCAGGATTCTCCGATTTTAATATTTTTTTTGTTTGAAAATATCCGGAAAAATTAAAAACATCAAGCGGGTGCCAAAATATTCTCAACCAAATAGGTCTTTCGTTTATATCAAGAAAAGAAAAAACATTAAACGGTTTTATCCTGTAAACCGAAAGTCGATCGCTCTTTATTAAATCGTTTCTTCGGCCCAAGGTAATAATCACAACCTCGTGATTCAAATTCTGCAATTCCTGGGCAATGCTTTCCACAACGACCTCGGCGCCACCGCGAAAATAGGGAGAATATAAACTGTTAATTAAACAAATCTTCATGATCTAAATTTACTTTTTATAAAAATATTGTGACAAGCAAAATATTAACCCACCAAAAGAATCTATCACAACATCAATGACGCTGGCCTGGCGGCCCGTAATAAAACTTTGGTGATACTCATCAAAAAAGGCGCAGCTGATAACACCCAATGCAGACAAGGCCAAGGCCTGTTTATTCTTAAAACCTAAATTATAATTTGCCTTATAAATAAGATAAGCTAAAACAAAAAATTCACTTAAGTGTGCAATCTTGCGAAAAATTAAATCTAAAAACGGTTGAAAATCCGACTTGAGGTTTGGCTGATCGGAAAAATAATAAATTACCCCTAGCCACAAAAAAACAAAAAACCAACTCAAAAATATATTTTTTTTATTTACAATCATAAAGACTTATAAAGATCTTCTAGATTTTGCCCAATAATTTTCCAAGCATACTTTGACTTTGCCTTAATTAATCCATTTCGTCCCATACTTGAAGCTTGAGCCGAATTAGTCAGTACATAATTTATTTTGGAAGCCAAATCATCAGCATTTTTGGGATCCACTAGAAATCCGTTACTGCTATCATCAATTACGCTTCTAACCCCGGCCAAATTACTGGCAATAACCGGTTTTTCGCAAGCCATTGCTTCGACCAAAACCATGCCAAAAGCCTCCGACTTATCAATCGAAGGTAAAACAACCACATCTGATAAATTATAATAACTGGGCAAATCGGAACCAGATACAAATCCACAAAAAACAGTTTTTTTGTGGATACGATACTGGTTGGCCAATGACTGATAATAGCTGCTTAATTCACCCTTGCCAACAACAAGAAGACGCCAGTGGTAGCTAGATTGAGACAATCTTTCCATTGCTTCAAGTAAATATTCCAAACCTTTAAAATAATGAGCCTTGTCTAACCCACCAACAAATAAAATTATCTTTTCTCCATTTTCAATTCCATATTTTTCAATAAGAACACTAGATTTTTTGTTTGGAAAAAATAAATCCGTATCAACGCCGTTGGGGAGCTCAAAAAACTTAGTTGGTTGGCTTTCTATAAAATTTTTCAAATCAGAATGCTTGGCGTAATCTTGTGAAGTCACTATTACCTTATCAGACATGCCAATCATCTTTTTTAAAAAAAATCTTTTATGGAGATTAAAAATAAACTTGAATAACCCTTGACCGACTACGTCCATGTGATAATGCAGCACGATCTTTATTTTTTTCTTTTTCAATTTTTTTCTTAAACGCCAAACCACCTCGGCGCCGCCAAAAAAGGGATAATGTAGATGAACAATTTCAAAATTCTTCAAATATCTTTTTAATTTTGGAATATAAGCCGCATTGCCATATTTCAACAAAGGCTTAATTCTTATCACTTTATAATTTTTTGAACCCTCGCTGACAGATTGATACAACGGCGTAAAAACCGTCACATCATGTCCCAGCAAAGCAAGCTGCCTGGCATTAGCTGCAGCAACGTTTCCGATTCCTCCGGCATAAGGAGGGTGAGTTGATGTAATAATTGCGATTTTCATAATAAAGATATATAATTATTCTAGCTTAATTTTAAGTATTAATCAAATTTAAAACTTCAAAATTTCGCTTATTTTTAGGTAAAATCAGGCATTTGTTTATGAAAAAAATAACTCAACTTTTATTAATCGCCATGGTATTTACCGGCTGTTCAATCCAAAAGCAAACAAAACAATACGACAAACCTAAAGAAACGACTCATATTTTTGCAACCTCAACTGAGAATAAACCAACTATTAAAGAAAAAAATACAATTGAAATAACATCAAACGGTTTCCTGCCCAACAGCTATACAATAAGGGTGGGCACAACCGTTAAGTGGATAAATAACGATAATGCTCCGCACATAATAAGATTCTTGGATAAATTTCAGTCACCGGTACTAAAAAACGGCGAAACATATAAATATACTTTTAATGATCCCGGGGAATATTTTTTTGATTGCGCTATCCACACCTACCTCAAAGGTAAAATCATTGTTGAAAAATAAATTTCAATATTTATGGTAAATGAATTGTTTGTAATTATGGGCATAATGATTATGGCAATTTCGGCCGTAATCTGCGGCGGCATAATTGTAAAAGTTAAAGAAAAAATTTCTTGGCTAGCCGTCTTTGTCTTAATTACTTTTTTTCTTGCCGGCTATACCGTTTATTTCATTATAAATTTTAAAAATATTTTTGACTTATACGCCGGCGATTTCTTGGAAAGTCAAATTTTATTCTGGGGTAGTGTTTTTGTTATCTTAGTTCTATTTGTTTCAAGACAAATGTTAGATTATCTGGAATCAACCATATCAGACCTGCAGGAGCTAACAAAAAAATATGAGACACAAAAACAATCACTAGTTGAAATGGGCGAAAAGCTTAACGAAAAAAATCTAAAACTAGAAGAAATTATTGGCGAATTTTATGATTATCATCTTGGTGAAAACCAAAAAGACCTTGATCCAAAAACGAATGCCTTAAAAGAGAAGATTGATAAATTAAAATTTAACAATAAATAGTATGACTAAACTTAATGAAGTTTATAAATGTTCAGTTTGCGGAAACATTGTCCAGGTCGTTCATGCCAGTAGTGGAACCCTGGTTTGTTGCGGCAAGCCAATGAACCTGCAAAAGGAAAATACGGTTGATGCCAGTCTGGAAAAACATGTACCAGTTGTTGAAAAAATTAACGGTGGGATTAAAGTTTCTGTTGGTTCTGTTTTACACCCAATGGAAGAAAAACATTACATTGAATGGATCCAGGCGCAAAGTGGCGACTTAATAATCAAAAAATTTTTAAAACCCGGCGATTCGCCTGAGGCCGAGTTTGAAATTGAGGGCGAAGAAATAGAGGTTAGAGCATACTGCAATCTTCACGGACTTTGGCAAGCAAAAGTTTAAATAAAAAATAAAAAAACGTTCCTGATTTTTTCAAGAACGTTTTTTTATTATAAAATTTATTACCACCAAATAAAAAACTTGATCAATCTTAAATAAAAGCTAAAAAACGGATTAACCAAATAAATTAAAATCGGATTATTAAAATCCTGAAAATCGATTTTTCCGGTAAATCGTTTGATTATTTCCCTATCAGAAACGCGCCTCATCTTCTGTACCTCATGGCGAGTTTTGGCCAACTTAACCATGGAGTTTGTTCTAAAAAAGTACTTATAAACATCAATTTCTTGTCGCCACCAACCACCATAGAAAGAATAAACAAACATCATCAAATCCATTAAAATCATGGCGGGAGCCAACAGTAAAAGAGTCAAGGACTTATAATTCTGCAAAACAACCAAGTATCGATTCCTTTCCATAAAATAAAACTTTTTTATGCTTCTGGAGAATTCATATTTATGATAAACGATTGACTTGGGCGCCAAAACACAGCTATAACCGGCCAGCCAAAGGCGCCACCCCAAATCGACGTCCTCATGATACATATAAAATTCTTCGTTAAAAAAACCAACATACTTTAGGGCTGATGTTTTTATTAAAACACACGCACCGGACGGATAAGCGATTTCCCTTACCGGCAAATCAAAATCTTTCACTTTATATCCACCGGCGTAGGCAAAACCCAAAAAGTGTATCTCATTGCCCCAGCTATTTATTTTTTCACGATCATAAAAAAGCATGAGCTTTGATTGGACAGCGCCAATCTTTACATCGGAATTCATTACCCCTATGGCTTCAGATAAAAAATTTTGATCAACGCCAGTGTCTTGATTTAAAAGGTAAACATACTCATAACCATTATCAATGGCATATTGCAAACCAACGTTATTGCTTTTGGCAAAACCGAGATTATTTTCGTTTTTAATGACAATGGTTTTCGGCCAATGCTCTTTGATGTATTCGGCCGAATTATCGGCCGAAAGATCATCAATTGCTAAAACATCAAAACTTTCCGAAGGAAAATTTATGCCTTGCAGGCTTGAAAGGCAATCGTCTAAAAACCTTTCAACACCGTTATAAACCGGAATTACAATTAATATTTTATTAGTCATTCTTTTTTGATTTAATTTTTTCTTCAATTGCAATTTTTCTCACCAACTGAGTAATCTGTCGATCAATTTTTTCCAGCTTGACAATCAAACGAAAAGCAACGAAAAACAAAACCATAATTGATAAATAAACCAAAAGGTCAGCCCCCCTCTCTACTCCGAGCCTTTGGGCCAAAACGTCAGTTTTTTGTGGTAAAAATGAAGCCAAAAGCACAATCAACCAAAAGGTAGTCCAAATAATAAATTCTCTAAAACTGATGTCGCTGGCTTTATACCTTAAAAAAGTTCGCCAAACAACAAACAAGACAAATAATAAAATTAAAATTTTAATAATCATTTAATTAATCGGCTTAAAATTAAATCAATAATAATTTGAAAGGAATTAGAAATCTTTTGGCCTTTATTCTTTGAGTATTCCGTATAATTAATCTTAACCGGCACTTCCGAATACTTTAAATTGTATTTTCCAATTTGTTCAAGAATCTCCGAAGCATGCGCCATGCCATCTTGGTATAAATTTATTTTTTTTGCTGCCTGTGCGGAAAAAACGCG
>CAZINP010000005.1:100642-122011 GCA_964540635.1 uncultured Gammaproteobacteria bacterium
ATGCCGGTTTGTATGGCCGCTCCTTGACCGCGATTGAGAGGATGAATTAAAACCTCCGCCCCGGCAAAACTTGCCGCCTCAGCGGTTTTATCTTTTGAACCATCATCAACCACAACAACGTTACTGACACATGATTTAACCCTGGAGATAACCTCAGCGATCACCTTTTCTTCATTGTAGGCAGGAATAACAACAAAAACTTTCATAATTCTTATTCAAATTTCTTGCCCGAAGGACGCAAGACCGATTTATGAGCGCGAAAATAATCAATTGCTCCGTTTATTCCCTCTTCAATCAGAATTACCGGGAACCAACCAAGCTTTTCTTTGGCCTGAGAAATATCGGGCAAACCCAATGGCGTCATAAACATTAATGGTTTTTCAAAAACAACCTTTGATTTAGAATTAGTTGATTTAATTATATTTTTAGCAATATCAACAATTTTGATATCCAAATCGCTACCCAAATTTATTGGGCCGGCTTCCTTGCTTTTCATCATTTTAACCAAACCGTTGACTATATCGTTTACATGACAAAACGAAGAAGAAAAATCCTCTGAACCATAAATAATTAAATCCTTATCTTCCAAAGCATTGTAAACAAAATCGGGAATCATCTGACCTGATCGTAGTTTCATCCGGGATCCATATGTTCTAAAAATTCTTGCGATTTTTGCATCTAGATTATACATCTCCCCATAAGTGCTTACCAAAGTTTCGGCAAATCTTTTTCCTTCGTCATAACAAGCCCTTGGGGCCAACTGATCCACAAAACCCAAATGCTCTTCGCTAAAATATGGATTTCTTTCGTCTCTTGGACCATAAACAACCGAGGAAGATGTTAATAAAAATTTTGCTTTATACTTAACTGCCAAATCAAGAACGTTTTTTGTCCCAACTGAATTGGTCAAAACCGTATCAATCTTGGTTTGATCAAAATCCTTAGGAGAGGTGGGGCAAGCTAAATGGTAAATTTCTTGAACCCCCTGCAACTTAATCCTAAATTTTTCCAATTCCGGAAAATCATCCAAATCAAACGGCTCGTTAATATCGTGTTTAATAAAGGCGAAATCAACATTTTGCAAAAGGTGATCAATGTTTTCTTCCTCGCCGGATATATAGTTATCAATGCAAATTACCTTGCAAGTTTTGACCAATTCGTCACAAAGGTGAGAGCCTATAAACCCGGCGCCACCCGTTACTAAAACGTTCTTTTTCTCAAAAATAGCTTTTGTTGGCATAAAATATTTTATTTTAGCGATTTAATTATCTTTATTATAATCTATTATTTCATCATTATTCAAGAGGATTTTTGAACGAAACGTCCAAAACCTATTAAAACCAAAATTCCAAAAAGTAACAATGCCGGTCGCGATTACCCAAGAAATTCTATAGTCAAACCTAAAAAACTCAGTGATTAAATAGATCAGGAAGGTGTTAAGCAAAACACCGCATGAGATTACGATGACAAACTTTATGCCTTGATAATAAAGTCCTTTTCCTCTCTCATTATTGCGAAATGTCCAAAATTTATTTGAAAGGAAATTAAAAATCGCTGAAATTACCCCACCGCAAAAATTAGCGGCAACGTACCAAACGCCAAAGAATTCAACAAGCCAATATAAGATCCCGAAATTAATCAAGGCAGCCGTGCCCCCAACCAAACAAAACTTAACAAATTGTTTCGCGAAAGGAAATGAATCCAATTTATTTTTAATTTTAAATATTCTTTCTTTCATCTATTTAATAACGAATAAAAGACGGACGAACACCGCCACGATAGGTCGCATTATGAACCAAAAAGCTCTTGATAAGCTCACCAAAGCGATTAAAAACTTGGATACGCGGCTGCGAGCCATTGCCGTTACCAACCAATATCTCGCCTACCCCGTCGTCATTTATATCGCCTACGCCAATGTTTAAACCATTGAAATAATTCAATTCGCCGGCAAAAAACTGACCCAAGCGATCGCCCAGATAATTATAAATCCTGATCTCCGGCTGATAACCCTTTCCCAAAGTAACAATAATTTCCGGCTGACCGTCTCCATGAATATCGCCACAAGTAACGACCGCTCCACTTTTAACGTTGGAATTAAAGACTGAAAATTGTCCAATATTTTTTCCGTCAAAATTAAAAATCTTAATAACCGGAAAACCACCTGAATTAGGCGCAGTAATTATCTCATCTTTGCCATCTCGATTTACATCGCAAACCGTCAGATTGGCTCCGCCATTAAAATTTTCGTATGGTAAAAATGATTTTAAGAGCTTACTGGCTCTGTCAAAAATTCTAATTTCTGACTTTAAACCTTTACTTGGAGCACTGACAATTTCATCTTTACCATCACCATTTATATCGCCCGCCGCCACACTTATGCCATTATAATAATATTTATCGTAAGCAAAGAATTGGGCAAGGGGCTTGCCTTCCGGAGTCAAAATCTTGACGTGCGGTCCTCCACCCTGTCCCGGGTAAGTAATCACTTCATCTATACCGTCACCATCAGTATCACCTGAAGTGGCAAAAATTTCGCCGTTAAAATTTGTACTATACGAAAAAAATGATTTAAAAATTGAACCATCAAATTTGGTCAAAACGACCTGCGGAAAAGATTTTAATCCAAGGCCGGCTAAAATATAACTATTTTTAACACCAACTTCGGTTTTAACGACCGACTGACCGGAAAGAGCGGCACTTAAAGCTTTATTTATATTCAAAATTCCGCCTCCCAACTTACCAATATAATCTTGATTGTAAATATAAATACTATCCGTATTACTCAAAATATAATCACGAATATCTGCCGGACTTAAATTTGGCCTGACAGCCTTAATTAAAGCTGCTGCCGCACTAACCTGAGGCACGGCCAAAGAAGTGCCCGACCAACCACTGCCATAGAAAGCGCTGAAATCAATGTTACCCTGCTTATAAAACAAGGTAGAGAAAATATCTTCGCCCGGAGCCGCTAAATCCACGCAATCACCATAATTAGAAAATTTTGACTTGACCAAATTTTTTCCAATTGACGCCACGCCGATAACTAAATTCTGACCATTGCCGTCATAGCAAACCGGGTAAGCCTTGGTTAGTGTCATATCGCTACCATTAATCCTCGAATCCGAGTTGCCGGCAGCCGCGACCACAACCACACCCCTACTATTTGCTGTCTTAATTGCGTCAGCTAAACTTTGACTATACCCCGTACCGATAAAACTCATATTAATAACGTCGGCACCGTTTTTTGTCGCATAATCAATTGCTTGAATTACGGAATATACATCGCCATCACCAAAACTATTTAAAACCTTAATCGGCATTATTCGGGCAAACCAGCTAATACCCACGCCGCCTTCGGCATTATTGTTCTCCGCTGCCGCAATGCCGGCAACCATGGTGCCATGGTTAATCGCATCAACAGCATAAGAGCCAGAGGCCACCGGATTAACATTTGAGTTATTTTCAATAAAATTCCAACCATAATAATCATCAACTAAACCATTACGATCATTATCAATTCCGTCATTATTAATTTCGTTCGTGTTTTTCCATATCTTATTTTTAAGATCAGGGTGATCAATATAAACTCCCGAATCAAGAATGGCAATAATCGGTTTTTTCAAATACGGCGACTGCTCGTGAATAAGCAACTCTTGAGACCAAGCGTCTTTAGCCTTAATTTGAAAAGCATACCATTGCGAATAATAATTTGGATCATTGGGAAAAGACGCTTTTTCCAATTTATAATTTGGTTCAATGTATTCAACTTCATCCAATTGGCTATACTTTTCAATCAAATCTTCCAAATTAGCTCTTGTCTCCGTTTGAATTTTATAAACTTTTTGACTGTCCTTAAATTTTACCAAAAGTTGGCCTGGGTTAAACTCAGCGGCAGAAACGCTTAACGAAAAAAACAATGATATAAAAATCACGAAAAAAATTCCAACTAAGTTAAAAATACTTTTTTTAAAATTCACAGTCCGCTAATCTATTTCTTTAATTCGCCTTTCTTTAAGTTATCCAAAAATTCACTGACCTGCGGCCTGGCTTCTGGAAATTTTTGAGCAATTTCCGTAGCCACGGTTTCTGCTTCTTTATTCTTCCCCAGCCCCGCATAGTAACTGGCCAGCTGTCCATAATTTTCTATGGTTGGTTCAATTTTAATAATTTCACCCAGCGCCCAAACAACCTTATCAGAGTTTTTTGACCTCTCATAAAGGGCAGCCAAACGTTGATAATCAAGCGCTCCCGGTTGCCATTTAAGATCTTTCATTGCTCCAAATTCAGCTTCAGCCAAATCGAACTGGCCGGTCAAAATATAAAATGATACCAAATACCAATGAGCATCAATTACTTTTGGCGCCAAAGATACACCTTTTTGATAATAATTCAAAGCCTTATCATTCTGCCCCAAAAGCGCATAAGACTGGGCCAGCTCAAAATAAACTTGAGGGCGGGTTGGGCTCAAATCCATTGTTTTTTGCAAATGAGCGATTGCTTTCAATGGCGCATTTTCAATATATGGAGATAAGGCATTATAAACCATTGCCAACCACAATCTATACCTAGCATTTAGCGGTTCTTGAGCTATAACCTTTTCTAATTCATCAATTGCCAAAGTGCTTAAGCCTAAAATTTCTTTTGTCGATGCATTTGTATTTCTGGAAACATCAATAGCGTAAGTGCTAAATTGCTGGGCGGCTTCAAATCTACCAATTGGACTTTGTGCAATTGATTTTATAAAATAATCATTATTTTCTGACTGATACGTACTGGCGCCACTACCAGCGATTAGGCCCTGAATTAAAGTCCTGTTGGCCTGAAAAGTTTTATAGTTAATAAAAAGTCCATAACACAAAAACAATAAAATTAAAACAATGGGAATAAAATTAACTGATTTTTTATTTTCTTCATCATCAGACTCATTATCATCTTTTTCAAAAAAATTAAGACTCAAAAATGCGATATACCCAAACAAAAGATAAAGAAGGACCTCCGTGTTTAAATTATCAAAAACAAATAGGTTTTGAATTAGGTAAGCAACGATTAAAGAAACAAATAAAACTCCGGAAATTGAATTCTCTTTTTTAAATTCCCTAAGCAAAACCCAAACAGAAAGTAAAATCAAAACAATAAAACTGGCAAGCCCTAGCGTACCCGTACTAACGGCAACATCAAATATGATATTGTGCGCTCGATCAAACCATATCTGAGAACCGTTATCTTGATAGATTTCTGTTGGGAAATATTTATTAAAAACATAATAATAATTTTCAGGGCCATAACCGATCAAAAATTTTTTTGGATTCTCAATTAAACCTTTCCAGCTTGCCTGCCAAGTCAAGACGCGAGATTGAGTTGTAATATCGCTTAAAGAAATTGTGGTTAAACGAGACAAGGTGCTGTCATTTTTTACAAAGCTGGTATTTCTTAGGGCAAAGATTAAAATTGGAGAAAGTAACAGGAGCCCAAGAAGAACGCCAATAATTTTTTTATACTTTTTTTCTATATCCAAAAATAAAAAGATGACACCAAATATAATCAATCCGGCCACAAGGCCAATTATCGCACCGCGGGTTTGCGTTTGCCAAAAAATAAAAAATTCGAAAAACAATATTGCACTCAAAAATAAACGAACAAATTTTTTATCTTCCCTGAAAAACCAAAGCGCGATTATCGCTGCCTGCAATAAAACAAATACTATAAAAAAGATGGGATATTTTATTGATTCACTTATTAATGGGACCTTAAGAAAGTTAAACATCCCCCACTCGGCCTCGGAATAAAAACGGCTAAAAAAATTCGCGATGATTAGATAGGCGTCAAAAATCCAAAAACACCAGGCAAACATTTTAAAATTGAATTTTTCCGGCTCAACCAAAAAAAATGAAATAAAGAAAAAGTGAAACAAAAGATACACGGCCAAATAAATAGCATTGCCAATTGTAGCGGCCAACCTTGAGCCACCGGAAGACTTTAAAAGAAAAGGTAGTTCTAAAAATTGCGCAAAACCGATGAAGCTCATTAAGACGCTGATAAATATTGTGAACCCAAAAAGATCATACCAATCCGATTTTTTCTTAATTGCGCCAACCAGAATAATAAAATACATCAACAAATGAAGCTGATGAAAGAGACCGCTCATCCTCTCGTAATTGCCCCAAAAACTGGAAAAGAAATTAATGCCCAAAATTGCGGCCACAACATTAATGCCAAAATAGGCAAAAACAGCCAAAACAATTTTATCCAGTTTTAGTCGATACTCCTTGTTTATTACTGCCAATGATAAATAAGCGGCAAAACCAATCTCAACCGCCAAGCGAAATAATAAATTTTTAGGAACAATAAAGGGAAAAAAGAATAGGCTGTTCATCAATATCGGGGAAAATAAAGCCAATCCCAACGATATCTTTGTCGCCCAATGCAAAAAATTTGATAATTTGTTTTTATTTATCATTGCAAAATTTAATTGATAAAGCGCCTATATTTTACCATAAATTCTTTTTATAAGCAACAAAAAAAGAGTCAAAAAATCAGCTCGAAATAAAACTTAAACAAAAAACAACAAATTGACAAAACTGTCAAATTATACTAGAATATATATGTTATTTATTTATGAATATTGGTAAGAAAAAATACATTCTAATCCTTGGAGATATAATTTGTCTCTATTTTTCTCTATGGCTAACCTTGGCTATTCGTTATTTTGACATCAGTTTCAACACCTGGCTAAATCACCTCTGGCCATTCACCCTTATTTTTGTCGCCTGGCTTATAATATTCTATATTGACGATCTTTACGACCTCAATTACGGTCGACATCAAATTAGCCTTATTACTCGCTTAATCCGCGGCGCAGCATTTACTGGCATAATCGCCGTCACTTTCTTCTACTTCTTTGTTGATCGCCTATTCACGATTAGACCACAACGCGTTCTTGTGATCAACTTGGCTATTGCTTCGGTCTTAATATATTTATGGCGAATAATTTTTCATCAATTATTAAAGAATCGCCAAATCGCTGAAAACATTTTGATTATCGGCTACAACAATGAGGTTGAAGAAATTATCAAGGAAATAAAAAATAAACCGGGTTTTGGTTATAAAATTAAAGCTTTGATTTATCTTGATCGAGAAAAACCCAGCGTAGAAGGAGTCGATATTTATGAAAATTATGAAAACCTGTTTGAATTTTGCCAAAAAAACAAAATCAAAAATATTGTTACGGCTGTAGATGAAACTGAATACTCAAAGATAACAGCCGATCTGTTTTCCTGTTTACCCCTAAGAATAAATTTTTACAATCTTAGCGCCTTTTACGAAAAAATTACCGGAAAAATTCCCGTCAAAGCTATTGGCCAAAATTGGTTTTTAGAAAATTTAGCCTCTTCAAAAAGTCGTCTTTATCACAATATAAAAAGATTAATTGATTTGATCGTTTCAACCATTATTCTTATCGCCTTTATCCCCTTTTTGCCCTTTGTTGTTTTGGGCGTAAAAGTCGGCAGTCCCGGACCGATATTTTTTAAACAAAAAAGAATTGGAAAAAACAATCATCAGTTTAATGTCATAAAATTCAGAAGCATGTTTGTTGATGCGGAAAATAATGGCGCCGTTTGGGCAAGCAAAAACGACCCGCGCGTCACAAAGTTTGGCAAATTTATTCGGAAAACAAGAATTGATGAGGTTCCCCAGTTGATTTGCGTCCTAAAGGATGAAATGAGCTTAATTGGCCCACGCCCGGAGAGACCAGAATTTGTTGAAGAATTAAGCAATCAAATTCCTTTTTATAAAGAAAGATTATTAGTTAAACCGGGTTTAACAGGTTGGGCGCAAGTTGCCGGTCCGGCTTACGGCGGGTCAAAAGAAGAGAGTCTGGAAAAGTTACAATTTGATCTATTCTATATTAAAAATCAATCGCTCGGGCTTGATTTAAGTATTGTTCTAAAAACAATCAAAACTATCTTAACGGGGAAGGGACAATAATGTTAAAAAAAATTAAAGATAAAATTTACGTCCTACTAAGAGCGTCGGAAAAAATTGTAAAAACAGATATGATATATTTGACCAAAAATAGTTTTTGGTTAAATGTATCTCAAATGACCTCTGCGGCTTCAAGTTTTATCCTCTCAATTGCATTTGCCAACTTTTTACCCCAAGAACAATACGGTAATTATAAATACATTCTTTCAATAATCGGCATCCTGTCGATTTTTACTTTAAGCGGCGTTAATAGCGCTATCTCGCAAGCAATTGCCAGCGGTAAAGAAATTGGCTTAAAATCCCTTTTGAATAAAAAAATTAAATGGGGTTCAATTGGCGGATTAATTTCATTAATCCTTGGCTTGTATTATTTTTCAAATCACGATTTAGCTATCGCCTTTTTTATAAGCGCAATCTTTATTCCGTTCCTTGATTCATTTAATATTTTTGATGCAATTCTATCCGGCAACAAAAATTTTAAACTTTCGGCAAAACTAAATATTACAGCCAGAATATTTTCAATAATTATTACTGTTCTGGCCATTGTTCTTACAAAAACCTTATGGCATCTCATTTTGGTATACCTTGCGTCTTGGACTATAATCAGAACTGTATTTTTCTTTTCTGTCTACCGTCGCTACAAAAAGGAATTGACTAATACTGAAAACAACGCGGAAATAATGAAATATGGTCTCAATCTGACCAGCATGGACATTGTCTCAAATATAACCCTTTATCTTGACCGATTCTTACTCTTTAACTTTGTTGGACCGGCGCAAGTCGCCCTTTATTCGGTTATCATTGCCCCGCCTGAACAAATAAAAAGCTTGCTTAAGTTGGTCAACAACCTAGCCTTCCCAAAATTTGCCGGCCGAGAAATTAAAGAAATAAAAAAATCAATTTGGCGAAAAATATTTTTTTATTTAATTTTTTTAATTATTGTAATTGGCGCTTATATTCTTATTTGTCCCCTATTCTTTAAACTCTTCTTCCCTAAATATACGAGCGGCATAATTTATTCACAACTTTTTTCACTTTCTTTAATCATTCCGCATTTAATCTTTTTAACGATTATGTCCTCACACAAGATGACCAAAAAACTTCATCTTGTAAATATTTTTAATAATGCAACTTTGATCATATTTTTATTAATCGGCATTAATTTTGGCTTGGTAGGAATAATTTTGGCAAGGATGCTAAATCGTTTTTCTAATTCAATCTTTACGGTTTTTGTTTTTTATTATAATAAAAAAACCACTTAACGTGATTTTTTCAAAGCTGTTTAATTAAATACTTTTTATCACTTTAGCAGGCACACCTACAACCACCACATTCTCAGGCACATCTTTTGTCACAACGGCTCCGGCACCAACAACTGAATTTTTACCGACCCTCACCCCAGGATTAATTATTGACCCGGAGCCCAGCCAAACCCCATCTTCAATTATTATCTCACAAGCAACGTGGCCTCTTTCGGCCATTTTTTTGTTATAATCCAATGATCCAGTGTTTATTATACATCCGGGTGAAATATGAACATAATCACCAATTCGCAACCTCGCCCTTGCATTCAAAATAACAGCCTCATTAATTGTAGTTCTACGGCCAACAAAAATGTTTTTAGGATGGTAGCACTTTATTCTCCCCAGAACCTTTGACTCTCTGCCAAACGAACCAAAAACTTTAGCGTAAAAGAAAGTTCTTATGTCGTTTAATATTTTTTGATTTTTTTCGAATAAAAAATTTATCATAACTATTTTTTGCAAACAGCAATTGTTTTTTGGCTCAAGAATAAACCAAAAGCACTATTAAAAATTAATTTACCGAATAAATTATCATCTTTTATTCCAAATATATTGCGGGGATAAACACTTACAACCTTAAAATCATTTAATAAAAGCTTTTTAAGATGGTAATAGTTAAACTTATAAACATGAGTTGGATCATCATCAAACTGCTTGCCAAAGCCCTTTTTAAAAAATCCATTATAAAAATCATAGATTCTCTTAATCGGATAATTTGGAGTCTGAATTATTAAAATACCATTAGGTTTCAAAACTCTCTTAGCCTCTGAAACCATTTTTCTCGGCTCTTCCAAATGCTCAATTACATCAACGGAATAAATAAAGTCAAAGAAATTATCTTCAAACGGCAAATTATAAGCGGAGGCGTGGTAAAAATTAATATCGGGGTATCTCTGTGCAGCCGTCTTTATAATCTCATCAGAATAATCAATGGCCCAAACTTTTCCATAATGTGAAGCTGTCATTGCGTGCTGACCGTCGCCACAACCCAAATCTAAGATTTTCCCTTTTGCATAAAGTTCAAAAAACTTTTTGGGGAAATAAGTTATCTTCCGATCTCTAGTATATTCATTCCAAAAATTATTATCTTTCATTTTTTTAAAATAAAATGATAAGTGCTAGTAAAATTTCTTAAAAATACCCAGAGACACCTAGCAAAAAATTTTCCTCCGAAAACAGTTGAAAAAACTTCTTCTAACCTCAAAGCTCTGGTATCGACATAAGAAAAGTTATTGTTTTTTATAATTTTTATTACTTGAGAATAAGTGTAATAATGCATCTCAGATAAACTCTGTCTCCCGGCCGAATAATCATTATTCTTGTTCATACCAACTAAATTTAAAAGTGCCTCTGAAATAAATCTAGGTAAAAGATTTATAAGCCATAAATGGTAATGATAATCATACAAACCAAAACGATTGTGAAAACTGATATACATACTTCCATTGGACCTTAGAACGCGGTAGCACTCAGTTAATAATTTTTGGGGATCATTTGCGTGTTCTGTTACTTCACTACAATTAATAAAATCAAAACTATCAGACTTAAAAGGCAAAGACTCAGCCTCCCCCTGAATTACGTTAATGTCCAAACCTTCCTTTTCTGCTTGATCTCTAATCATAGTTAAATAATCTGGATTAACATCAATACCAACGACATCCAATCCCCTTCTTTTCATCTCAAGGGCCAACCTTCCCTTACCGCAACCCAAATCCAATATTGCGGCTTTTGATAAATCTGGAATTAATTTTAATAGTCTTTCCAAATGTGTCATAATTTTATAAACGAAACTATTGCTTGTGCCCTTTTTTCCCAGGTTAAATTTTTAACAATCTCTTTCCCGTTGACTGAAATTGACTTAGCCAAATCAGTTGATTGACAAATTTTAATTATTGCTGAGGCTAATGATTGATAATTATCCGCCTCAAAAAATAAACAATTTTGATCATTCAAAACATCCCTTAAACTTTCTAAATTTGAAGCTACAATCGGAACGCCTGAGGCCATATACTCAAAAAGTTTCAATGGCGATGTATATTTTTCCGAAATTTTTGGCTTTGCCGAATTAGGTAAAATTGCAACATCGGCCGCCTTTAAATAAAATGGTATCAATTCATGTGCAACAGCGCCTGTAATTACAATATTACTTTTATCAGAATTTATGTTCTTAAATTTTTTTACGTCCTCGGTTGTGCCGCCAACAAAGACAATCAAATAATCCTCGGGCAATAACTCTGAAGTATTCGCTAACGTTTGAACCCCCTTCCAATCATAAAGATGGCCGGTATAAATAACTATTTTCTTATCCTGGGGCAAATTAAGTCTAGCCCTAACCTCCGCTTTAGTTTCTTTAATATTAGAAAATTCTGCAAAATCAACACCATCGGAAAAAACTTTAACTTTTTGAGGGACAACGCCCAAGCCAATAATCTCTTTTGCCAAAGGACTTGTGATGGCTACAATCTTTTTAATTTTTTTCAAAATGTTAGTGTATTTACTGGCTTTATGTGGCAAATCATGAGCCTCCCAAATTACATTATCAGAGAATAACTTTAAAACTGATAATAAATATATATCTCTTGTATAAAAAACCGCCTCTTTCTTTTTCGTTAAGAATATTAAATAACAAAATAAAGAAATCAAAAAAAATAATGATTGAATTTTAATATACCAACCGTTTCTGAATTTCATAAGAAAAACCGGATCGATTGCGAGAATCTTGGTAAGTACAAAATTATTTTTAATTTTATAATAATTAAAAAAATCAACTCTATTGCTATTTAATCTCCTGGGAACAATCAAATTGACTTTTATGGCACACTCAGAAAAGGCTTCGCACATCTTAGCTATTTGCAAACCATGTGCCTTCTCGGTTGGTACTCTGACATTAGCAATATAAAAAATATCCATAATTATTTTTTTCCAGCCTTTACAATAATTTGAAAAGCAAAAAGATTAGGCATATATTGGGCAAAAAAATCAGGCACACGGAAATATGGCACATGGTTTTGCCCCATAACTATAAACCCACAATCATCTAAAATTTTAACAAGAGATTTGTAGGTAAAAAAATGAATATGACCCCTATCAAGAAATCCGCTTTCCGTATAAGTAAAATTGCCTAAAAGCATTTTTATCCTGTTTGATAAAACTAAAAAATTAGGCGTTGTAATCAAAACATAACCATTGTCCTTTAAAACTCTTTTTATTTCTTGCAAAGCTTTTTCCGGTAAAAATAAATGCTCTATTGTTTCAGAAAAAATGGCGATATCGATACTCCCCGACTCAAATGGCAAAATATCTTTTTGTATGTCCAGAACCTCGGCGCTACTCAGAACTTTTTTGGATTCAGCAATCGCCTGCTCAGAAATATCAAATCCAAAAACTTCATTGCCAGATTCCTGCAACAATCGACCAAAATAACCGTTGGCGCAACCAATATCAATAATTTTTTTATTTGTTACGTTGCCGATCAAGGACAAAATTTTTTTTCTGCGACTTGAAGTCATGCCGTAGTTAAAATTTATTCTATTGTAATAATCTTGAATTATATTCATAAAACTTATTTTTTTAGAGACCAATTAACTACTTCGTTTACGACACCGGACAAAGCCGTAACCGAAGATTTTTTAATAAAAATATCATAACCACCCTTTGCGATATTTTCCGATAAACTTTTATTGTCCCTCAGTTTTAAAATTATCACTGCTAAGCCCTTAGGATCTTTTTCCTTAACCAAAAGGCAACTTGTTCCATCAACTAATAGTTCCTTAATGGCCGGGGAATCCATGGATACCAACGTTTTTTGACAAGCTAAAGTCTCAAAAACCTTGCATGGAATAACCCTCTTGGCCTTTTCTGTTTGGCCAAATATTCCCAAACAAACATCTGAATTAACAATAAAATCAGCAAGCTGCTCAAGAGATTTTTGACCATATACATGCACACTTTTTGATATACCAAGGGAATCGACCTGATTTTTAACTTTTTCAAAATTCTTATTGCCAACAATCAAATGAAAGCAAATATTTTCTTCTTTCAAAATTATCGCTGCTTTTAAAATTATCTCAATGCCGTGAAGAGGAATTACATCACCGTGCCATTCAACTGAAAAATTTGAAAATTTGTTTGCCGAGATACGCGGATAAAAAATTTTTTCGTCAGCACCAACAAAAATACTAAAAATTTTTTCTTTGTTAACCCCAAAAATATTAACAAAATATTTAGCGTGCTCATTCGTATCAACCAAAACAACATCAGCAAAACGACAAGACATCCAGTCAAGAAAAAAATAATATCTAGCCTTAAGGCTCCCGGGTTTGACTAATTTACGATCACAAACGTTTGAATCAAACAAAGACAAAAAAGCATCAAAAATTATTTTTTTTCTACATATCAGCTTAGCTAAAAACATTACTCCCTGCCCCGGAAAAGCAACAATCATCGAGTCGTATGCACCATTTAATTCTTTATGTTTTCGATATAAATTTAAATACTTTTTGTATCCTTTATCTCGAGAATTTACTTCTAAAATATCGTGTCCGCTTAACTTTAAAGCGGCAATCAAATTTTTTGATCTAACATAATCTGAATCATATATACCGAAATAACAAATTTTCATTATTTTTGAATTAGTATCCTCAACCTTGACTCATAAATAAAAATAAATGGTCCTGAATTTTTTACTTGTAATAGCTTAGGATAAGGAAAAATCATATTGCCAGCCAAATCTATATCGGGCTGCAAATAAACTTGAGGAAAATGAACCACTTCTACCAAATCATACTTTTCAAATGGTTCAAAATGATTTATTTTTTCATAAATTTCATCTATACTCGCACCTGAAATTATAACATAATCGTATGTTTTTTCAAGTAAATCTTGAGGGATTTCACTTGAAAAGTGGGCCGGCGTGAGGATAAAATAATTGGGCGCCGGCAAGTCTTGATCATCCAAAGCAAGTAGAAATTCGTCCTTTTTTAAAAAGAATCTCGGCGTTGAATTTTTATGCATCTGGGCCGTTTCTTTATCGATATTTAAAGTCAGATACTGATCTAAATTTATAATTGACGAACCGGAGGGAATATTTTGATATATCCAATCACGGGCCATAAATCTGGTGGTTGGCTGTAGTGTTTTATAGCTTAACAATGCCGCCCAGAAAAAAATAAAAGACAGCAAGCACGCAATAATTATCCAACCGACTTTCTTATTTTTAAATTTCAAAAAGATCCAATCCAAACTATAACCGGCAAGCAAAGAAAAAAACGGAACCAACGGCATAACATAACGCGGTTCAGCATGACCGCCACTCGCTAAAATCCCAGCGAATAAATAATATCCAAAAATAAATGAAAATATCAAATAAAAATTTTTTTTGCATTTTAGGTAAATCAAAATTAAACCAATTGCGCCCAGAATGAACAAAACCGGATCGTGCTGCAACATAACTGAGGAAAAATAATATAAACCCTGACGCCAATCAGGATTAACACCAGCCTGTATTAATCTTTCACTGCCAATCTGGCTGTAATAGTTAAAATAATTAGAAAAAGCGTATGGATTTAAAAATATAGTCAAAAAAACGCTTAAAATCAAAAAAATATTTAGAAACCAAAAATTAATATTAAAAATGGTTTCTTTGATAAACTTAGATTTATAAATAACAGCCAACAACACTAAAAAGGGAATATAAACAATAAAACCAACTCCGTGAGCCGTAATCGACAAAGCTAAAAGAAAAGACAAAATTAAATAATCTTTACGGCAAATATATCCCTTTTTATAAAGCCGCACGAAAAAATTAAAAACAGCCAAAATTAAAACGACCTGCAAAACCCACACTCTGGCAAAATGAGAAACCTGGACGAACAGAAGACTAAAGGCGGTCAAAAAAGCGGCAAATAACGATATTCTTTTTTTGTTAAATAATTTTTGAGCAATATCATAAACTAAAATAATCGCCACCATTCCAAGTAATAAGGTATAAACCCTTACAGCAGGCAAGAATTTATAAAAATCGAGTATAACAAATGCCTTAATCTGAGAAAGAGGCATGAAGAGGGCCAACACTAGAAGATAAACAGCAATAACGGGTAAATAAACATAAGCATTCAAAGGGAAATAATAAAAAGAAGGATAAGCCGGCCGCAAAGAAAAATCATTAATCATCTTTAAGCCCGCCGAAAGAATGGCCGTTTCATCGCCAACCGCATAAGGTAGGCCCCATGCATAAAATAAACCGGCCAGGCCCATAAAAAAATATGTGAAAATAATCGCAATCAAAATAAAATTTTGTTTTAAAAAACTTTTCATAAAATCTTGGTTGAGTGCAAATTCGAAATCCTATCCCAAATCCAGCCCAATATTCCTAAAATTACTCCAAAAATAAAAATTGACAAAGATATGCTTACGGCACCAGCAGAAGAAACCGAAACCAAGCCAAATAGATAAACCAAACTAACATCTCTTAACCCTAAACCAAAAAATGTAACAGGAACAAAAAGAATTAGGGTTAACAAGCCTATAATCCAAAAAAGATCGATAAAATTAACCGAGACGCCAAACGATAAAGCCAATAAATATATATAAAAAACATTAAAAATTTGAAAAATTAAGGCCAAAATTAAAGAAATAAGACTTGATTTAATGTCTAAAAATTGCCCAGCAAAACACTCGAAACCAAAACCTCTGGGAGAAAAATAGTCAATCAAATTTTTAAAAAAACTAATGAGTTTAAAGTTAAAAACGGTAATAAATCCCAATCCGAAGGCAGAGATCAAATATATTAACAATAGAATTCTGAATTGCATTTGATCAAGTCTTAATAGCACCAAGGCGATTAAACCTAAAATCACGGCCGCACTAAAACCGACAAGCTTATCAACTAAAACAGAATAAACGAGTTTTAATTTGTCCTGCGGAAAAGAAATTACACGATAACACTTAATCAACTCTCCCGTAGCTTGCCCTCCCGGCAAAAAAGAAGAATAAAATAAAGATACAAGGTTCAATGAAAGCAAATTTAAAAAACTAATCTTTAATCCAAGACGATTTAAAATATATCGCCAACGGCCGGTAGCAACCACCCAAGTAACAACGCAAAATATAAAGGAAAGTAAAAAGTACGGCCAAGAAACTGAGTAGAGGCTGTTTGCTAAATCACGCCAATTAATCTGATTGAAAAGCCAATACAAAAGTAAAAAACTTAAAACAATTTTCAAAAAATAAAAAAAATATTTTTTCATATTTTTTTGGCAAATATTACCATTCTGCCTGATCTAAAAAATCTAACCAAAACTAAAGTTAAGGGTGAAAGCAAGGTGAGTAAAAAATAATTGTTAATATCAAAAAAATTGATCAAAATCTTTGGGGCCTTCTTGCTTATCATAAAATTCTTAATTGAAAGAATAATATTATTCGGCGTACCCTCAAAAGCAATGCTCAAAACTTCAAAACCGTTTTTTTCTAAAATAGCCTTAATTGAGCTTGGACTAAATAGAAACAAATGCCTGGGAATTTCATAGGGAAACCAGTTTTTGCCGAAAAATTTTCTTTCCCAAGTCTGATAATTTGGAGTTTTGATTTGCAATAAACCGCCTTGTTTTAAAATTCTACTGATTTCTCCAAGCTCCTTAACCGGAGAAGGCAAATGTTCAATTACGTGATTCATTATCACTAAATCGAAAGAATTATCCAAAAAAGCGGCCTGAGTCAAATCTCCACAAAATATATCCAAATTAAAATTATCTCTTGCGCTTTCAGAGCATTGTTTGTCAACCTCCACTCCCCTAACCTCAAAATTTCCTATATCAAGTAAATCTTTTAAATACTGACCGGTACCACAACCTATCTCTAGGACTTTATTTAAATCAGGGAAAAAATGTTTAAATTTTTTTATTTCTTTCTTGGTTCGATTAATAATAAATAACCTTGTAAGAAAATTATATTTACCGACATATGGCTGATAATCAAAATTATAAACATCCGCTAAATTTTCCTGGTCCGGACGTGATGACAAAAAAATCGTTTGACAAAAATGGCAAATGGAAAATTCATAAATATTATTATCAGTTCTGAAAAAATCTTTTCCGGTAAAAATAACATTAAATTGTTGGCCCTGACAGACGGGACACGACAGAATTTTTTTCATAATCTTAACGACTCGATATAATATCCTTATAATAAAATTCGGCTTTTAAAATATACTTTAAAACCAAAAAAAGAAGTAAATTACTTGAAGAAATCGCTCTGATTGCCCAAAGACGCCAATCAAAAATCAATGAGTTATACACCCTTGAATCCGTTTTTTTTGCCAAATCAAAAATCACCGGAATTTCTTTTTTATCATGCTTAAGAATTGCGGCCAAAACCAGACGCAAAAAATAGTTTTTTAGCATTTTTCTTTTCCAAACAAGAAGAGACTGTTTTGTAAAATAGTCATTTTTTTTCAGGGTATCAAATGGATTGTTGATATAAAGCAAATTTTTTTCAATCTTACTAAACTTAGGCGAACGGCTGGCGTTAGTTTCATGCTTGCGCCAAACTCCAACAAATTCATCCAGAAAACCAACTTTAATTTTTGGTAATAACCTTAAAAGTGACTCCCAATCCGAACTAATTATATCAAGAAGATAATATCCACTCTCAAGGGCTGCTGATCGTTTTACAACCGTTGCCAAATGGGGTACAAAAAATTTATCAAATTTTAAAAAAACTTCTTTGCCGGAAATTATTTGCGTTTTCCTTTTTTTCATTTCTAAGGGAAATGTTGACCTGTCTTCTTCGAAATAAACTTTTACTTTGGCAAAAACCAATTTTACAGCTTCATCTTTTTCAAAAATTCTTACCGCCTTGGAAATAAAACTTTTATCAGTAAAATAATCATCCCCGTCTAAAACGCAAAAATAATCCCCCGTTGCCAAATCATAGAGCGAGTAATGGTAATTACCGACTCGGCCTAAATTTTGGGGCGTACGGCAATATTTAACCTTTGGGTTTTTTAAAAACTTATTTACGACTTGCTCTGTTTGATCGGTAGAACAATCATCGGCGACAATTACTTCCAAATCTTTATAATCCTGATCAACAGCAGATTGAATTGCCTGGGAGATGATGTGCGCTTGATTGTATGTAGGGATGATTATAGTTACTTTTTTCATCTATTTTTTATAAACCAATTATTATACCACTGAACAAAATTAATTAACGTCCAAAGCTTTAAACGATTATCTTGCTTTTGATTTAAGTGATCATCTATAAGTTTATCAACATAAGCAAGATTAAAAATTTCAATTTGGCTCAAGGACTCATGACTTAGGGTGTCTAGCATAAATGACTTAAGCGGCCCGGTAAGCCATTTTGAAATTGGTACCCCAAAACCCTTTTTTTTGCGATAAACGATATTTTTCGGCAATTTATCCTTCATTAAATCTTTTAGCAAATATTTCGTTTGCCAACCGTTAATCTTGGCTTTGTCTGGACAATGGTTTAAATATTCAACAATCCGATAATCTAAAAACGGACTGCGACCTTCCAAAGAATTATACATGCTGGCTCGATCAGCCTTGATTAATATATCATCAACCAAATATCCTTTTTGCCAAAAGTTTAATACCTGCTTATTCAAATCCGACTGATTTAAATCAAAAAAATCCGCCAAATTTTTATCTTGATTATTTAGGCCAAGTTCAATATGATAGTCTTCTTTTATTAAATTTGCTTGTTCGGCTAAATCAAAAGCGCTTGTCCAATCAAGATCGCGCCAATAACCGGTTTTATCGGCCGATCTGATAAATCTTTTTAATTTAAAATCAAAACTGAAATTATTAAACGAAACGGGTAAATTTTTTATTATCTGACTAAAATTTTGTCTTAAAAAATTTGGCGAGGCAGAATAAATATCCGCCAATTTGTGAGCTTGAAAAGTCGGATAACCGGCCAATAGCTCATCGCTGCCATCGCCCGAAAGTGCCACTGTTACTTGCTTTCTGACAAAGGCGCATAAAAGATAAGTTGGAAAAATTGAAGCATCTGCCATGGGTTCATCCTGCAAAGAAAAAATTAACGGCATTAAATCCAAAATTTCCTTTTCTGAAAACAAACAATGATAATGATCGGTTTTCAAAAATTCAGAAACTTGTTTGGAATAACGTGACTCATCAAAAGACTTATCTTCAAAACCAATTGAAAATGTTTTAACTTTTGAAATAGAATTCTTGGCCGCAAAATAGGCAACCGTTGATGAATCCAACCCCCCGCTCAAAAAAACACCCAAGGGCACATCTGAAACCAATCTTGTCTTGATTGCATCCTCAAGCAATTCGCCAAATTTATTTTTATCCGAATCTTCAGTTGACGAAAAATCAAGCGACCAATACTTCTCGATCTTGAATTGATTACCTTCCCAAACCGCAAGATGACCCGGTAAAAGTTTTTTTATGCCTTCAAGTGCCGATTGATCCGAAGGATAAAATTGAAATCTTAAATAATAACCTAAACCCTGATAATTTATTTTTTTAGCGCCAAAATAATTCAGACTTAATGATTTTGGTTCGGAAGCAAAATAAATTTCGTTTTGGTGGGTTCGATAATAAAGCGGTTTTTTACCCAAACGATCGCGCACCAAAATCAGTCTCTGCTTTCGGTTGTCCCAAATTGCCAAGGCAAACATGCCATTTAGATATTTTGGAAAATCAAGACCAAATTGCTGATATAAATAAATAATTGTTTCCGTGTCACTCTTTGTCTTAAAGGGATAAGCGCTTAAATATTTTTTTCTCAACTCATTGTGATTATAAATCTCGCCGTTGAATATCAAAGTAATTTGATTATCTGCGCTTGACATTGGCTGTTTTCCGCCGGCCAAATCAATAATGCTTAAACGCAAATGTCCAAAATTAATTTTGTCGTTGGAAAAATAACCGCGTTCATCCGGACCGCGATAAGAAATCTGCTCGGCCATTTGCACCAAAAGATCTTGATTTTTTATTCCGCTAAAACCGACGATTCCGCACATAAACTAATTACTCTAAATTAATCTTTTCTTTTATATTATACACTGTTCTTTTTCCGCTTTCATAATAAATTCTGGTTAACATTTCCGCGATTAAACCCATCAAAATAAATTGAATGCCCAATAAAAAGAACATAACCGCAATTAAGGGCAATGGGGTTTGAATAAGAGTTTTGCCACCAAAAAATTTAAACCATAGGGCCGCTAAAACGGCCACAAAAGAAATTAACATTGACCAAATACCGGTCTTGCCAAAAAAATGCATCGGCTTGGTTGAATAACTAATTAAAAATTTAACCGTTAGTAAATCCAAAACAACCCGCAAAGTTCGACCGATGCCATATTTTGTTTTACCGTGAATCCGAGGAAAATGATTAACCGGAATCTCTGTGACTTTCGCGCCATGCCAAGCTGCATAGGCGGGAATAAAACGATGCATTTCGCCGTAGAGCCTTACTTCAGATAAAATCTCTCTGCGATAAGCCTTTAGGCTACAACCGTAATCATGCAGATAAACTTTTGTGATTTGACTTATGAGCCAATTTGCGATAAATGAGGGCAACTTGCGCGAAAAAGTTTTATCTTTTCTGTTCTTACGCCAACCAGAAACCACGTCATAACCTTCATTAATCTTCTCCAATAATTTTAAAATATCAGCCGGATCGTTCTGTAAATCGCCATCAAGAGGTACTATAACCTCTCCTTGCGCAACATCAAAACCTGCGGACATGGCTGCGGTTTGACCATAATTTTTTCGAAAACTAATCACTTTAAACCTCGGGTCGGCTTTAGCTTGCATTTTTAAAATTTCAAAACTTGAATCCCGAGATCCATCGTCAACAAAAATTGCTTCCCATTCAAAACCACTTAAAGCTAATATTTTTTCCGCCAAGATTTTAAGGTTCTCTTCCTCATTATAAATTGGAATAATCAACGAAACTTTCATATTTTTAGAATTGAGTAATTATTTTTTTAACTAAATTGTCCAAATTATGGTCGGTTGTTACTATTTTAACCAAATCTTTTGAATATACTTCACGCTCTGCCAAAGTCAATTTCATTAAAGCT
>CAZINP010000006.1:0-33086 GCA_964540635.1 uncultured Gammaproteobacteria bacterium
TCTGCTGAAAATTTGATAATCAATTCTGGTGATTGTTGGATTGAGATGGACGAGCTAGACGTGGAGAATGCGGAAATTAGTGCCAATAATACTAGCAGGTTAAATGTAAATGTGAGTGATGATTTAGAGATAAAATCAAATAATAATTCAGTTATTACCAATCATTACGATGAGTAGATAAGTATATTTATGAAAAAAATTTTAATTTTGTCTGTTAGCTTCATTCTTATCGTCGTTATTTCTGTAGCATTGATTAACATTAATATTAATAAATTTGGAGAGAACATCTGTAACCAAGATAATTTGAATAAACAAGCAGCTTTAGTTCTGGGTGCTAAGGTTTATAACAATGGTCAAATGAGCGATATTTTTAAAGACAGAGTCAAAACAGCTATTGAGTTGTATAAAGAAGGTAAGGTGGAAAAGATTTTAGTTAGCGGCGACCACGGCAGAAAAGATTATGATGAAGTAAATTCAGCCAAAGAGTATTTATTAGAAAATGGAGTTAAGCAAGAAGATATATTTTTAGATCATGCCGGTTTTGATACTTATGACAGTTTATACAGAGCTAAGTATATATTTCAAGCCCAGTCGCTAGTTGTCGTAACGCAGGATTTCCATTTGCCGAGAGCTTTGTATATTGCCAATAAGCTTGGAATTGAATCGTGTGGAGTGGGTGCTGATCTTCATCAATATTATGGAAAAGAAGCCAGAAACAGAAGGGAAATTTTAGCAAAAGTGAAGGCTTGGCTTGATATTGTTTTTAATTCAAAGCCAAAATATTTAGGCGATGCAATACCATTATCAGACAGCGGGTTGGATAGCTGGGATTAATTATTTAGAAAGTAATAATTATGAAGAAAAAACATTTTTTGCCAATAATTGTGGGTTTAATAGTTGCGTCGCTTGATTTAGCTTTTTGGATTTGGTTTGTTATTTATGGTTTGTTACATGCTCGTCCTGGTATATTTGAGGAAGGACTTTTAGGGATGATGATTTTTCATATGCCGGCATCCATTCTTCTACCTACTTTAGGTGGATTTATTCTGTCTCCTTTTCTGACCAGTGATTCTATTATTCCACAAATGATTTTTCTTTTTGTAGTTGGTATCGGACAATATTTTATAATTGGTTATTTATTGGGCCGTATAATTTTATTTTTTAAGAAAAAGTTTAAAAAACAATAAATATGAAGAGATTTAAAACGGTGATCCTGACTTCAATTATTAGTGCAGTTATTTTTTTAGTACTCAGCTCCTGGGTTTTTAATTACAGCTGGTCAATTTTGCCTTATTTAGCTTTGGCTGGTTGTTTTATAGTCTGGATTCAGAAAGAAAGCGTAACTCATAAATTTTTACCAAAACTTGTTGGCGGCTCGTTGATCTTTGGAATCTTATCAGCCATTTTGATTTCTGCCCGGATGATTATAATGTCAAATTTAGTGTATGACTCACCAATTCCTATTTCTAAGCTTTGGGATCAGGATACCTGGATGATGGCTTTGGTTTTTATTTTTGTCAGCTTTTTAGGCGGGTTGCTTGGTATTATTCTGAAAGGTTTTTATTCTTTGTATAAAAATAAATTGGATTTATTTATTGTTTTCATTGGGCCAATATTAGCATTAATTTCATCGTTGGCAATTTATCGGATAAAAATCGGCGGCACGGTGATGAGTGCTTTATATGGCTGGCCGTATTCATTTTTTATTATTCAAATAAAAGATGTAATGAGCGCTTCTTCATTCCCTAAATGGATATTTTCACCAGGAAGTTTTTACCATTATATTATTTTTGACTATCTATTTTATCTGGCGCCGTTGCTGGCGATATATTTTGCCTTGCAATTAATCAACAAAAAATTAGAATTAAAAAAGATTAATCGCACCTTTGTTCTGTTTGGCGTTTTAGTCGTTATATCAATCAGCTTAGCTTCTTTTATTTCAGTAAAAAGATCATATATATCCCGTCAAATTGCCACCTCCGGATATTGCCAGCAGGATTCTGATTGTAAAATTATAGCTAATCGTTCGCCGTTCAGCTGCGCAATCGTGGTTAATCAAGATAACGCCGAAAGAATTTTAAAACTGGTTAATTCTTTTCCGTCAATGGGCGAGTTGCAATGTTCGGGTAATGAACGGGCATCTTGCATAGTTGATAAATGCCTGATTGCCATTGATCATACATCCAATGAAACATACTGGGATATGCTTAAGCAAGCGGTTGAAAATTGTGAAGTTACTTCCGTTATGCAGACCCACAGCCTTGAAGTGACTGCGGTTTTAAAGAGCGGGCGGGTGATAAACGCGAAAGAACCGGCAATTGATGATATTTTTGATATTGTCAGTCAGGCAGAAGAAAAATGCGACCGGATTAGAATGGCTACCGAGTAATTTTAATCTATGAATAAAAAACGAGTAATATTTTTATCTATTGTGTTGGGCATAGTTATTATTTTAGCCGTTGGAATTGTAATTCCTAAATTAACTGTTCGTGATGCAGTTTCAGTTGATGAAAGTTTTAGGAATAGTGTAATGCAGGCAGTTAACATTCATTATGATAATCCAATTGAGCGCATAGCATTATACCTAGGTAAAAGCCGAATAGTTTCGGCTGAGCCATTAAGTGCTGAGGTGGAAAGTTTTACCTTGTTTCGAATTCCTTTAGGATTTTTGCGTGGGATCCCAGATATGAAACTTGGCATATTCTTTAATCCAGCCGGGGATTGGTCAGCCAAGGTTACTTCGGATGTCATTGGCTTTTCTCCGAAACTATCTTTTCCAATACCTGACGAAATACCGCCGGGTTGGTATTCTCATCAGGTGAGTGATTCACGTATCATTTTGACTAAGGAGAAAGAGTTGCCAAATATTGGGGGTACTGAAAGCTACGCCTACGGCGATCAGATTAATATAAGCGTGTCTGAGTTTGACGGTAGCAACCCTGAAAACTGGCCGCATCTTATTTGGATAGACGACGTTGCGTTAGTTAAGGAAAAATCCTGGACTGATGTTGGTGGTATGGTTGCGCTTCGCGTAAGGCATGAAGCAGCTGGTGCTAGCGGTGAACAAATAACTTGGTATTTGTTTTATGATGATAGAGTGTATGAACTTTCACTTTATATGCCCCAAGATAAACCAAACGACGAAACTTTTGGCGATTTTGTTCGTCAGTATGGTACTCAGATTATTAAACAGGATATTGAATCAGCGTTTGTAGAAAAATATCCTAACTGGGATAAACCAGGACATTTCAGCGTGATTATTGAAGAGGGTTTAGCAAGCTTCACTCGAGGTATTGTTAGTTGGCCTGGTAATGAACGCAACGGATTTTGGTTTGCCACTAAAGTTGACGGTCAATGGGTTATTACCGATTATTCCGGCGGTAGCTACTTTGGTATTTGTCAGAATTTTAGACAATATGATTTTCCCCAAGATATGGTGCCTGACTGTTGGGATAGTGAACAGAAGATTTTGGTTAATACTTCAAATCCTGAAAAATATTATAATGGTTTAACCTTTGGAGATAAAGAAAAAATTAAACAAGCCTTTATTGAATACAAAGGCGACCAAGATTATCAAAGCCGTGACTTGTTCGTCCGATTCAGCGAAATGGAAGATAACTCCTTAAAGGGAATGATTTTAATTGGTGGTGTGGATAACTACAGCACCCCATATTTTTTAGCCGTTAAAACAGGGGGTAGCTGGAGAGTGCTTTATCAAGGGCAAGAAGCCCCGCCGTGTGAAAGTTTGGAGGGTTATGAAATTCCGGTTAATTTAATTCCAGAGTGCTGGGCAAACAACGGCCAGGAGTGGATAAAAAGATAAAAGCTATGATTACTATTTTTACTAAAAATAAAATCCTCTCAATTGTTTCAGGGCTTGCAATATTGGCTATTGTGGTAAGCGGCTACTGTTTATTTCAGCTGTTTCAATATCAAAATAAGTTTGATGAAACTAATATTGAATTAATTCGTTTGTCTGATTGGCTGGCTAGTAATCCATTACCTGAAATTTTTACTGTTGACGAAAACGAAGTGGTGTTTTCTTTTGAACACATGGATTTTGAGGGTGGTGTTGGCTGGACAAGAATAATGAAAAATGGAGAGATAAAAGATTCTTTGGGATTTTATACTAATTATATTGATCCGATTCTAAGCCCGTTAACAGCAGATACCTTGATTGGTTCGGCCTGGCAATGGCCACAGGACAGTAAATTATACAACGGACCATTCTTTAACTATTATCTGAATTTTAGAACCAGGACCACTACTGAATTACCAACCAAAGGCAGGTTAATTGCTAAGTCACAAGATGGGAAGAAAGTAGTTTTTTTGGAAAGTGCTTGTATTAAAGAACGACTGCAGGAAGATCAATTGGCCAGTTGCAATAATTTGGATTTAAGTTTGAGATTAGTTGATTTGACGTCAGATTTAGATGGTATAATGATCAATCATTATTACGCGATGAATCGGCAGGAGGATAAGAGATTTTTGGATTTTGGCCAAGCGGATTTTTCCCCCGATAATAAGAGATTAGTAATAGAGGTTAAAATTGAAGAAATCGATTATGATACTCCAAATGAATACTGGACTTTGTTTATCGCGGACACCGAAACAGGGGAAATTATCAAGCAAAATAATAGACTAATGTCTAATCGCTATTCCAACGTCCATTGGCTGGATAATGAACATATTTTATATTGGTAACAAATATATGAAAAATAAAATTTTATCAGTCGCACTGACAGCTATCAAACAAAAATTTTGGTTGGTAATTGCCGGTTTGGCATTGGTTATTTTGGCAGTGGTTGCATTGGTATTTTTTTATCAATTCTCGGCCCCGCAAGGCAATGCTGAACTTGAACAGTTTACGGTTATTGTCGGCAATGATGACTCTCGTGAAGTGGCCCAAGCTCTATACGACCAAGGATTTATCAAAAGCGAGTTAGGATTTAAGCTAGCATTTTTTGGTATTCGCGGACTTGGGTCAATTGTCTGCATTGATTGCATCCAACCTGGTGCCTACAAGATTTCCAAGTCAATGAATACTTTTCAGGCTGTCAGCATTTTAAAAAAAGGCCCCTACATGAAGTGGGTAAGTTTCCCCGAAGGCTGGCGTAAGGAGCAGATTGCGGAGTTGCTGGCTCAGGTTTTGAACTGGAATAACGACGAAAAACAAAAGTGGGTTACTGACTACACAGCCATGAAATACGATTACGTTGAAGGAGTATATTTTCCTGATACGTATCTGATCCCTGTGGATGAATCACCGCTGGAAGTAGCAGAGCGCATGCAGTCACGCTTTGAAGAAAATTTCGCTCCTTATGCACAAGAAGCGTTAAATCAAAATATTAAATGGGACACAGTAGTTAGAATTGCTTCATTAATCCAGCGTGAGGCCGGTGGTAAAGACGATATGCCCATGATTGCCGGTATTATCTGGAATCGTCTACTACAAGGAATGAAGCTGGAAATTGACGCCACGTTGCAGTATGCCCGAGACAGCGAACTAGCCTTTGATGATCTGTGTAAAGATCCTGGTAATGTCGAGCCGTATCCTTGCCAATGCGACCAATCCGATAACTGCTACTTGCGCCAAGGATTTTACAAGGGGCTGGATTCCTGGTGGCAACCAATTACGCCGGCTGAAAAGCAGATTGATTCGCCGTATAATACCTACCTGAATCAGGGTTTGCCGCCCCATCCGATTGTTAACCCTGGCATTGATGCCATCAAGGCTGTACTATATCCAGAAGAAACTGATTGCCTATTTTATCTACATGACAGTGACCGCATTATTCATTGTTCACCGACCTACGCCGGTCACCAAGAAAATATTGAAAAATATCTGCGGTAAAATTATACGGGGCATAGTAGTGTCCGATTTTGTGGGACAGCCTAATATCCCTGTCCTGTGTCCGATTTGTCTTTTTTCTCCAAAAAAGACCTGACCGATATGCCTCAAAGTCGACTCTGGTAAAATCGCCAAAGAACCCCTATAATGCTTGTAAAGTTTCGGTTCTAGACCGAGACACACTGCCGAAAAAACAGCAATCGAATGTGTAGTAAATAAAAAACCAGCTTCTACAAGAAGAGTCTGGCTTGTTTTTGTTTAAATTGATTTCAGGTAGGCGATTGATTTTTTAATGTCCGCAATTTCACATTCAATTTCAAAATATCCTTTATATCTTATATCATGAAGTTTTTTCAAAATCTGCCGCCATCTTATATTACCTTGCCCGAGCGTTAAGTGGGGATCAGGGCGATTAAATTTTCCCAGATTTTTTGGAGCCAAACCAAGGTTATCATGTGCGTGGATATGATAAATAAATTTGGAGTATTTATCAATTACCTTCAAATAATCTTCATTCGAGACGTTGGCATGTCCAATATCAAGAGTTAATCCGAAGTATTTGTTATTAACTTTAGATATAGTCTCGCCGAGCAAATCAAACTTACATGCTCTATCAGGAAACCAAAAGCAAGTTTGCGCTTCATTTTCTAAACCGATTTTTATTTTCTTTTTAGTCGCATAAGAGACTATTTTTTTATAGGCATCGATTTCTAGCTTCTTTCTTTTTTCTAGTTTTAGTCCATACGGCTCCAGTGCAGGGTGAATAGTTACTATTGAAGCTTTTAACAGCGAGGCGTAATCGATGGATTTTAGTATCTGCTTTATGCTTTCTTCTCTGATTTTAGTATTGAAGTCATTAATACTTCCGCTAAGATATTGAGCATGGACTGTGTATTGGGTGTTCTTTTCTTTTTGGAGTCTTTTTAAAAAGGCTATTTCCTGTTTAAAATTTCCATCATGAGGATAATTGAAATCAATTTCAATGCAGTCAACAATAGTGGAGAGATACTTCGTTTCCTCAATAAAATCACGTTCCAGTTTTCTGGAGCCTTTGGCGCATAATCTTAGATTGTTTTTTTCCATTTTCATGTTATAAGTTTACATATATTGGCTGCAAAAGTAAATATAGGTTAGAGAAAATTATAAATTGCATAAGATCATTTTTTCTTTTGGCGTAAGGGGTGAACAAACCTGCCGACAGGCAGGCGGGAGTTGACTAATGTGATCACAAGATCATTTGGTCTTGCTTACGACAATGAAGTTTGAGTAAAAGCAAAGACGAGGCGATTTTTTGCTTTTGCATGAAAATCCAAGATTCATTTTACAGCTTTTTGAACAAAAATATCTAAATCATATAAATTAGAACGCCTTAAATGACTTTGTCAAGAGTGCCGTTTTTTTGGCACCCTTGTTATAGTTTAAAATTCAATTTAATATTAATTTTTAATTTAATAATTAAGACAAAAAAATGTCCCGAAATAGTTTTGCGAATGCATTAGGCAAAATTCCTAATGCCCAAGTCATTTTTCAAAATGTTATTGCCGCCCTAACAGTCAGTTTTGTCGCTTTAAGTTTGGGAGCCGCCTTTGGGTTACTGTCCGGTAGAGGAGCTTTTGCCGGCATGATTTCGGCCGCTATTATCGCCATAATAACTTCAGCTTTTGGCGGCACTAGAATTCAATGTTCCGGACCGACGGGTCCTATGACGGCGGTCACGGCCGTTGTTTTTGCAGTTGCTCACGATCGTATTGCTCGTTTGGTTCCCGGAATCAATACCGAGCATTTTGTAAATTTAACCATTTTCTTAACGGCTGGTTTTTTAATTTTATTCGGTTTGTTGCGTTTAGGTAAGTTTATTACTTTTATTCCTAATGTTGTGGTTTCCGGTTTTATGAATGGTATTGCCATTATTATTTGGCTGGATCAAATAAGAAAAATATTTGGACTCGGGGGCAAAGCAGCGTTTGCCGGCCCTTTTGCCCAAAACTTGTTTTTAATCGTATCAAGCGCTGTTTTGGTTTTTATTTTGCCAAGGTTGACAAAAAAAATAATGCCAAAGTTCGCAAGCTTGCTTTCAGCGACTTTTATTACAATTATTGTCATGACCGCTTTGGCCAGTCTTGCCAATTTTTCAGTCGAGCGGGTTCAATTAAATTCAACTTTAAAAAGCGTTGGCGATTTTGTGCATTTAATTGGAAGTAATTGGCCAACGGATTGGTCCTGGGGGATAATTATCCTGGCTTTGCCGTTTTCTCTGCAATTGGCGGTGCTGGCATATTTGGATACGCTTATGACTTCGTTGGTTGTTGATAAAATGACCGGGGAAAAAACCAAACAAAACAAGGAATTAATTGCTCAAGGCCTGGCGGCCGGGGCAGTGGCGGCGCTTGGCGGTATTCCCGGCGCGCAAGCTACCATTAGATCGGTTCTAATTATTAAAGAGAAAGCAACCTTAAGGTTTGCGGGCATCTTGGTGGGTGTTTTTGCTTTAATTGAAATGATTTTATTTCAGGATGCAATTAATTTAATTCCGCAAGCGGTTTTCGCGGGAATTTTAATTAAAGTGGGGTATGATGTTTTTGATTGGTTGCCGCTTAGATTATATTTTAAAGAACTTTTCAGTAGGACTAATATTTTATTAAAAAATATATTTAGTCGTCATGATGATGAGCCGATATTCGTTACTAATCGAGAAATGTTGATTATTGCCGGCACGACGCTTGTTACGGTTTATTGGGATTTGAATCTGGCCGTTGGCGTGTTTACCGTTTTGTTTTATCTTCACAATAGATTATTTCAGGCAAACCCAATTAGAGATTTAAAACCAGCGGTAGAAACCGAATCTTTCCTGGACGAATTATAGTGTCGCAATTGATTTCCCAATAATCTAGACAATAAAACACCTTCCCTGTATTAATGTAGAGCTATTTTTATTTAATATTACATTCCAACTTTTTGCTTTATATTTGGTTCTTCTAGTGAATAGACGATTGTTTGCGTTGGTTAGAGTTTAGCCTCGGCTCGGTCATGCTCGCTTTGTTTCTCGCATTGAACCAAAGTCACGGATGATAGCACGCCGATATTTTTTGGCGTGGGTCATTTTTTCTAGTAAAAGAAAGATTGAAAATTTGTGGACAATAGCACCAGACCAGTGAGTTCCGGCAAAAAAGTGGGGATCGAACGGTCAAAAGCAAGGCAATTTATAGGTGTGGGTAAGAGATGGGGCATTAGTTTTGCGTCAAGAGTTAAGCTTTATAAAATCAATCAATTTTGGTAGATTAATAATATAATTTATTGAACCAACATAGCGCCATTTTTGGGCGTTTTTTTATAGAATGTTAGGCTTGACAAGATAAGCTTGGTTGTTGTAATGTTCTATGATAATTAAAATACACATATCAAACATTAATGAATGAATTTAGCCAAAAAATTATTAAATTTTTGTTACTTGGATTTATCAAATCCAATGGACTTATCTACAAAAAAGATGGTTAATCATAACCCTCTTTTTTGTGATTCTTAGATTGTCTAGGAGTCGCTGAACATTGACAACAAAAAACCTTAATAAGGAGGAAATGAAAATGAGCAAGAAAGTGTTGTTCGACTCGCAATACTATTCCGCCATTATGAAGGAATTCGGTTATAGCCCATTAGAGTTTGAGCCCATCTCATTCTCCTTAGGTAGGCTGACAAACGATGACCTTCAACGGCAATGGCTTTGCCATATGAACGGAAAAAGTTTTGCGACGGCGGTTCAGTCCAGTAAGAGATCCTTAGTAACAACCGGATTCGGTTTGTCGGGTATTCCTCATGTTGGGACTTTATCTCAGATCATCAGGGCATTGCGCTTACAACAAGCCGGACTTTGTGTTCAGATCGTTCTGGGTGATTTAGATGCCTATAACGGTAAAAACACCGATTTGGCTTACACGCAGCGTCTCGCGGGTAAGTATCGTGCCTTTATCCGTAATTTGGGATTCGATGATTCTACCCCTAATTTGTTGCGGGGACAATATGAGTCATTGACAACCTTAAGGACGGCTTATCTCATTGGTCATTATATGGATGATGAGATGTTCTGCCGGTCGGAAGAGGATCTACACGAATTTTACTCGGATCAGGGTAAAGTCGACTCTACGATGAGTTATCGTCGCAAATTGTCGTTGAATTTGATGATCGCCGATTTTTTGGAATTACTCATATATGGCGGTTTTGATGCTGTATTGGTAATTTTGGGGATTGACGAACATCAATATGTCAATTTCGGCAGGGAAACCATGCGACGCATTCAATCGGATAATCCCCACTTGAATGGCAGAATCTACTCCGCCATGTATTCGGGAATTATTCGTGGCTTCCATGGATATCCTAAAATGTCAAAGAGTTTTCCCGAGTCGGGAATCTCCGTTGACATGTCAGCCGATGACATCACTCGCTTGATTATGTGTGGAGAAGTGGTGACGGAGTTTCCGGAGACAAACGTCGTTTATCAGATGATCGCTTCAGTCAGCCTATATGACAATGAACGGATCAGAGAAGCGCACGAAGAGTGCTGGAAACAGTCAAGATTGTGGTCGAATATCAAAAGTGAGTATGCAGCTCACTTATACCAACTGTGTCAGCGATGGCATGACCGGTAGAAAAGGAGTCAATCATGGATACGAAGAATCCAAATCATGAGATTGCGGAACTCTTCTACCGGCTCAATATTGGTGCGCCGGTAGAAGAAGAACTTGTTGCCCGAGCCTTTCGGGTGGTTCTAACCAACCCTAACGTAAAAGCTCGGGATGCTCAACTCGGCGCTATGCTTACTGGTCTGATGGTTAAAGGCCCTACGGTGAGAGAGGTGGTAATGTTGATACGCACCGCCTTGAACATCGACGGGGTCACCCGCTATAAACCGACCTTGCCGATTGGTCAAAAACTTGTCGGCGTTGCAGGCAGTGGCAAGAAAGGTTGTAAGACCTTTAATATTTCCACTCCAGCCTGTCTCGTGGCAAGTGCGGCAGGGGCTTATGTTGCAAAACCGTGTTCGGCAGCAACTTCTTCGGTAAGCGGTTCGAAGGATTTCATTAATACGGTAGGGGCAAGACTTCTCGAACCAAATGAGATGATCGAGGTTCTGCTTGCCACCGGTTTTGGTATGTTTTCCATCGAAGAACTGATCCCGAGATTCAATGCCGTGTACGGGGGTCGAACTTTTGGGCCGACACCGTTAAGCTTCGCTTTACCGGCGATTGTTAATCCGATTGCCTGCGATGTTTTGCTTTACGGTCTATCGCATCCCAACGTCGATCTCTCCCTGAACGTATTTCGTGATCTCGGCCAAAAGAATGTCATGGTGGTTTCTTCAAGCGGTGATAAAGTTCACTACATTGACGAACTCAGTACTGTGGCAACTAATTGGCTGGGAAGGGTGGAAGATGGTGATGTTGGGAAAGTGGAAGAGTTTTCACCAACCGATATCACTTTAAGGCCGGCATCAAAACCGGACGAACTTAAGTCAGGCGCGTCAATAATCGAGAACGTTCAATTAGCCGCTTTGATCCTTCAGGGGAAAATGCCAGGGCCATTGGAGGACACAATCGCATTAAATGCGGCTTGTATTCTCGTGATGGCCGAAAAGGCGTCAAACCTGAAAGAAGGCTTCAATCTTGCGATTGAGCTTATCAGAAGCGGTGAAGGGTTTAAGAAATTGGAACAGTTCATTGACGCTACGGGTGGAAGCCGGCAGGCTCTATCTACTATCACCACAACAGGAGGTGCAACATGAAAGCGGTAACTTTCAACGGTGGTAAGTTAGAGCAGCAAGAAATTGAACTGCCTTCTATACCACCTAAATGGGTTCGAGTCATGGTTGTAAACGCCGGGCTATGCGGTTCGGATGTCGCGAAATTCAGTGGCAACAGCTTGCCGTTGGAGCATACCATGGTGTTAGGCCATGAGTTCATTGGCCGGTTAGTTGATCTCGGCGGCAATGAGGAAGGCGTTGCTATTGGCGATTTGGTGGCAGTTATGCCATTGATCGCCTGCGGAAAATGTCATCCTTGCAGACACCACCGGGAAAATCTATGCGTCGAGGCTGATGCGATCGGTCGGACGTTTAATGGCGCCTTTGCTGAATATGTGGATGTGCCATTTTCGAATCTGATCAAGATTGAGGCATCCGCTTCTTCTGTTTCGTATGTGTTGGCTGATCCGTTGGCGGTGTGCATCCATGCGAAAAACCTGTCAAGTCTTTCTTTCGGTCAAACCTGTTTGGTTGTCGGAGACGGGGCGATCGGGTGCTTGCTTGCATGGTTGTTGCATCAATGCGGATTCGATGCATGGATAAAAGGTGTTCACACAGACAACCTCAGATTCATCGAAAAGCTGGGAGTTAAGGTTTTAGTATCGGAATCCCCAGAAGATCATTTCGATGTTATCTACGAAACAGTTGGACGGTCGCAGGAAACAACCTTGCATGAGAGCGTGCAGTCAGTCAGGCGTGGTGGAACAATAGTGGTAGTTGGGGTATTCACTCCTGGTTACGTTTACCCACTAGTCGCACGCAACCTTTTCATCAAAGAGGTGTGCTTGATAGGATCAAACGCCTACGTTCCGGATGAGTTCAGGGAAGCTGTGGGTCTGATTGGATCTCACCAGTCAGTCCTTGGTGGTTTCATTAGCCATCGTTTTCTCATGTCCAGGTTTGACGAGGCGTTAATTGCGGCTCGACAAAAGCATGGCCTGACGATGAAAATCGTTCTGGAAACAGGAGGTGTTCATCATGATTAAGGCCTTTATCTTTGATCTGGACGGAACTTTATATCCGAGGACAAACCCGCTTTTTCTATCGATGTCTTCGCTGATGAAAAAGTGGTTTCAAAGGCAGCTTCAGATAAGCGACGACAAGGCAGATGAATGGTACGAATGGCAAAAAACCGAGTACCCAACTCCATTGAGGGCAATTCAAGCCTTCGGATTAAGTGTCGCATCATTCCATCGGGAAGTCTTCGGCAGTTTGAATCCCGAATCGTGTCTTGCAAAAGACGCCGGACTTCAAGAAATGCTGCCGCGACTCAGTGGCGATAAGTTCGTAGTAACACTGTCGCAATATGAGCACGCGGTTAGAGTTCTTGATGCCTTAGGGGTAAGAGATTGCTTTGAAGACATTTTCGTTCATGGTCGCAATTGGCATACAAACAGTAAACTTGACGCTTACGAAAAAATTCGTAAGTTAAAGGGTCTGGCTCCGGGTGAAGTGTGCGTGATAGGAGATAATCCGCACATTGATTTACTGGAGGCCAGCGAGAATGGATACAAGTGCGTGGCTATATCCGGTTATAATCCATTACCGGGCATAAGCGCCATTGACGCTCTCACTGATTTGCCGATGGCTGTCCATAACGAAACATTGAATTTTCCGGATGGAAAAATGTTGCTTGTCGCCAGCTTTTTTGTGACAAACAAGGAGGCGTTGGCCAAGCTGAGATCCCAGTGGTTAAACAGGGATTCAGGGCACAGCAGGGTGATCGGAAGAAGCAAGCAGCAAACGTGTTCAATTCCTGCTGGGGAATTCGGCGGATCGATAGTTCTGATTGACCCCGACAACCTAGAATCAGGTTTCCTGATGGAATTGAATATCCCTTTGGCGTTCGGTTTATGCTTTAACGCCACGAATTCTTCGCTGTATGTGACAAGCGGAACGGTAATCAGCCAGATCAAGCACGGATTGTGTGTCAAAAAGTTAAGCAATCCTTTGTTTAATGATTTGCATGCAATCAGTGTCAGTGAAGCTGGTAATCTGCTGGTCACTTCGACTGGTGTTGACGCTATTCTCGAGGTCGATTTTGACGACTCCTCCAGAGTATATTGGGACTGGCTTGCGACGGAGAACGGATTCGGCAATACGCCCTCAGGCACGCCGCGCCACATCAGCCGTGATGTCAGCTACCAAGAAGTTGTTGCGTCAACTCCGGAGCATACAACCCATATTAACACCGCTTTAAATGACATGCCCAACAGGATTCTTGCGACATTATTTCACCAGGGCATTCTGGTTGAGATCGACATGACGACAAAACATTGTCGCACGTTGCTTGAAGGGTTGAAATCACCACACAATATTCGTCGCAGAGGCGATGGATATATACTATCTGATTCGAGGGCAAACAGAGTATTGCTTTTGGACAGCCAGTTTTGTGTGGAAAGTGAGACCACAGGCGGTTTTAACTGGGTGCAGGATGCTTTAAGTCTGGATGACCGTTCCAGTTTGGTAGGCGATTCCAACAACGATCGACTCGTAAGAATCGACAGACAAGGCAAGCCAGTCGCATCTCTTAGTTGGGAGAAAGGATCAAGAAAGTTTGCCGGTTTTGAAGCAATCACTGTAGAACAGGCAAGAGGAGTCTTCTTGTCAGAAAGGAGTACGGAATAATGAAACAGACAGAACAACTGCTGTCTGATTTTGCTCGCACCACTGAAGACTTCTTCAGCCTGGATGAATTCAGGGAGTTGCTTGGGCAAAGTCGACAGCTACGGATCAAGTACGGTGTGGACGTTACGGCGCCATACCTGCACATCGGACACGCTGTGAATCTTTGGATGATGCGGAAACTCCAGGATCTCGGGCACAAAGTGATTTTTCTGGTTGGTGATTTCACCACTCAAATCGGTGATCCAACCGGCCGGAACAAATCCAGACCCGTAATTCCTTTGGAGGAGATTGAACTCAATACCGCCGAGTTCATCGAGCAGGCGAAAATGGTATTGCGTTTCGATGATCCCAATCTTCTTGAGATTCGTCGTAACTCAGAGTGGTACAACGGTATGCCGTTGGCTGAATTCCTCAAACTGATCGCAATGATCACTCACAGTCGGTTGATTTCCCGTGACATGTTCCAAAAACGGATCGCAGAAGAAGCCGAAATCTACATGCACGAGCTCATCTACCCGGTACTTCAGGGGTATGACTCGTTCATGCTGGAGGCCGACCTTACCATTATTGGTACTGATCAGCTTTTCAACGAAATGATGGGCAGGTTTTACCAAGAACGGTTCGGTCAGAAGCCGCAGGTGATTATCACGACTAAGATTACGCCGGGCATCGATGGAGGATCCAAGCAAAGCAAGAGCTTGGACAACTACATCGGACTCGGTCATTCACCACGCGATAAGTTCGGACGAACCATGCGTCTTCCGGACAGCCTGATTCTGACCTACTTTCGGGTTTACACCGATGTGTCGGATTCGGATTTGGCGGCTTTTGAGATCATGGTTCAGACCGACCCGCTTGAGGCCAAGAAGCAACTGGCCGCCGAGATCGTTCGCCGTTACCACGGTGACGATGTTGCACGCGAAGAACGTCGATGGTTTGACCAGACGTTTTCCATGCGTCAGATTCCGGCCGACTGCCCAGATATAATTCTGGAAGCCAAACCGATTTCAGCGTTTGAAATCGTGCGGCAGTTCTTCAGTGACCAGAAAAGCAACAGTGCCATTCGGCGGTTGTTTCAGCAAGGTGCCGTGAAACGCAACGGCGTCAAGCTGGAGAACTCTGCGGAAAACATTGAACCAAATGACGGCGACGCCTTTCAAGTAGGTAAACGCGTCTGGTTCAGGGTTAAAGTCCGTTAAGGGTAAATGTTCGTTTGTAGAGGGGCGGGTTTGGCTGGTGTAGACCTGTCAAATCCGCCCCTATTTTTCTACCGAGAGGAGCTTAACTATGATAAACGATCTGATGGCGCGGCTGAGTCTTACCGTGATTCAGCAGATTAGAGGCGGACACAGATGTGAACACGTTTATCGGGTACTGGATTCCTCTCGTCAGCCTTTAGTCTTAAAGGTAGCGTATGACGCTGAAGGTATAGAGGAAATCCGGAATAATATCCGTGGATATGAAAAGTTGGAATCCATTGGTCTTCGATTTTTCATTCCCGACGTGGTGAGTGTTTCATCAACAGGTGAAACATGTTACATTCTCATGCAAGATTGCGGCGATGATCTGATTAGCCGATTACGATTTGGCCTCATAGATCGGGACATATACGGCCAGATAACGGATGGTATGTATAAGGTGTATGAGAAAAGCTTGGCATTCGGCAATGACGCGTCGGTACATGTAGAATTTGAAATGCGAACCATTCTGTCGCTGTATCAAGACTTTTTCCTGCCGGAATTTCGGTCCTTGGTAGACGACAAAGTGATGGAAAAGGTTGCTGGACTAGCTTCAAGGCTTGCTATGCCCAACTTTTGTTTTGCCAGTTGGGATTTCATGCCTGGAAATATCTTTGTTACCAAAAACGGCGTTAAGTTCGTCGATCCCAAGCCGATGGTGACCGGTATGCCGATTCTCGACTTGGCCTGTCTAGGAGGAGTCTTAAAGGACGTCCATCATTTCCCGGGTGCCACCTATGGCATGACGCATTTCAGAGAGTTCGCACTAGGTAAGTTGGCACAACTATTGTCAGTATCACGAAGAGATGCACTTCGCTTGTATTTCTTAGGGCGATTGATGCAAAATCTTCTAAGCCTACGCGATTGTAGCGTTAATAGCGACGCTCAAGGTAAGCAGTTCTTTGTACATAATGTTAAGCTGTGTCTGGTACAGCTTAATAAAATTTGTTGAGGGGTATCGTCCACAAAAAGACAATGCCCCTTTATTTTTTTTGTTAATTATGGTAAAATATATTATATGAAATGTGTTTTTTGTGACATCATTGATGGTAAAAAAAAATCATTTAAGGTTTGGGAGAACCGTAATTTTATATTGCTTTTAGTGCCAAAACCAATTAATTCGGGACATATTATTTTAGTGACCAAAAAACATATTGATTACATTTTTGATTTGAAAGAACCGTTATATAGTGAAATGTTTCGTATCGCCAAAAAAATTAGTTTAATATTAAAAAAGCTAAGTAAGGCAAAACGAATCGGGCTTGCTGTTGAAGGATTTGGAGTACGTCATGTTCATATTCATTTAGTGCCAGTTAATAAAGGAAACGAGCTTAGTCCTTTACGAGCTAAAAAGATGTTGGATAGCGAATTAAAAAAAACGCAGATTCGTTTTTCTAAAGAGTTTAAAAAGTTAAAATAGTAAACTGTAATTAATAGTTAATAGTCGCCTGATAGGCGATTTTAAATTAAAGATGAAGAAATTACTTTTAACATCTCATGGCTTTTCTAATGAACCTGTTTGCCAGGCATTTTCAAAATTATTAAATAGACCAACAAAAGAATTAACCGTTGCTATAATTACCACAGCCTCAGTTGAGCGCAAAGAAAATAATAAGTATGCAGTTTCAACCAAAGAATATTTTGAAGAATTAGGTTTCAAGGAAGTTAAGTTCGTTGATATAGAATTTGATGATCCAGATATACTTAAAAAATTTGATGTCATCTATGTCAATGGTGGAAATACATTTTATCTTTTGTATCATTTAAAGAAGAGTGGGGCTGATAAAATTTTAAAGGAGATGGTCAATAATACTATTTTAGTCGGCACCAGCGCTGGTGCTGTGGTTTTGGGACCAGACATTAAAATCGCTACCGAGTTTGACGACGAGCGAAATGTAGTTGATCTAAAGGATTTTTCAGCCTTAGATCTAACTGATATTATTGTTATTCCTCATTATTGTGAAGAATTAGAAAGTGACATTAAAAATTTTGAAAAAGAAAATAAATGTAAAGTGGCTAGATTAAAAGACAGTCAAGCAGTGAGTGTAATGGGTAATAAAGTTGAGTTTATTGGATAAATTAGTTAGTTAGTATCAATTTAACTTTGTATTATGAAGAAAGGCGATAAAAAAATACCAAGTAATAAACCAAACGAGCTACTGGCATGTTTTGACCATGATGAAAATGAAATTAAATCAATGTCTAGACAGGAAGTTCATTCAACTCCACTTACTGTTTGGCACGGTGTGGCGAGTGTTTGGCTATTGAACAATCGCGGTGAAATCTTGTGTTCAAAAAGATCACCTTATGTCGAAGGCAACCCTAATAAGTGGCAGACATATTTTGGTGGTCATATTAAGGCTGGCAGTAAATTTTTGAGCACTTTAAAGAGGGAAGTTAAAGAAGAAATAGGTTTAGATGTCAAAGAAGACCAAATTGTATTGATAGATTCAGGCAAGCGAGAAGATGTTATGCATGTTTATAAAAATTATGCTATTTTGTTTGACGGAGATTTGTCTACCCTTACTTTTGTTGATGGAGAGGTTAGTGAAGCAAAGTGGCTTTCTTTTGATGAATATCAAAAACAAAAAGAAGCTCATCCGGACCAATGGTGTAATAGTATGAAGTTGGATCAGCATCAAAGGGCAAAATCTGCTCTTAATATTGCAGTATAATAACTTTTTTATTTAAATTTTCTTCTACTCGAAATTTTATTAAACATTATTATTTCTCCTGTTTCTTGATCCTGAAAAACATTTTCAATTTTTGTCTTTTTCGCCTCTAGTACCACTGGTTTGCCAAGTGAATATCTATAAGAATGGACGAATCCCTCTGTCTGCATATTTTAAAGAAGATAACAGGTTTTATTTTACATATTACGCTATAAAAATTGTATATAGTCTAATTTTTTTATCCATTTTTCCTTTTTATACTGTTGCATTCATCTCATTTACCCCGACCTAAGTGGCTCAAATTCCGTTATGGTAAAATAGCTAAATAACCCTTTGAAATCCCTAAATACCTTGGCACCCAACAATAGTGGTCTGCCAGGAAAAAACATCTAACTCTTTGTTGGGTGTTTTTTCCTTATAGGGAGAAAATGGTAATCGAACGGGTAGGCGAGAGGAAAATTACGAGTCACGATTCGACGGTGAGTAATGTTTATGCTCATTTCAAAACTCAGAGGTCGGGATTGTCAAACGGCAGCCTGACCTTTATTTTTTTGGTAAAAAATGTTAATTTTAATTTACTATGAAATATAAAACATTAAAAAAAGGCGATAGTATTGCTGTGGTCGCGCCATCAAGACCGATTTATAATATTAAAAAAGATATCAATATTGGCCTAAAAAAAATTGAGAGCCTGGGCTTTGTTGTTAAGCCAGGCAAATATTTAAATAAAAGAGATTATTACAGCGCCGGTACGGCTGCAGAGCGCGCGGCTGATTTGCACAATGCATTTAGTGATTCAAAAACTAAAGCAATTATTGCTGCGACTGGTGGAGCCACCGCCAATCAATTGTTGGATATATTGAATTACGAATTGATTAAAAAAAATCCTAAAGTTTTTATGGGCTATAGCGATTTAACCATGTTGCTTTTAGCAATAAATAAGAAATGTGGTTTTGTGACTTTTTATGGCTCAAACGTTCGCGGCTTGACATCAATGACGCCGGCGGCGGAAAAATTTACTTTTTCAATGATTGAAGGTCGGGTTAAGACTTTCACTTATCCGACTGCCGGCCAGTGCATTAAACCGGGTAAGGCCAAAGGAAAACTGATTGGCGGTACGCTTTCTGTTTTAGTTGGTTTGTTTGGCACGCCGTTTCAGCCTAATTTTTCAGGCAAGATACTTTTTTGGGAGGAAGTTGGTTTGAGTCCCGCCATGATTGATTGTTATTTGCAGCAGCTGCGGTTGGCGGGTGTATTTGATGAAATTAAAGGCATGGTTGTAGGTCATTTAGCTGATTGTGTTGATAAAAAATATCCTCAGGACAATAAATCTATTAAAAAGATTATTTTGGAAAGAACAAAGGGTTATAATTTTCCAATTTTGAAAGTTGATTATTTTGGTCATTGCATAAATAATTTTTATTGTCTCCCGATAGGTGGTAAGGCATTTATGGATGTAAACAAAAAGATATTGTCCGTAAAAATATAAACGTTAATTTTCTACCCGATTAAGGTATAAAAAATAGGAAAAAACATCCAATTCTTGTTGGGTGTTTTTTGGTAAAAAGAAATTCTTGTTAAGATTGTTAATTGTAGGCGGGGTAGTATTGATTTTTTTGCTTTTTTAGCCGGTTTTGACTTGAGCACTTTCTTTGCCGGCTTTTTTTCTTTAAAGCCATATTTTATTCGAGTGAATTGATTAAACCGACAATGCGATTAAACTCACTTAAAAGATTCTCCAGGTCTTTTTGATTTTTGCTAGAGTTTTTTAAATTGACAAAACGGTAACTTTATGAAAAAATAATTTGAAGTCGGCAAAACGCTTTGCCGCTTTATTTTGCCAATTAGGGCAAGATTTCTTTGAAAACCGATACCTATGGAGGGTTTGTCCATGATGCCATTGGGCTTTCAGGAAAGGCTTTTTCCAATTTTGGGAGAGCTGGCCGAGCAATTCGGCACGCCGTTTCACATTTACGACGAGGCTGGCATTATTGAAACGTGTCAGCAAATGAAACAGCTTTTGGGAACCGCTTGGACCAAAGGCTATCGCAATTTTTTTGCGGTCAAGGCGCTGCCCAATCCGGCAGTGATGAGAGTGTTGTGCAACCAAGAATTCGGCTTTGACTGCAGTTCCGAGCCGGAGTTGCATTTGGCTTTGGATACTTTTGCGCGCGGAGAAGACATTATGTTTACTTCCAACAACACCGCCAAAAGGGAGTTCATTGAGGCTCGGAACCTGGCCATGCTTCATGTTCCCAGTTGCGGTGAATTCATCATCACGATTGACGACATCAGCTTCCTTGAAAAGCTGAAAAAATTGCCGGAGCTGGTTTGCTTTCGCTACAATCCGGGTGCGACCCGAGAAGGTAATGCCATTATTGGTAACCCGGTTGAAGCCAAGTACGGCGTGCGCGACGACCAAATCGTGCAAGCCTATGCCATGGCTCAGGAGCGTGGTGCCAAACGGTTTGGCCTGCACACCATGATTTGTTCAAACCAGCTTGAGTACACCTACGTGGTTGAGACGGTTAAGATGATCTTGGACGTGGCCTTGCGGCTTAATTCCGATCTTGGCATCAAAGTTGAGTTTGTAAACATCGGTGGCGGGATTGGCATTCCGTATCGACCGACTGACAAGGCTTTTGACCTTGAGGCTTTGGCTAAGGCTTTGGCCAAGTGCTACGACGAATTCTACCGCGCCAACGGTTGGATCCCGCGCCTTGTTAGTGAGTGTGGTCGGTATGTCACCGGTCCGCACGGCGTCTTGGTTTCACGGGTGATTAACCGCATGGAAAAATACCGACAGTACGTCGGGTTGGATGCGTGCATGAGCGCTTTGATGCGCCCGGCCATTTACGGCGCGTACCATGAAATCTACGTGCCCGCCGCTCATGGTCGCGAAATGGAGGTGGTGGATGTGGTTGGCTCGTTGTGCGAAAACAACGACAAATTCGCCGTTCAGCGCGAATTGCCCAAAACCGAAATCGGTGATTTGGTTGTTATTTCAAACACCGGTGCTCATGGTTTGGCCATGGGTTTTAACTACAACGGCCGGTTGCGGCCCCAGGAATTGTTCTTGCGCAAAGACGGCACCGTTGAGCTGATTCGGCGGGCCGAAACCGTGGCTGACTATTTTGCCACTTTGGATTTTGAACCGAAATCTTACCAACCGAAAGGAGCTTGAAGCCATGACAAGAGAATCGTGGTTGCCACCAGGCGGCGGCAATTTGTTTCAGCAAATCAAAGCCGCCTCAGTGTCTGCTGAGCAGGCGGGCATTACGCTTTATCGACTGTCCATCGGTCAGCCTTCCGGCGCACCATTGAGTGTGGCACGGCAGGAGGCGTCAAGGTTTATGCGTTTTGATGACGAGAAGTACCACGAGTATCAGGACAATGGCTGCGTGCCCAATCCTGATTTCGCGCGGCGCTTCGCCCAAACGCAAATAGGCATTGATTTGGCCGGGCGCCGTCTTGACGGCGATTACAGCTTTCTGCCCATTCCGGGCATTAAGCCCATGCTTGGTCAGTGCATTATGGCTTGCAATTTTCCGCAAGCCAAGCCCCTGATGGTTCACACCATGACCGCTCCCGGTTACCCGGTACCGGAAACTCAGGCCGGCTACTTGGGAGTTTCGTGTCGGCCGCTTGTGACCAACCCGGAAAACCGGTTTCTGCCCGACATTTCCCAAATCAATCCCGATGACGGGTATCGTCATTTGGTGATGTGCAACTTCCCGCACAACCCGTCCGGGCAGGTTGCCACCTTGTTTTATTGGCGTCAGGTTTGCGAATACTGTCAGCGCCATGGCATCCGGCTGGTTAACGACGGAGCCTATCTGTCCTTGGCTTTTGATGCCAGAAGTGCGGCTTTGGCCGATGTGGCTTGGGAATATCCGGGGCTTTCTTTTCTGGAGCTGTATTCGGCCTCCAAGGCGATCGGTAATGGCACGGGCTGGCGCGTTGGCGCGGCTTTGGGTTCGCCGGACTTTATCGGCGATTTGGCCACCATCAAGGGCAATACCGATTCCGGTTTTTGTGCCCCGCAAGCTCTGGGTGCCCTTTTTGCCCTGGAACACGACAGGCTCGGGGTTGATGATTGGCGCGAGTTTTATCGCGATCAAGTCAACTGGTTGGTTCAGACCATGGTTGCTGCCGGTTTCCGGCCGGCCGTTGAGCCCGCAGCCGGGTTTTTCACTCTTTGGCAGCTTCCCAAGAGGGCTTTTGGCAAAGACATTGTCGACGCCCAGGATTTCAACTTTGAGATGATTCGCCGAACCGGCATTGTCGGCGTTCATTTCCATCCGTATATCCGCTATGCGGTCTGCGGAATGAGAGACGATTGGCGTGAGCCGGTCAAAAAAGGTTTTGAGATGGCTGAAGTGGCCTACTAAAAGCCCTGAACCTTGCTTCATCGCCGCCTGTGGTGTAAGCCCCGGCGGCTTTTTCTTTGGTTAAATTTTTTGAAGAAATATGTTATACTTAATGATATGGAGGCATTATTTCAGGCCGTCATTATTTGTTTAGCTGTTTTGGTCGTTTGGCCGAGAGGCTATCTTCTTATTTACTTAATTGATCGGAGTAAAAGTTTTAGTTTTGGCTTCAAATTTCTTGTCGGTTGGTTAATTGGCCTTGCCGGCATGGTCTGCGATGTTTATTCTTCCAATGTTTTTGGTCACACCAGGCTTTTGCCCTGGGTTTTTTTGTTTAACTCAGTGAGCCAGATTTTTGGGTTTGGCTTTATGATTTTTATTTTTGAGAGAAAATTGCCATTGCCAAAACCGCATAGACTGCTTCGTTTTTTGGAAAAACAATTGGTTGATTTTTTGGCCTGGAGTCGGGCGGAGAAATTGGTTTTTGGTTTGTTAATTCTTATTTTCGGCCTTCAAATTTTTTCAGCCGTTTCGGCCATAGATAGAATTCCGGTTTTTGCTTTTGATTCGGACGAGAATATGAATTATAAAGCCAAGATAATTTTTTATACTAAAAACATTTCAACTGATACCGAAAGTCCTTTTTATTTTGGCGGTGGCCCGAAGGTGGACGGTTTGAGCGATCCAATGCTTAAGGCTTGGGTGGCAATTGCAGCCGGGGAATATGATGATCGCAAGATTAATTATGTCAGCTTGCTTTACTACGCTTTTTTGGTTTTGATTTTCTTTTATTTTTTACCCTCAGATTTACCGCGTTTGTTTCGGTTTGCCGGCACGATTGCCATGGCTTTATTATCACCTTTGTCTTTTTCCATTATTAACGCGCCGATTGCCGACTGGTTGCTTGGATTGTTTTTAATGCTTTCAATTTTTTCCCTTTGGTATTATTGGCAGGGTAGGGGAAATTCGTATTATTATTTTTCGGGCATTGCTTTATCTTTTGCTTGTTGGTGTTCAATTGAAGCGATTTTATTTGTTTTGCCGGCTATGTTTTTGGTTAAAACTTTTATTTTGCTGGTTAAAAGAGTAAAGCTGAAGGATTATTTGCTTGATTGGTTTTTTGCGTGGTTGACAACGATTGGTTGGACTTCAAGTTTAATTTGGTTTTTACCGGATATTTCTCGTTTTGATTTTAATTATTTGCTGGTTCAATTTTTGCCCAGCTTAATTATGCTGGGAGTTTTGGGTTTGGGGCGGTTGCTTGAATATTTAAGAGAAATAAGTTCGGTTTGATAAATAAGATTAAATATATGGGAACAAAAAAAGATAAAAAAAATCATGCCTGGATTGTTTCGGTTGATATGGGTTACGGCCATCAACGCGCGGCATTCCCCTTGAAATATTTGGCAAAAAATAATGAGATAATATCAGCTAATTGCTATCGGGGAATTCCAGCTAAAGATAAAAAGATTTGGCAGCAAAGTCGAAAGATGTATGAATTTATATCTCGTTTTAAGAACGTGCCTTTGGTTGGGGAGAAGGTTTTTGAATTTTATGATAATTTGCAGGAAATTCCTGATTTTTATCCAAAAAGAGATTTGTCCAAGCCAAGTATTCAGGTTAAAACAATTTATAATTTGATTGAAAAGCAAAATTGGGGCAAGCATTTAATTGACTCTTTATCAAAAGATCCTTTGCCGATGATTTGCACCTTTTTTGTGCCGGCCTTTATGGCTGAATACTATAATTATCCGGGTGAAATTTATTGCTTGGCAACCGATACGGATATTAATCGCGCTTGGGTTTCAAAGAGTCCGGCGGCCAGCCGCATTAAATATTTTGCTCCCAATCTTCGGGTAGTTGATCGATTAAAGCTTTATGGCGTTTCAGCTGATCGAATTTTTTTAACCGGCTTTCCGCTGCCGCTGGAAAATATCGGCGATAAAAAACTTTCAATTCTAAAAAAGGATTTAATCAATCGTTTGGTTAATCTTGATCCGGAATTAAACTTTTTTAACAATTATTCTCAGAATATTAAAAGATTTTTAGGTGTTTCTCGGTTGCCAAAAAAGAGCAATCATCCGCTAACAATCACTTTTGCCGTTGGCGGTGCCGGCGCCCAAAAAGAAATTGGCGCAACGATTGTTAAGAGTCTTAAGGAGCAAATAAAACAAAAAAAGGTCAGATTGATTTTAGTGGCCGGTATTCACAATAGCGTCAGTTCATTTTTTCGGCAGTCGGTTAAATCAGCCGGTTTAACCAAGGAGCTGGATAAAGAAGTTAAAATAATTTATGCCTCTTCCAAGGATGAATATTTTAAACGTTTTGATTTGGCTTTGCGCGAAACGGATATTTTATGGACAAAGCCGTCGGAATTGAGTTTTTATTCTGCCTTGGGTTTGCCGATTATTATTTCGCCGCCAATTGGTTCACAAGAAGATTTTAACCGACGTTGGCTAAGAACCATTGGTGCCGGCGTCTCTCAGGATGATCCGACTTATGCCAATGAATGGTTGCTTGATTGGGTGAGTTCCGGTTGGTTTGCCGAAGCGGCAATGCAGGGTTTTATTGAAGCGCCAAAATACGGCACCTATAATATTGAAAATATTGTCTCTCATAAATGGGAAAAAGTTAAAACGCCGAAAATGCTTATGCAGTATTAGTCGCTTGGAGGTTAACCTTTATTTAAGCTTTAATTCATTATCAATTTGTGTTAAAATATTCGGGTATGAAAAATTTAAAAAAATCTCAAAAACAAGGCGCCCCGGTTTTTACTTGGAAAATCGGCGGTATCGCCGGCGGTGGCCAACAGGTTGCCGGTTTAATTTTTACCAAGGCTTGTGTCAGGGGAGGGCTTTACACTTTTGACAGTTCGGAATATCCGTCGCGTATTCGCGGCGGTTTGGTGACTTATCGTGTTAGTATCTCCGAAGAGCCGGTTTGGGCAATCTACCAAAAATCTCAGCTTTTAATTGCTTTAAATAAGGAGGCGTTTGATTATTGTTTGCCGGACATGACTTCAGACGGTGTAATTTTGTATGATAGCGATAAATTTGAGATTGATCAAAAGCAGGTTAAAGGTAGAAAAATTTATCCCTTGCCTTTGGAGAAATTGGCCAAGGATGCCGGGATTAAGTCGTTGGCGGCAAATATTATTATTACCGGCGCCAGCACGGCTTTGCTTGATTATGATTTGGAAATACTCAAAGAGGTGATTGCCGATACATTTGCTGATAAAGGCCAAGAAGTGGTTGATATGAATATCAAAGCGGCTCAGTTTGGTTATGATTATGCCAGAGACAATTTCGATGTTGACAATTTTGCTTATAATTTGAAAGTGAAGAAAAAAAATTCAGATTCAATAATTGTAACTTCAAACGACACAACCAGTTTGGGCGCTGTAGCAGCCGGGTGTAAATTTTTTGCCGCTTATCCTATGACGCCGGCTTCTTCAATTTTACATAATTTAGCGGCATGGGCGGAGAAATCGGGGATGCTAGTCAAGCACGCGGAAGATGAAATTTCAGCAATGCATATGGCAATTGGGGCCGGCTTTGCCGGGGTCAGAGCCATGACCGGGACTTCCGGTGGCGGCTTTGCTTTAATGAATGAAGGCCTCTCTTTGGCCGCCATTACCGAAGTGCCAATTGTTATTGCCGAAGCTCAGCGACCGGGTCCGGCAACCGGCGTGCCAACTTGGACCGAGCAAGCCGACTTATCCTATGTGGCTCATTCCGGACACGGTGAGTTTTTGAGAGTTATATTGGCGCCTGGTGATCCCCAGGAAGCTTTCGATTTAACGGTTAAGGCTTTTAATTTGGCTGAGGTTTGGCAAATTCCGGTTTTTGTTCTGTTGGATAAATATATCGCCGAGGGGCATCAATCAATTAAAGACATTTCAGTAGAAAAAGTGAATATTCAACGCGGCAAACTTTTAACCGAAAATCAGTTGGCTGAAATTTCTGATTATTGCCGATACAAGATAACCAAAGATGGCGTTTCGCCGCGCGCCTTGCCCGGCCAAAAAGGCGGGGAGCATTTGGCTAATAGCGATGAACACGATGAAAAAGGATTTTCCATTGAAGGTTTTACGCCCGAAACAAGAAAGCAGATGATGGAAAAAAGAATGGCAAAATACAAGGGTATTTATAAAGATTTGCCCAAACCACAATGGTTTGGTCCCGAGTCGGCAAAAATTACTTTATTGGGCTGGGGATCAATTAAAGGGCCGGTGCTTGAAGCAATGAAGGAATTGCCCAATGTAAATTATCTTCATATTTCGTGTCCGTGGCCGCTTGATCCGTTAGTGATTAAAGCCGAACTGAAAAAGGCAAAGAAGTTAATTGCCATTGAAAATAATTATAAAGGTCAATTAGCAGATGCAATTCAAGAATTGTGCGGAATTAAAATTGAGAATCGTTTGAATAAGTACAATTCCGCCCAGTTTTTTCCGGAAGAAATAGTTGATTTAATCAAAAAAATAAAATAGAAATATATGGCAACAGAAAAAGATTTCGCTTCAAAAATAACGCCGACTTGGTGCCCTGGTTGCGGTAATTACGGTATTGCTGTGGCCTTGCGCCAAGCCTATGCCGAATTGGGACTTGAACCGCATCAGGTTTTAATGAGTTTTGATATTGGCTGCTGTGGTAATGGGGCAAACTATTTTAATCTTTATGGCTACCACAGTCTTCATGGCCGGCCTTTGCCGGTTGCTTATGGAGCAAAATTAGCCAATCATGAAATGAAAGTAGTGGCTATATCAGGCGATGGTGGCGGCTACGGTGAGGGCGGCAACCATTTCTTGCACACCTGTCGCGGTAATATTGATATGACCTATATTATTCATAATAATCATCGATACAGTTTGACTACCGGCCAGGCCAGCCCGACCACGCCTCATGGCGAAAAAACCAAATCAACCCCGGCCGGCTTAATTGAATGGCCTCTAAATGGTTTACAAATGGCCATTACCTTGGGTGCGACTTTTGTGGCCCAAGGCTATGCGGATGAAGTGGCGCATTTAAAAGAATTGTTTAAGAAAGCAATTTCTCATCCCGGCTTTGCTTTGGTTGATGTGCTTCAGCCTTGTGTAATCTTTAATGAGAAAAACGTCAGAGAAATTTATCGTCAAAAAATTTACAAGCTTGAAGAAAGCGATTATCAGGCAAACGATAAATTAAAAGCTTATCAAAAAGCGGGTGAGTCTGAAAAATTGCCGATTGGAGTTATTTATGAGGAGATAAGGCCGACTTACGAATCGCAAGTTAGCCAAATCAAAGACAAGCCTTTGGTTAAGCAAGAAGTTGCCGTGGGACAGATAAATAGATTCTTTGCTGAATTTAAATAAGATTACAATTGTTTTAATAAAAAGAACAGCGCTGAAAAGCGCTGTTTGTTTTTGCCCAAAGGGCGAGGGTTTACCAGATTTTGCCGCAACGCCGGCAAACCATTCCTTGCCAGCTGTGGCCAAAAAGGCCACAAATAATGAGCGAAAATATGCTCTTCGGTTTTTGGGTGCGATTATTTAGCACCTTGTCGTGACCCATTGTTATTTTCATTGTCTTTTCTCCTTTTGGTTTTTAGTAAGCAGGTTAAAATGGCAGCTTAATCCCAAAAGGTTTAAAGGCGATGAGGTATAATTTATTTAGAAATATTATTTATTTTTTTTAACTTTTCAATTTCTTTTTTCATTTCTGCCATTCTGTTTTCTCTTCCAACCATTAGATTGTTGAATTTTTCGATTTCTTCGGCTCGTTTAATTAATTGTTCCTCGGCTTGTTTTTGAGCAGTAACATCAGAATACGAAGCAACAATTTCACCGTTTGATAATTTGTAGATATAGTTTTCACGCCAGCCGGAAATTCGGTTATCTTTATAAAAACTGACCGATAAATGTTCATCTTCTCCGGTTTTATTAACTTTGGTTAGAGCGTCAAAGATGCCCATTTTTTTAACCCCGGGAAAAGCTTCAGTTATCTTTTTGCCGACAATTTTTTCTTTCTTTATATTATCAATTTTTTCTGCAGTTTGGTTGAAATCGGTGATTATAAAATCTTTCCCATCGCTTGTCGGTTTATAAACGGCAATGGCGCTATTGATATTATTAAATATTGCATTATATTTTTCCTCATTTAATTTTAACCTTGTGGCCATAAAACTAAGCGGTTCTTCTAGGCCAATTACCACCACCGCCCAATATATCAAATAAACTCCAATTAATCTGACTACCAAGCCGAACATATTGGCAAAATTATAGCCGGGCATGTGTTTTGTGAACGACAGTTCGGCTAAAATTTGAAATAGAATTGAAAGTTGGATCAGTTGATAAACTTTTTTATCAAAATTTTTCTTGTTGATTTGAAGTAAGATCATGCCCAAAATAAATAGGCAAATAATTACATATTCGCTGTAAACATAGAAATAAGTTAAGCCAAGGTTTTCTATAAAGCAGTTGGGAAAAATTTTCCAAGCAAATATTGTAAGATAAATTATAATTGTGACAATTAGAAAACTTAAAAAACTTATGATATTGTGATGCTTTATTTTAAAGAATATTGGAGCAATAACAAAAGATAGAGCGGCCATAAAGCGTGCGGCGATCCAGAGTTGGGTTGGTAAATTCTGGTCAAACCCTTCAAAAAGTCTGAGGCCGTCATAGGCAAAGGTGTGAGTTAAATCAATTACGGAAATAAATAGCAAGCCAATACCAATAAAAACCAAATATTTATTGTCAAATATTTTATATGAATTCCAGGCGACAATAAAAATTGAGACGCTTAGAACCATGGTATAAACTTCTATGTAGCTGTGAAACAGAGTAAAAGAAAAAAACATTGAAAGCAATATGGCAAGCGCCAAAAGAATATTAACAGTAATTCTTTCGGCGTTTTTGGAAAAAAGAATTTTTGAAATTTTATTATTCATATTTTTACATGCCAACAATTAATAAATAAAACATAGTAGTGGCCGATATTGCCATTAAAGTAAATGTTGACCAAATTAAAGTCAGTGAAATTTTTCCGGATTGATATTTACCCATTATTTTTTTGTCTCCGGAAATTATGGCAATCATAAACAACAGGGGAATGGCAGTAATGCCGTTAAACACGGCGGTAAAAACCAAAGCTTTAATCGGGTCAATGCCAACAAAATTTATGCAAAGGCCGATCAAGGTTGCTATCGTGATTACGCCATAGAAGCCATGAGCTTTTTTAAATTTCAAATTTAAACCCTCTTTCATGTTAAAAGCTTCAGAAATAGCATAAGCGGCAGAAGCCGAGAGGATGGGTACGCCCAAAAGTCCAAGGCCGATAATGCCGGTGGCAAAGATTAATTTGGAAAGAAAGCCGGCAAAGGGAAAGGTTTGAACGAGCGGCTCTAAAGCCTTGGCCGCATCAGCGGCAGTGGCTACGTCGGTGATTCCGTTTTTGTTTAAAACCGTGGCGGCCAAAACGATAATGCACCAGGCGGCAAAATTTGAGAAAAACATGCCAAGGGCATTATCCAACCGAAGTTTTTTTATGAATATCTTTGTGATTTTGGGCTTGCCGTTTTTAATCAAATGTTTGGCCTTTTCTTCCTCAACTTCTTGGGAGGCTTCCCAAAAAAACATATAGGGCGAGATCGTTGTGCCCAAAAGTCCGGTGACAATAAAGAAAAAGGTAAAAGATAACTCAAAGTTCGGCAAGATGGTTGATTTTAAAATTGACAGCCATGGTTGGTCTATAAGAAAAACAGTAATTGGATAAGCAAAAAGCGATAAGACCAGCCATTTTAAAATTCGGGAGTAGACTTTGTATGAGGTAAAAACTTCCAGGGTTAGAATTAAAGCCGTGAAAGCAAAAGTTAAGATGACAAAGTTGATCGGCAAAATCAAGGCGGCCGCTTCGGCCATGGCGCCGATATCCGCGCCGATATTGATGGTATTGGCTACCACCACTAACAGGACCATTAAAAAAAGAACTTGTTTGTTGTAATTGGCTTTTATTACCGCGGCCAGCCCCTTGCCGGTGACTGCTCCGATTCTGGCGCAAGCTTCTTGAACCGCGGTCATAAACGGATAAATCAGTAAAATAATTGAAAGCGGAGCATAGCCAAATTGCGAGCCGGCCTGCGTATAAGTGGCAATACCGGACGGGTCATCATCAGCCGCGCCGGTGACAACACCCGGCCCAAGTGAATCGAAGATTTCCTTGATTTTTGATTCTTTTTTTCTTTTTTTCATTTTTATTTTTTTGAATTGTATTTGCTTAAATTATAGCAAAAAACTGAAAATAACAAAAACCCGAGTAAATCGGGTTTTTGTTTTATTTTAAAATTCAACTTTTTAGATATCGGCCGGCCAGGATTTCGATCAAAACGTATGTAAGCCATAAAATTAAAAGCAGGTAGCCTTCTTTTTTTGAAATAACTTTTCCGGAGTGCATGAATTTAAGTAAAATTAAAGAAGCGATTATCATAAATAAGCCGGTGATGTAAATAATATTGGGCGGGAAGGTAAATGGACTGATGACAGCCAGCAAACCGATAATGAGCGTGGCATCGACCAAAACCGAACCTAAAATATCGCCAATTGCCAAATCGTCATCTTTTTTCTTGACCGATTTGAGCGAGAAAAAAAGTTCGGGCATGGTCGTGCCGAGACTGACAATCAGCAGGCCGATTAAAATCGGGCTGATTTTTAAAAAATGGGCCAAAGCCGTGGCGGAAGTGACAATAAAATGAGAGCCTAGAAGCAATAAAGCCAGGGCCAGAATTAAAAAAATGAAATTTTTGAGTTGGTCTTTTTTTTCGGTTTTTATGTCTGGTGCATCAATGCCGTTTTTAAAAACCATGGAATAAAAAACGATGCCGGCAAAAATCAGAAAAAAACCGTCGAGGCGCGAAAAATGGCCATCAAGACCCAGAGCAATCGGCAAAAAAAGAAAGACGGGGAAAGTTTTAATATTTTTTAAAACACGACTTTCAATTTTTATGCCGCGATTGGCAATGATAATTAAAATGGCAAATATTAAGGTTAAATCGGCGACGTTTGAACCAAGCAAGGTCCCGAGCCCAAAAGCCGGTACGCCCTCAATGGCGGAATTGATTGAAATTAATGCTTCTGGCAATATCGAGATAAAAGCGACTACAATAAAGCCGATTAAATATTTTGAAAGCCGGAAATTTTTTGCCAAATTGGCCGAGTATTTTGTTGCCAAATTGGCGCCCTTGATAACGGCCAATAATGAAAGACTAAGGATTATGGAATTTATAATCATATCCCAATAATTTTAACAGTTTTATTTGATAGTGTCGATTTTTAAAGGTGAGCGCTCGGTTTTGCCCGAAAATATTTTTTTAAGCAGCCCTTTTTTTTCTCGATTGGCAAATAAAAGAACCAAAGTGCTGAATAGACCAAAAAAAGAAATAGTCATAAAAAGAAAATCAAAGCCAAATCGATTGGCAATGAAAGCGCCCAGGGTCGCACTGGTGGCGGTGGCCAATCCCACAGCCACATCTTCCAGCGACCATTCAAACCCGATAATTTTTCGATCAATATGATTGGTAAAAATTATGCGCCAAGCCGGTACGGCCATTGAGTTGGCAAAGCCGTAAATAATTTGGGCCAAATAAATATGCCATGGTTTGCTTGAAATCAAATAAAGCAAAGGAACGATGGAAATCAAAAAGGTACCAAAAATCATAAAAGAATATTCGTCCGTTTCGCCTTGTAATTTATCCATAAGCTTACTGAAGGGTACAACCATTATTACGCGAGTCAGCCAATAAAAGGAGGCGGCCAAACCGATCACTTCGATTTTGTTTTCAATATTATCCAAAACAAAGACGGCAAAGATCGGCGATAAGAGACCGACGGCAAAGAAAAGAAAAAAATCGGAAATTATCAAAAGTTTAACTGTCGGGTTGATTTTTTCAAATAAAGCCATATGATTATTAAAAATTGCCGGCAGCCTCGGGCTGATGTAGAATTTTTTCGACCTTTATTTTTTTCTCGCCCCGAGGTGTTTTTAAAGAAATCACTTCGCCGATTTTATAGCCCAAAAGCGCACAGCCGATCGGGGAGAGAACTGAAATTTTATTTTTTTCAATTTCGGCCGCTTTCGGAAAAACCAACCAATACTCAAATTCTTTATTGGTTTCAAGGTCAATAAAACCCACCTTTGAATTCATGGTGATAATATCTTTTGGGATTTCTTGCGGTTCAATAATTTGGGCGCGATTTAATTCCAAAAGCAGGTTTTGGTCATTTTCGTCATGCGGCCATTTTTTATCGATTAAATCGATTAATTTTTTATAATCGTTTTTGGTGATGTAGATTTTTTCCATATTTTTAGTGTTTAAAAAATCCGGCTGTCTTTGCCGGTTATTTTTATTATCTAATTTAAATTATATAAAAACAATCGGCTAGTGGTTAAAAGCCGGAATGAGTGTGGTATTTTTGTAAGTATTTTTTATAAGCATTTTTGTAATTATAAATGGTCGGGCTGGTGGGACTCGAACCCACGACCTCCCCGACGTACGTCGGGGCGC
>CAZINP010000006.1:33186-37514 GCA_964540635.1 uncultured Gammaproteobacteria bacterium
TTTTTGCCTCGGCCTTGCCGAGGACTTGGGTTTGGGTTGGGCTGAAAACGAATTTTTAGCTAAAATTGCTTATTTTAGTTAAAAATTCGTTTTCAGCCACTAATTTAAGGTACTCGCTGTATACTATAGCATATATTATTATATTTGTCAACAAAAAATAAAAAACCGGTGGCAAAATAGCCAGCGGTCATTTTGGCACGCTTAAATGCCAAAGTGGTTGGCAAACAACGTTTATTTGCCATTTTTGAGCCAAATTAGGCCCTTATAGATGAGCTTGGCGCTGAAATACATGATTAGCGCCAGGATTGTGGCGATAACGCCCAGGAGCAGGACAATGAAACCGAAGCGTAAATTCGCTTCATCATGGTTGGCTTTGGCCCACTCGCACATAAAGAAGCCGGTAATAACCCAGGCGCCAAGGAGCATGGCAATATTTTCCTTGGCTTTTTGCAATTTTTCTTTCAATGTTCCTCCTTTGGGCAAGTTGAATTGTGCCCTAAAAACGGTTTAACATTATTTGATTTTTATGTCAATTTTAGTCATAATTTTGATTGACCGCTTAGGTTTTGAAGTGTAAAATGAAGCAATGGTCAGTTATTAATAATTTAGCTATTTTCAATGGAAAATCACAACTTGAATCATTTGGGCCTAATTTTGGATGGCAATAGGCGCTGGGCCAAAGCCAAGGGTTTGCCGACATTTGAGGGGCATCGTCAGGGCTATGAAAAAATGAAAGAAACCGCCAAGTGGTGCGCCAATAAAGGCATAAAAGTTTTAACGGTCTATGCTTTTTCATCCGAGAATTGGGATCGAAGCCAGGAAGAGATTGGTTATTTACTTAATCTTTTTCGTTCAATGTTTTCGTCGGCCATGAAAGAAGTGGCTAAGGAGAATGCCAGAGTAAGAGTGATCGGTCAAAAAGAAAAATTTCCGGAAGATTTACAAAAGCTCATTGCCGAAGCGGAAGAAAAAACCAAAAATAATACCGGTCTTTTATTTCAAATTGCTTTGTCTTATGGTGGCCGGCCGGATATTTTGCAGGCGGTCAAAAAAATTATTGAGGAAAAAATTTCAGTTGACGATATTAATGAAGAAATTTTTTCGCAGTATCTTTGGACAAAAGGCGAATCTGATCCGGATATGATTGTGCGTACTTCCGGCGAATATCGACTTTCAAATTTTTTGACTTGGCAATCAGCTTATTCGGAGTTAATGTTTTTGGAAAAAAATTGGCCGGATTTTTCTGAGCAAGATTTGGACTTAATCATTCAGGAATTCAATCGTCGCCAACGTCGTTTTGGTAAATAGATATGAATATTGAAATTGAAATAAAAGCCAGAGTTACAAACCACAAAGAAATTAAAAAGCGTTTGAAGATATTGGGCGCTAAGTCTTTGGGCTCTTTGCGCCAACTTGATACTTACTACATTTTGAATGAATCTTGGCGCCAAAAAATTGGCCCAAGACTGAGAGTCAGGCAAGATTTAACCCACAATAAATATCGTTGGGAATATCACGAACCATACGGGGAAAACCAAGCCAAGGAAAACGAAGTGGCAATTGATGATCCAAAAATGGCTGATTATATTTTGAAAAAAATGGGTTGTAAACCTGATGTGGTAATTGATAAAACCAGGGAAAAATACCGCTTGAAAGATATTAATATTGATTTGGATAAAGTTAAGGGATTGGGGAATTTTATTGAGGTGGAAATTATGAATCAGAAAAAAAGTGTTTCCTTAAAAAGATTGAAAGCTTTGCTTGAGATGTTAGGTGTACCCGCCAAAAATTATGCCGAATATAATACCTATTTGCATTTGATGTGGCAAAAGAAGGGTAAAAAAATAGTTCAATAATTATGGATTTGTTTGAGGCAAAATTGAATAAAGATTTGGCGGCCAACGCGCCTTTGGCCGATAGAATGCGGCCGCAAAGTTTGGAAGAATTTTTTGGTCAAGACCAAGTGATTGGTCAGGGTAAGCTTTTGCGTCAAGCCATTGAAAGCGATCAAATTCCCTCAATGATTTTTTGGGGACCGCCCGGAGTGGGCAAGAGCACTTTGGCAAGAATTATTGCCAAAATGACAAAATCATATTTTGTTCAATTATCTGCGGTCAGCTCCGGTGTTAAGGAATTCAGAGAAATTATCAAGGAAGCTGAAAGCCGCCGAAAGTTTCACGGTCAAAGAACCATTTTGTTTATTGACGAAATTCATCGCTGGAATAAAGCCCAGCAAGACGGCCTTTTGCCGTATGTGGAAAGCGGGGTTATTACTTTGATTGGCGCCACCACGGAAAACCCAAGCTTTGAAGTTGTTTCAGCTTTACTTTCGCGCTGTCGAGTTTTTGTCTTAAATCAGCTAGAAATTGAAGATATTTTGGCCATTATTAAACGTGCGATCAAAGAAGGATTTAAAGATAAAAAAATTGAATTGTCAGACGAAGTGGCCCAGTATTTAGCCACACTTTCAAGCGGCGATGCCAGAGTAGCCCTAAATGCCTTGGAGTTTGCCATCAAATCAACCAAGCCCGATAAATCCGGCCGGATTGTTTTTAACAAAGAAATTATTAAACAATCGTTGCAGAAATCTTCATTTCTTTATGACAAAGGCGGAGAGCAGCACTATAATATAATTTCGGCGCTGCACAAATCTGTTCGTGGCTCTAATGCTGATGCCGCGCTTTATTGGCTGGGGCGCATGATTGAATCCGGCGAAGATCCGCTTTATATCGCCAGGCGCTTGGTGAGAATGTCGGTGGAAGATATTGGTTTGGCCGACCCAACGGCCTTAAATCAGGCGGTGGCTTGTTATCAAGGTTGTCATTTTTTGGGTCTGCCGGAATGTAATGTTATTTTGGCGCAATGCACGGTTTATTTGGCCAGAGCAAAAAAATCCGTTGAAGTGTATCAGGCTTATGGCAGAGTCCAAAAAGATGTCAAAGAAACCATGGATGAGCCGGTGCCGCTTCATTTGCGCAATGCGCCGACAAAACTGATGCAAGATTTAGATTACGGTAAAGACTATAAATATTCTCCCGATTATAATTGGCAAGAGGATCAAGAATATTTACCGGAAAAATTAAAAGGGAGAAAATATTTAAATAAATAGTAAATTAACCATATGGAAAGAGGCAAAACCATCGGCTTGGTCATTTTTAAAAAAGAAGGCAAGGCCGTTAAATATTTATTGCTTCACCGTGGCGGCGAATATTGGACCTTTCCAAAAGGTCGGCCGCAAGGCATGGAAAACGAATTGGAAACCGCTTTTCGCGAACTAGAAGAAGAAACAGGGATTGTTCATCCGCGTCTAGTGGAAGATTTTCGGGAAGAATATAATTATGATTTTGACACTCAAATAAACGAGGGCCATAAGGAAAAAGTTTATCAGACCGGAATTTTTTACTTGGCCGAAGTGTATGAAGATGATGTTAGAATTTCTCAGGAGCACATTGATTACGGTTGGTTTGATTATGATACGGCTTACAAGAGATTATTTTACCAAAATAACCAAAATATCCTTAAAAAAGCCCAGCAAATGATTTTTAGAGAACAAGATTTTGTGCTATAATTACGAGCGAGGGAAAAATGGAAACGAAGTTTACATTTTGACCGAGTGAAGTAATTTCATGGCCGCGAAGCGGACATATAATTAATCAAGAATCGAGCGAGGGAAAAATGGAAACGAAGTTTACATTTTGACCGAGTGAAGTAATTTCATGGCCGCGAAGACGGTCTAATTGATTGGAAAGATGAGGCCGATTCAATTGAACGAAAATTTAACCTAAAGGCTATTCGATAGCAGCCAACACTTATGGACATAAAAAAATATTTTAAAATCGCTTTGGAAAAAAACGCTTCAGACATTCATTTGATTGCGGGCAATCCGCCAACCTTGAGGGTTGAGGGTGCGCTTCAGGAAATTGACCAAAAAAAGATTACTTCACAAGAGATTGAGGAGTCAATTTTCCCTCTGATGTCAGAAACCGAAGTGGGCGAGTATAAATCTAATAAGGGAGTTGATTTTGCCTTGAATTTAGATGGCAGTTTGTTTCGTGTCAACCTTCATTCTCAGGAAGGTCAGATTGGACTTTCGGCCAGAGTGATTCCGGATAAAATTCCCTCGCCGGAGGACATTGGGTTTGACGAAACTCTGTATCGTTTGAGTCATTTAAATCAGGGTTTGGTTTTGGTTACCGGCCCCTCCGGCTCGGGTAAGTCAACCACCTTGGCGGCTTTGATTAATTTGATTAATCATGAGCGCAAGGCTCATATTATTACCATTGAAGATCCGATCGAATTTATTTTCAAAGAAGCTCAGAGTATTATTG
>CAZINP010000006.1:37614-55557 GCA_964540635.1 uncultured Gammaproteobacteria bacterium
ATTACCATTGAAGATCCGATCGAATTTATTTTCAAAGAAGCTCAGAGTATTATTGAGCAACGAGAAATCGGCCGAGACACCAATTCGTTTCATCAGGCCCTCAAGCAGGCTTTGCGTCAGGATCCGAACGTGATTATGGTCGGCGAGATGAGGGATTTGGAAACGGTTTCGGCCACCCTAACAGCGGCTGAAACCGGCCATTTGGTTCTATCAACTTTGCACACCAATAATGCTGCCGAAACTATTGAGCGCATTGTTGACAGTTTTCCGGCCAGACAGCAAAAGCAAATATTGGTCCAATTATCAGAAGTTTTGCGCGCGGTGGTTTGTCAGCAAATAGTGCCAAAAAGAGAAGGCGGAATAATTGTCGCCAGAGAAATTTTGATTAATACCCCCGGCATTTCCAATTTAATCAGAGAAGGTAAGATAGCTCATATTCCGGCTTTGATGCAGACTGGCCGCAAAGAGGGTATGATTACAATGCGTTCGTGCTTAAGAAGACTTTATGACCAGGGAATAATTGATCGCCAAACTTATGAAAATCGTGGCGGTATTGGCGAAACATTAGATACTTATTATTAAGATAAAACCTATGACTCAAGAAAGATGGCAAGAAATTGTCGGAATGATTAAAGACAACTTTGGCATTTTGAAACAAGAGGTTTCTGATTTGCCCGAAGAAGACGGGGGAGGGGAAGTTGAAATAATTGAGTTTAAGGGTCCGCTTGGTTTAATGCGCCTTGAGTACACCAGCCGACCGTTGGTTCTTGGCAAAAAAACTTTTGGCTCAAAACGCATTGGTAGCCAGGCAACGGTTGAGTATCAGTATTCGGACACGGAAAAAACCCACAAATTAACCGTTTATAAATATGATGAGCCTAATGACAATTGGATTGAAATGGAAAAGGGCAAGGGCGAGATGTTTTTTTAATATGAATATATTTATGAAAGAAAATTTAAAAGCAATAAAATTTGGCTTATTGGGCGGTCTAGCGGAGGCCCTTTATATTGGTCTTGTTGTCACATTGATTTGGACGATGGATCAGTCCAAGCCCGAGTTGGTTTTTCCTATGGCCGGATTTCTTTTGATACTTTTCCTTTTTGTGGTTAGTGCCGGTGTTTCCGGTTTGTTTGTTTTTGGTTATCCGCTTTATTTATTTTTAAATAAGAATTTTACTCAAGGTCTGGCCGCGGCCATATCAGCAATATTGGCATTAATGTTGGTCGGCATTTCTTGTTTTGTTGTTATCTTCTTTTTAATTTAAAATTATTTATTCTATGTTGAGAAGAAATATTATCACCTTGGCGGTTTTGACAATTTTATTCAGTGGCTGTGCTAAAAGCGCATTGCCGGATAATCAAGATCAAAACAATAATGTCAACGTTTCTCCCGAAGAGGTAATTGACCAAGAGACGCTGACTCAAAATTATGAAAAGTCGGTCAAAGAAGCAATGGCTGAATTTTGGCAAACAAACCAAGCAGCTGAGGCCAGAGAAGCAATTTTAGACCTAAAAACACCAAGTCAGTACCTGGACTTGCATTTGAAGTTAGTTATTTCTTTGGATGAAATCGAGCAGGGCCAATTTTCTGGCGATCAAACCAAGATTGATTCCGGTTTGGAAAAAATTAACGAATTAGCAAGTCAATATTCATTTATTAAATAAATTATGGCCAGAATAATCAAAAAAAACGAAATTAATACAGAGGAAAGAGAAGAGGTTAAACCAAAAAATCAGGAAGAGAAAAAAAATAAAAAGATTTCCCTTAGATATAAAATTTTAATTGGTTTGGCGGCCTTGATCGTTTTTTTGGTATTTGGTGCGACTGTTGTTTTAGCTCAAACTGGAATTGTTAAAGTGCCGGTATTCTCTTCAATTTTTTATAGAGTGCCGATGCCAACCCGAGTCTTGGACGTACCAAGCGATTACCAGCCGGATCCGGATAATTTAAAGGTAACCGGCAGTCAAGAAGAAGGTTTATTGAATTTTGCCTTTGGCGAGAAAGAGTTAACTTATATTTTTCGTCGGGCCTTAACCCAAAAATCCGGCAAGTTTGCCGAAAACGCTCAGATTGTTATTACACCCGACTATATTGAATTTTTTGCCTATCAGCTTGAACCGTATCGAGCAAATTTGACCATTAAAATTAAACCTTATATGGAAAAAGAATCTTTGAGGTTTGATTTGGTTGAGTATAAAATCGGTAATTTTAAAGTCCCGGTATTTGTCCTTAAGCCATTTGTGGGCAAGTTTCTTAAGTCAGATCCCAAAACCGCCGAAGCCGTTAATCAGATTGTCCAAATTAAAGATTTCAATTTATATGATGGACGTCTAGACTTTATTGCTAAAGTGGAGATGGCAAATTTGCTAAAAGTTTTATCGGCGATTTCAGATTCAGTAAAAAAATAAAATGAATAAATTAAATTCCTACATTTCTTGGGTTGTTGCTTTGGCGGTTTTTATTTTGTTTGAAGAGGTAATATCTTTCCCAAAGCTTATTTGGTTTTTTGCCCCGGCGGCCTTACTTTTAATTATTGCGACTATTTGGCATTTGACCGGTCGTGAGGTAAAGATTAATAAATTTTGGAACTACATTATTACACCGATTATGTTTTTTGTCGGCGGTCTTTTGTTTTTTAGTTTTTTGGAAGGCCGCCTGGTTAAACAGTTATTCATTGTCGGTTTTGCCGTTTTATTTTGGGCTTATATGCAGGTGGTTTTCTTGCGCTTTAACTTTCGGCCCAAATATGAGCCATATTCTTTAGAGAATATGACCATTCATCTAAATCTTATCGCTGTTTATTTGCTGGCCAGTGGTTTTTATAGCTTGATTCTTTTTATGAATGTGAATTTTTGGCTTTTGGCCGGTTTGTTTTTTGTAATTAGTTTGCTTATTTCCAGTCAGGTTGTTTGGGCCAGCTCTACCACTACGGCTGTGGGATGGCCATATATTTTAGTTATTGGTTTAGTCTCCAGCCAGGTTTATTTGGCGGCTAGCTATCTACCTACCAGTGTTTATGTCAGCGGTTTGTTGGTGGCCCTAACTTTTTATGCCGTAAGCGGAATTTCTCGCAATTGGCTTTTGGAGATAAAAAATAAAAATGTTTTTTATCGTTATTTATTAATCAGTTTAATTAGCGCTGTTGTTATATTATTAACAGCTAAATGGTTTTAGGAATATGAATTTTTTCAAATCTTTATTTAAAAAAGAAAGCAAAGGTCTGATTTCGCAGACAGTAATTTTGGCTATGATTTTTGGGTTTTCCGCCGGCGTGGTCGGCCAAATTTTTTCAGACGTTTACATTAATCCTTGGCAACAAGATTTCGGCATTTTTAATTTAGATGATATTCAAAACACCTCTCAAATTGTTCCGGAGTTAAAAAAGATTAAGAAATTTTTAGGGATTCAGCAAGACTTTGAAGTTAATAATTCGGTTGTAAAAGTATATCCAACTTTGGTTGGTGTTTATCATAAAAAAACCGCCGGCGCTGATGGTTTGAAAAAGGTTTATTTAACCAATGAGATGATAAGCACCGGAAGTATTTTGACAAGTGACGGCTGGATTTTTACCGCCGGCAGCCAGCTTCAGTCTCTTAAAAAAGAACAGTTGTCTGTTGTTTACAGTAATAAATCTTACGATGTAGCTAAATTTATAGTTGATAGTCAGACTGGAATTGTCTTATTGAAGATCAATGCCACAAATCTGCCGGTAATTTCCATGGGTGATTCAGATGAAGTTACCGCCGGCCTTTTGGCCCTGACTTTGAATTTCTCCGGAGACACTTTGGTTTCCAATGTTAAAAACAGTGAATACATAAGCCGAACAAAAGAAACTGATCTGGTTTTGAGTTCGGACAAGGATACCAAGCAAATACAATTGGCAGACACTTTTAAGCCGGCTTTTGTTGGCAGCCCCTTGGTTAATCTGGCTGGGGAAGTTGTAGGTGTTGTTTCTGATTCCGGCAAGGATGCTAATGTTTTGACGGCTGTGCCGATTAATAATTTTAGAAACGTGGTGGTGGAAGTTTTGCGCAGCGGAAGTGTTATAAGACCTTACTTGGGAGTAAGTTATGTTGATTTGGCTTATGCCTGGGGGATTGATGCCGGCTTGGCGCAGAATCAATCTCAAGGTGCTTTAGTTTGGGCAGCGCCCAAAGCGACTTCACCCGCGGCTTTGGCCGGCATTAAATTAAAAGATATAATAATTTCAGTTGATGGTCAGTTGGTTGATAAAAATACTTCTTTATCTGATTTGGTAAAAATGTATAAGCCGGACAGCGAAATTGATTTGGCAATTATGCGTGACGGTAAAACGCAGAATCTAAAAGTAAAACTGGGAACGCTGGAAAAATAGTTTCTAAATATAAAAGACGGTCAGTTTAATTGACCGTCTTTGTCTTCTCCGATTTTTTGACAATCAACTGTGGAGAAGGGGAGTAAAGTTTATTTTTTATTCTCCAGGAATCAACATATTGTCCGATGCCATTTTGGGTTAATTTGTTTCTGACGGATGTTTTTCCTTGCGACCATTCTAGCAAGCTTTCAAAATTGATTTTGTACCTTCCTTGAACTACAATGTATTTTAGGTTGCCTTCTTTAATGGCTCGGCGAATTGTTTTACTTTCGACTCCAAAGAGCCTGGCCGCTTCAGAGACGGAAACACGAATTACGTTGGACATATTTGTTATTTTTAATCGTATATTTAATGATTGATTTAGGCCAAATTTTTAATATATTTTTTAAAAAGTCTACAATGGTCTAGACAATTTGTTTGATTTTACCAATATTTTGTATATTTGTCAATACCAATGGCCTTACTCAATGATTGACATTTTACCCAAAAAAATGTAATATAAAACATCAAAACTGTAACATTTTCCTTATTTTTACGTCATATTTAATGCAATCAACAAATTTTCAGGACAACCTATTATTACTGCGACTCAAGAAAAAAGATCCGGATGCGTTTGCTAAACTATACGATCTGTACGTTACGCCTATATACAGATTTATTTATTTTAAAGTTCCCAGTCAGCAGGACGCCGAAGATTTGACCTCAGAAGTTTTTTTGAAAGTTTGGACTTATATAACCGAGACGGAAGATGTGATTGAAAATTTTAGAGCCCTAGTCTATAAGATTGCCAGAAACTCTGTTGTTGATTTTTATCGATCCAAGTCAAGATGCGAGTCGGTTCAGGAAGAGGAAGTTGTAATGCTTATTCCCGATCATCGGCAGCAAAGTTTATTGAGTCAGATTGAAGCGAAGGTTGAGTTAAGTAATCTGGAATTGATTCTTAAAAAAATTAAAGATGAATATCGGGACGTGATTGTCCTAAAATATATTGAAGGCTTATCCACCAAAGAAATTGCCAAGATTATGGATAAGTCAAATGGTTCGGTCCGAGTGCTATTACACCGGGCATTGAACGTCATCAAGGAAATGGTTAATCAAAATGGAAAACACTAAGCTAATTAAAGAAATCAAAAATTTGGCCAATGAAGTCAAGCCGCGACAGGACTGGGTTAGTCTTAATCGCGACTTATTGCTTCATCAAATTTCACCGGCTCAGCAAACCGAACCTATGGGTGTTGGCGTGGCCGGTTATTTTGGTTTATTTTTTCAGCTTTTCAAAACCAGAGCTTTAGAGCCGGTGGTTGTGATGTTTTTGTTGTTTGCCGTATTTTTAAGCAGCAGCCTGACAATTAACGCTGCCTTTTACAGTTTGCCCGGTAATCCCTTATACAATGTTAAGTTGGCCTTAGAGAGAACTCACGCTGCCATGGTTATTGATGAACAAGACAGTGTTGAGTTAAAAATTGAACTTGCTCAGAAGCGCGTCAATGAGATACAAAAAATCGCTTCATCTCAATCGGCCAGTGAAGAAGAAAAGCAGGCAAAAATTAATACCGTGGTTAAAGAATTCAAAAACAATGTGACTGCCATTAATCAGCATGTGGCTAAAATTGCCAGCCAAACCGACAATGCAGACAAAGAGAAGACTATTAAAATGGCAATTTCTTTAAATGCTAAGATTCAAGACCTCGCCACGGCCTTGGATAAGAGTCAGGCGGTTGCTAGTCAGACAGAGGTAACCAAGATGGTTCAGGAGGTTGCTCAGAACTTAGCGACCTTAGCTGAAAAAGAAAATGCTACAGATGAGGGGCAAGTCAAAGGAGCTCAAAGTGATAGTTTGGAAGATATTTTGGGCGAAAACGAAACAACGACACCTAAGTTAGATCAATAAATTTATTTGTCCCAATTAGTCTCTAGTTGGGCGTAATAAGTTCATTGAATCTTTTTTGGAGCAATTGGGACTCAATCTCCCTAAATTGATTTCGACAAAGGTCGGGCTGTAAAAGGCGTTGATCTTGGTTTAGGAAATCGAGGTTGTTTGATTGAAAAAATTCAACGGTCAAAGCTAAAGTTTTGGCGGTTGTCCAACCAAAAATGGTTTAGTGGACAAGAAAGGAACAAAATTAAATGAAAAAATTATTAACCTACGTTGTTGTTCTGACAACTGTAGCCTGGTCAATCGGCTTGTTCGCCATGCCGTTGTCCGTAGCTGCTGCTTCAACTGGTGATCTCATCAAGTTGCAGTGCGCTGCTGGCGCCACCGCGAGCGATCCGTGCAAGGCCGTCTACTACCTTGGTACAGACAGCAAGAGATATGTTTTCCCAAATGAGAAAACATATAAGACCTGGTATGCCGATTTTTCAGGCGTGAAGATTGTTTCCGCCACTGAATTGGCTTCCTACATGATTGGTGGCAATGTCACCTACAGACCGGGCGTCAAATTGGTGAAAATCACCACCAGCCCGAAAGTATACGCGGTTGCCGCTAATGGCACCTTGAGAGAAATTGGTTCAGAAGCCGTTGCCAAAGCTTTATATGGCGACAGCTGGGCAACCATGGTTCAGGATATTCCTGATTCATTCTGGGTCAACTACACTGTCGGTTCAGCCATTTCAGCTGCCGGCGATTACGACAAAGCTGCCGCCATGGCCGCTGCAACCTCAATTTCAGTTGATAAAAATTTAGGAAATACCACTACTCCGGTTGTACCGACTGGTACCAGCTTGAGAGTGGAAAAAGCGGTTGATACTCCGGCTGCCGGCATTGCTGTTGGCGGTGCGAGAATCGCTTTCACCAAAATCAATTTGACTGCTTCTGCTGACGGCGATGTTATCATCACCGACTGGAAAGTAGCCAGAACTGGTTTGGGCGTCAACGATGCTTTCTCAAGCATTGATATTTTGGATGCTTCAACCATGACCCCGATTAATAGCGTTGGTAAAACTTTGTCTTCAATCAATGAAGCCAACTTTACCGAAGATATGACTATTCCTGCCGGCACCACCAAGACCATTATCTTGGCTGGTAACATGGCTTCTTCTTTAGCCTCTTATGCTGGTCAGGTCCCAACTTTGTCCTTGAAATCATTGACCTTGATGGGTTCAACCGCTATTGTCGGTACCTTACCGATCGAAGGTAACTACCAGCAATTAAATGGTACCCTCACCATTGGTACTGCTACCGTTGCTGCTGGCGCTTATGCTCCTTCAGCCGGTCAGACCATTGAAGTTGGTAAGACTGCTTTTACCTTCCAATCATTCAAGATCACTGCCGGTTCTGCCGAAGATATGCAGGTCAGCGCCGTCAAGATCTACCAGAATGGCAGCGCCTCTTGGTCAGATTTGGCTAACATCAAATTGTACCGCGATGGCACTGAATTGGCCACTGGTGTTACTTCTGGCAGCTATGCCACTTTCACCTTCCCGACCATTACCATTCCTAAGGGTCAATCATATCAGTTCCAGGTTAAGGCTGATGTCGCCGGTGGTTCAGGCCGCACGGTTGATTTAGCCGTTTACTCGGAAAGAGATATCGTAGTCAAGGGTACTACCTATGGCTACGAAGTCCCGGCTACCATTGCTGGCTCAGCTACTCCTGAATTATCAGGCGTTTCCGTTAGCATTGCTGCCGGTACTTTGAAAGTTACCAAATCCAACACTGTTTCCGCCGGTAACATTACCGTTGGTTCAGAACAGGTTTTGGGTGCCTTTGACATTGAAGCCAAAGGTGAAGCTTTCGATGTCAGCGCTTTGAGCTTGGATTTTGCCACCTCAACTTCCGCTGCCACCTGCCGCTTGGCCGATGCCTTGACCGCTGTCAAGATTGTTGATAAGAACGGCAATACCGTTGCCGGTCCGAACGACATTTCTGACACCACCAAGCGCATTGCTTACTCCGGTTCGTTTACAGTTCCGGTTGGTGTTAACACCTACAAAGTTATTGGTACTGTCGCTTTAAGCTGCGGCTGGACCACCAATGACACCGTTAGAGTTGACGTCTACTTACCTTCAACCACGATCACTGCTCGTGGTCAGGTTAGCAGCCAGACTGCTTCAAGCATCACTCCTGCTACCGACGTTGAAATGAACCTCCAGACTGTGAAAGCGGCTAACTTAGCTGTTACTCGCAGTTCACAGATGGTTAGCAGCAACTACATTGTTAACCAGAAGGGCATTTTGCTCGGTAAATGGACCTTGGATGCCAGCAACTCCGGTGAAGATATCCGCGTGACTGCTTTGTCAATCAGATCTTCTTCCACCGGTAAAGTCGGTAACTTGGTTTTGAAGAGCGGTTCCGTTACTTTGGATCCGTCCGTCAATACCGTTACTGCTGGTGCTAGCGCCACTGCCACCTTTGCCTTGTCCACTCCTTTGGTTATCACCAAGGGTCAGTCCGTCTCCGTTGAATTATACGGCGATGATGACGGCACTTCAGCTGCCGGCGAGGTTCAGGCTTTTGGCATCACTTCATCGGTTGGCATAACCGCTACCGGTGCTACTACCGGTAACTCCGCTACTGTTACCGTTACTGCCAATGACGGCGCTTTAATGACCGTTAGAGCCAGCGGTACCTTGACCATCACTCAGAAGAGCACTCCTCCGGTTAGACGCGTTTATGGCGGCTCAACCGGCGTTTTAGCCTCTGACATGTTGTTCCAGGCTACCAACGAAGATATTGAAGTTACCCAGTTCACCATTCACACCGAAGGTGCTGGTGTCGGTGCTACCACCGGTACCGGCGGTACCTACGGAGCCAACTACAATGGCGGTTCCGAAAACTTTGGCAAGGTTTTTGTCAAGAAGGGTACCACCATCATCGGTAATCAATCCGGCTATGATGCCACCACAAATGGCACCTTAGTCAATTTGCAGACTGGTGAATTAGTCGTTCCTCAGGGCGACACTGGCGTTCAGGTTACCTTAGTGGCTACAATCAACCCGGTTGAAACCACCTACACCTCTTCAAACGCCAAATCAAACTCGGCTGTTAAAGTCGGTTTGTGGGGTGGTGATTCAATCACCGCCAAGGGTGTTCAGTCTCAAGCTTCAACAATTTCCAGCCCGGTTACCACCGGTACCCCGGTTATTGTTAACAAGGCTTACCCGATTGTGACTGTTGACAGCACTGCTCCTACTGGCTCACTCGCCAGAGTTCGCGTGACTGCCACCGGTGGCGACATCGGCTTATACCGCTTGACCTTCTCGGTTAATACCACTGCTGGTTTAACCTTGACCCAGGCTTACCTGAACTTGTCTGAATGCAGCAATTCAGGTTGCAATATGTCAAATGGTCAAATCTCGGCTAAAGCTGATCCGGCCCACTACACCACCAGCGAACGCTTGATCACTAAGACCATCACCGATGGTACTTACAACTACTTGAAGATCAATTCCGGCGCTACTGCCGTCATTGACTTGAAGATCACTGGTCAGAATGCTGCCAGCGTCACCAACACCAAGGCTAACACCTCATTGTTGGGCGATACTGCCACTTCAACCACTGCTGGCGTTCGTGGTCAGGCCGCTGCTGCTTACAATGCTTTGGAACAAGGCAATTTTGTCTGGTCCGACTTGGTTAGCAACACCAGCGCCTCAACCGGCGAAACCACCGATCAGTGGTACAATGGTTATGGCGTCAGAACTGGCAACAACGATGCCGATGTTCTACAGGCCACCAGCACCGCTGTTCAGGTTACCTTCTAATTCGTCTTTCACGATTTAGAATAAAAAATCATACCCCGGCCGCTCCTGCGGTCGGGGTTGATTTTTGGCTAATTTTGGCTTACAATGTAATTACAATTAATTAATAATAAAGCATATAAACTATGAAAAATTTAAAGAAAATTGTAATTATATTATTGATACTTACTGTATTAGCTTTGGCGGTTTTAGGTATTTTGTGGTACTACCAATCGCAAGGAGTAATCAAAATTTTTCCGACTAAAACCGAGCTAGAAGCTGGTAAAATCCTAACCATTGATCGAGAAAAATTTACCCCGCCGGAAAACGCCAGTGAGGAAAAAGTAGAAACCGCCATTCAGAATTTATACAAGCTCAAGGAAGCGATTTTAAAAGATCCAACCAAATCGGATTTGTGGACCGAATTCGGTTATTATAAAGATTATTTGAACGACTTAGATGGAGCGGCTTTGGCCTACAAAAAAGCCTTGGAGGTTGGCCCGTATAATACTGTCCCGGCGGCCAATTTGGGAAGTTTATATTTATATTTCAAAAAAGATTACGAGCAAGCAGAGTATTATTACCTTTACGTTTTAGAAATTGAAAAAGATTCAAATACCGCCTTTGAAGGTTTAATGGATCTTTACCGTTATGCTGACGGCACCAGAACGGAAAAATATGAACCATTGGTTTTGAAGGCAATCAATGATGACTCAGCAAATAAACTAAGATATTACGGTCAGTTGGTTGAGTTTTTTGCCGACACGCCAACCAAGAACATAGAGAAGGCGAAAGGTTATTTGGCCGAGGTTCAGAAGTTGGATCAAGCTCAAGCAAACACTTTAATTAAACGTTTTCCGGAATTGAAATAGAATATTCGTAATTTTACGGCTAACGATTAATATTTATCTTAATTATGGTTAAGTCTATTTCAACAATTCTAAAATATTCAATTTTTTTTGGCCTTGGTTTAATTCTGGCCCTACCTCTGTTTATTAATAATCAGTTAATTTTTCCCTATATCACGCCGAGAGCCTTTTTATTCAGAGCAATCGTTGAGATAATTTTTTTGCTTTATTTGCTTTTGGCGTGTTTAGATAAAAAGTATTTACCTCGTTTTAGTATTTTAGGCTTGGCATTGGTAGGGTTTATTTTTATAGCATTTATCTCTTCTTTTTTGGGTCGTAATTTTTCTTTGAGTTTTTGGGGCGACCTGGAAAGGAGCGAAGGTTTAATTTTATGGCTACATTTGCTGACCTATTTTTTTGTATTAACCAATGTCTTAAGGGAGAAGAAGTCATGGCTTATATTTTTTGATATCTCGCTGGCCGTTTCTTTTGTTATGTCTTTGTTTGGCTTGGCCCAAGTTTTCTCTTGGTTTAACGTTTCAAGTGAGGGTGGAATAAGAATCTCCGGACTTTTAGGCAACGCGGCCTTTTTTGCCGCTTATTTGCTTTTTGAAATAGCGTTTGCGGCGTATATGTTTTTTCAGCGAAAGGAAAAATATTATAAAGCAATCTATGTAATTTTATTTTTACTTTTTTCCTATCTGTTGATAAAAACCTTGACTCGTGGCGCCATGCTTGGCCTGATTGCCGGTCTTGGTTTTGCTGCTTTGCTTTTATTGATTAACTATCGAGAGAATAAATACGTTAAATATTTTGCTGTTTCACTGGTCTCAATCTTTATTATATTTTCTGTCGGTTTATATTTTGGCCGCCAGAGTGATTTTGTAAAAAATGTTCCTGTGCTGCAGCGCTTGGCTTCAATTTCCTTAAATGACAGTTCAACCAGAAATCGTTTATTGGCCTGGGAAGCGGGCTTAAAGGCGTGGACGCACAAGCCAGTCCTTGGGTATGGTTTGGAAAACTTTACCGGTGCTTTTGATTTATATTTTCCGCCGGCTGTTTACGAAGACGAAGGTTCTCAAGTTTGGTTTGATCGCGCCCACAATGTTTTGGTTGATAAAATTGTAACCACCGGAATTTTGGGTTTAGTGGCTTATTTGTTTTTAGTGTTTTATCCGATTTACTTATTTATCAAAAAGAAAGGGGAGGGTAAAAAAGAATTATTGGTTTTTGGCAGTTTAATTGTCGCATTTTTTGTTCAAAATTTGTTTGTTTTTGAAACATTAACGACTTATTTTGTCTTGATTTTTGCTTGGTCGTTTTTTGCCGTTTTAGATAAAAATTATGATTGGAATCAACAAAAGTTGAGTCCAAAATTTTTATGGATACTTTTTGTTCCAGCTCTGATTTCAGGCTGGTTTGTAATAGAAAGAGTGAATATTCAGCCTGCAAAAGCTTCGGCTCTAGCCCTATCGGCCATGACAAAAGCTCAAAACGCAGATGATTTTAATGAGGCTTTGGCTGATTATAAAGAAGCCATTGCGCTTAATACTTACGGTACGCCTGAGTTTTTAATTTATTACAGTGAATTTGTGGGCAATCATTTTGTTGATGCGGGAGTTTTGCCAGAAAAAGAGAAGCAAATTTTATTGGAGTCCGATCAGGAGACAGAAAGGCTTATGAAGCTCTCGCCAAATGATACGATGTCATATCTGGTTGCTATGAGGCACTATAATTATACCTTCGCTTCTATTCCCGGAAAAGAAGTGGAAAGATTAAATAGATCACTTGAAATTTTTAATCAGATTAAAGAATTTTCGCCAACCAGGCCTCAGATTTATCGCGAAGCCGGTTATACTTATGTTTATCTTTATCGTTACTATAAGCACGAAGGAGCGCAGAATTTAGCCGACGAATCAGCCAAACAGGCCGAAGAATTGCTTTTAAAATCAATTGAACTTAATCCAAAAGTGGTTGAAACGCATATTGATTTGGTGATGCTTTATTTAAATACCAATAATTTGGATAAGGTAAAAGAAGTAATCAAGCAAATGGATGAAGAAAAAGTGGCATACCAAACCCCCGGCAGCCTCAAAAGACTTTTTCAGCTTGCGGTTGATAACCAACGGTATGACTCAGCCGTTATTTTTGCGGAAAAATTGAGCCGGCTTGATGAAAGTAATATTGATAACTTGATTAGTTTATCAATTACCTATGCTTATGCGGGCCAGAACGATTTATCTATTCAAACTGCCGAAAAAGTAAAAAAAATAAGCCCCGATATTTCAGCGCAGGTTGATCAATTTATTGCCGAGGTCAAGGTCGGGAATTACAAAATTGAATAAAGTTAAATAAAAAAATGACCCCATCGGGGTCATTTTTTTATTTTTGATAAATATCAATCGTTTTGCTAACCATTTTTTCCAGGCTGAATTTTTGCGGGGTATCAATTTCAGCCAGTCGGCCAATATTTTTTCGAAGTATGTCGTTTTGTCCCAGATTAAAAATGGCATTAGCCAGATCAATTTCGTTTGCGGGTTTTATTAATAAACCGTTTTTTTCATTGGTAATGATTTCAGAGTTGCCGCCAACACTTGTTGCAACACAAGCTAGGCCGGCTTGCATTGCCTCTAAGAGTGAGTAGGGAAGGCCTTCTTTGACCGATGATAAAGCAAAAATATCAAAAGCTTTGAGAAGTTTTGGTGCTTGATCAATTTTCCCCAATAATAAAAATTTATTTTCAAGTGACAGTTTTTTTATTTCCGCTTCAATTGATTTCCTTTCTAATCCGTCGCCAATTAAAACAAAAATCGCATTGGGAATCTTTTGGCAAACAATTCCGGCCGCTTTGACCAAATATGGCAAACCTTTTGTGGGATAGAAATTGGCGATATTACCAATAATCAGTGAATCCGTTGGTAATTTAAGTTCATTTCTGGCTTGATCTCTCGGCAAATAATCAATTTTTTCTACTCCATTATAAATTAATTCAAATTTTTCAGGAGATGCAACTTTAATTTTTGCCGCTTTATCCATGTCTGCCTGGTAAATAAAAATCAGTTTGTCTTTGAAAATGGCACTAAGGCGCTCGGCTAGATAATAAAAATATTTAATCACTTTTGGCAGAGGTTCATTAAAAACAAAACCATGGACGGAATAGATTAATTTATGTTTTTTCTTTATTCGATAAAGCGCCGAAGCGAATGAGCCGACAATACTAGCCTTAGAACTATTAAGATGAATAATGTCCGGTTTATATTTTATGAGCAGTTTTAATATTTCAAAAATTACAATTAGATCGTAAATTGGATTAATTGATCTGATTAGATAATTTAGCTTGTAGGTTTTAATGTCTTTTGAGCCTAGCTTTTCAAACAGTGAACCGTTACCACCCGCTGCAATCGCAATCTCAAAATTTTCCCTTGGTAAATTTGTGGCCAGATCAAAAACATAGCGTTGGGCGCCGCCGAATTCCGATTGAGTTACAATGTATAATATTTTGCTTATTTTAGCCATTTTTTTATATATTTTTTGATCTAAATTTTAATGAAATATTGATTTTTTTCAGCGCATTTTTAACTTGACCAAAGTTCAAATTTATATAATAATAATAAGGTATATTGAATTAATAATCAAGTTTGATTTTGGCTAAATTATAAGTATTTAGATAAGACGGCCGGTGCCGATTTTTTAGTCAAAATTTGAGGTGATATGGCAAAAATTTTATTAACCGGAATTGCCGGCTTTATCGGTTCTCATACGGCCAAAGCTTTAGCCGAAAGAGGGGATGAGATTGTTGGCATTGATAATTTTAATGATTACTACGACTCTCAGCTTAAGGAAGACAGGGCTAAAGATTTTTTAAAAAATAACTTTAAAATTTATCGACTTGATATTGCTGACAAGCAAGGACTTAAACAAGTTTTTCAAGAAAATAAATTTGATAAAGTTTGTCATTTGGCCGCCCAAGCCGGCGTTAGATATTCGCTTGATTATCCGCAAACGTATATTGCTTCAAATATTGTTGGCACTCAAAATCTTTTGGATTTATGCAAAGAATTTCAGGTCAAAGATTTTGTTTTTGCTTCTTCGTCTTCGGTTTATGGCGGCAATGAGAAAATCCCATTTTCAGAATCAGACCCGGTTGATCGACCCATCTCTTTATACGCGGCTACCAAAAAAGCCAATGAACTTCAAGCATATGCTTATCATCATCTTTTTGGCCTGAATGTGGTTGGGTTGAGATTTTTTACGGTTTACGGTCCGTGGGGTCGGCCGGATATGGCTTACTTTAAATTTTGCAAAAATATTTTGCAAGATAAGACGATTGAAGTTTACAACCAGGGCAAAATGAAAAGAGATTTTACCTACATTGATGATATAACTCGCGGTATTACTTTGGCTTTGGATAATTGTCAAGGATATGAAATTTATAATTTAGGAAATAATCATCCGGTTGAATTAAATAAATTCATTTTGATTATTGAAGAATTGCTTGGCCGGCAAGCCAAGAAAGATTTTTTACCCATGCAGCCGGGAGATGTTTTGGAAACGTTTGCTGATATAACTAAGGCCAAACAAAAACTTAATTGGGAGCCAAAAATTGATATTACAATTGGCTTAACTAACTTTATTGATTGGTATAAAAAATATTATAAGTATGAATTATAAATTATGCCCGATAATTTGAAAATTTGCGTTGTCGGTTTGGGCTATGTGGGTTTGCCCCTGGCCTGCCTTCTTTCAAAAAATTATGAAGTTTCTGGATTTGATATTAACGAAAAGAAGATTGAAGATTTAAAAAACGGTTTTGATGAAACCGGCGAGGTGCAGGGTTTGTCGGATTTTAAGATTGAATATTCTTTTGATCCAAAAATAATCAAGGCCGCTGATTTTATTATTGTCGCCGTCCCAACGCCGGTAACAAAAGATAAATTGCCCGATTTAAATCCGGTTTTGTCCGCTTCAAAAATTGTCGGACAAAATATGAAAAAGGGGGCAATTGTTGTTTATGAAAGTACGGTTTACCCCGGCTGCACCCAAGAAGATTGTTTGCCGATTTTGGAAAAAGAGTCGGGCTTGAAGTTTAATCAGGATTTTAAATTGGGTTATTCTCCCGAGCGCATCAACCCGGGTGACAAGGTAAATACAATTGATAAAATTGTTAAGGTTGTTTCCGGCAGCGATGAAGAATCTTTAGAAAAGATTGCCGGTGTTTACAGCTCGTTTACTCAGGTTCATCGTGCGCCAAGCATTAAAGTTGCTGAAGCCTCCAAAGTAATTGAAAACGTTCAGCGTGATTTGAATATTTCTTTGATGAACGAGTTATCGATGATTTTTGATCGCATGGGTATCGCCACGCGCGATGTTTTGGCGGCCGCGGGAACCAAGTGGAATTTCCATAAATACACGCCGGGCTTGGTTGGCGGTCACTGTATTGATGTTGATCCGTATTACTTAACTTACAAAGCCGAAAAGCTTGGTTATAAATCACAAGTTATCTTAGCCGGGCGTAAAGTGACAGAATCAATGCCCGGGTTTGTTGCTTCAAAGCTTGCCGGCAAAAAAAACATTTTAATTTTAGGGCTGACGTTTAAAGAAAATGTGCCTGACACCAGAAACAGCAAAGCTAAGGAATTAGCCGATGCTCTAAAAGAGCAGGGAAGTGCGGTTTGGGGAATTGATCCGGTGGTTAAAAAAAGAGAGCATCTAAATTATTTTGGAATAGAAATCTTATCTGATTTACCCAAAGACAAAAATTTTGATGCCATAATAATATTTTCTCCGCATAAAGTTTTTAAATCGGAAGAAAAATATTCTTTACTGAATTTAAAAAAGGTTTGCTCCGTTGATTCCATTTTATTTGATATCAAGGGACAAAACTCTCGACAGGAAGCCGAAGCGGCCGGGTTTAAGTATTTAACTTTGTAGTTTAATATGAAAGTTTTAATAGTTTCGTTGGCGTATTTGCCGTTTGTCGGTGGCGCGGAAATTGCCGTTAAAGAAATTACCGACAGAATTCCCGATATTGATTTTGATATGGTAACGGTTAACCTTGACGGCAAGCAAAAAGAAAATGAAATGATCGGAAATATTAATGTCTATCGCATAGGTAAGGGCTTGATTTCAAAATATTTGTTTCCCTTTCAGGCTTATAAAAAAGCAATAGAATTGCATCGTCAAAAAAAATACGATGTAATTTGGGCGATGATGGCCAATCAATCCGGTTTGGTCGTTCAAAAATTCAAAAAGAATTTCCCCGAAGTAAAATATTTGCTTACCTTGCAAGAAGGCGATTCGCTTTTGAGAATTTGGAGTCGAACTTGGTTTATGCGCAAAGCGTATAAAAATATTTATCGTCGGGCTGATTTTATCCAACCGATCAGCCATTTTTTAGCCGCTAGAGCTAAAAAAATGGGCTATAAAGGTAAAATGGAAATTATTCCAAACGGTGTTGACCTGACAAATTTTGCCAAAGAATTTGATCAAAAATATCTTGATGAATTTCGCCAGGAATTAGGTATAAAAGATGACGAAAGGGTAGTTACCACCATTTCGCGGCTGGTCTATAAAAACGGGATTGATACTTTAATTAAAGCGATAAAAGATTTGCCGATTAAGGTAATGATAATCGGTGTTGGCAAGCTGGAAACCAAGTTGCGGGCTTTGGCTCAAGAGCTGGGCGTTAAGCACAAAATTCTATTTATTGGCTATGTTAATCAGCGCGATTTGCCTCGTTATCTAAAAGTTTCTGATATTTTTGTTCGCACCTCACGTTCCGAAGGTTTGGGCTCGGCATTTTTAGAATCAATGGCAGCTGACGTACCGGTGATCGGCACAAAAGTCGGCGGTATCCCGGATTTTTTGAAAGAGGGCGAGACCGGATTATTTGCCGAGGTGGCTAATCCGCGAGATCTGGCCTTAAGGATAAATGAATATATTTCCAATCAAGCATTGTATGAAAAGATTAAAGTAAACGGCAAAAATTTGGTGATGCAAAATTACGACTGGGAACCGATTTCTCAAAAAATAAAAAAAATCTTTCAAGAGATATGAAACTT
>CAZINP010000006.1:55657-58762 GCA_964540635.1 uncultured Gammaproteobacteria bacterium
GGTCCTGATAAGAATAAGTTGAAAGAATTGATAGATGAATTAAATTTAAAAGAAAAAGTTTTCATTGATAATATCACCCACGAGAAATTAATAAACGAATTATTCGCAGCCGGGGTTTTTGTTTTAAACACCGGCTACGAAGGGTTATCGCACACCATTTTAGAAGCAATGGCCGCTGAAGTGCCAATAGTAACTACGAATATCGGCGGTAATCCGGAGTTGATTGAAAATAATAAAAATGGTTTCTTGGTGGAATATAATAATAAAGAAGAATTAAAAAAGGCGATTTTAAAAATTTATTCCCAACCGGAGTTAGCGCAGAGTTTTATTGATGCTTCCAGAATTAAACTAGAAAAATTCACTTTTGAAAATATGATTAATGAAACGATTTTAGCCTTGCAATCTGTATGAAAGTTTTAATGATTTCAATTGATAAGGGTTTATTGGGCAGGGGACAGCTTGGTGATGTAATTGAGCGCCATAAAAAATATGGCGAATTTGTTGAGCGTTTGGATGTCGTGGTATTTTCCAAAACCGGTTTTGAGGAAAATATAATTTCAGAAACTGTCACGGCTTATCCGACTAATTCCGCCGGCAAATTAGCTTATTATTTTGACGCAAAGAAAATCGCCAAAAAATTATTTGAACAAAATCATTATGATTTGATTATCACTCAAGAGCCTTTTTTAACCGGCTTGCTTGGTGTCAGTTTGAAAAAATTATACAAATCAAAATTATTGGTTCACTTGCACGGTGATTACAAAGGTTTGCTTTTGCGCTTGGCAAAGATTCTGGTTTTATCAAAATCTGATGCAATTCGGGTAATGAGTAAAGGGCAAAAAGAGGGTTTATTGGCCATTGGTATAAAAGAAGAAAAAATCAATGTTATTTCTACGCCTGTAAATTTAAAAAGATTTTCTCATCAGTATTGGGATGAAGTAAAAAAGTATAGAGAGGAAACGGGCGTTAAATATTATATTGATGAAGATATTCCAATTGTACTTCATGTTGGTAGAGATGATGAGGTTAAAGATTATAAAACGTTATTTAGTTCTTTCGTGAGTGTTTATGAAAAAATGCCAAATGTTTGTTTTTATCAGATTGGCGCAGATTTAAGTCGTGAAAAAATTTTTAAGAGATATGGTTTAAATATGCCGGATGATATGAAAATTGTATTTGAGCCAACCAAAATTTCCGATTTTTTAATTAATGCTTATCTTGATTCAACCGTCGTTGTTTTAAGTTCAAAATCAGAAAGCTTTGGTAAAGTTTTAATTGAGGCGAATGCTTGCGGCAAACCGGTAGTTTCCACAGCCACGACCGGTGCCAAAGAAATAATCGAAGACGGGATAAATGGGTTTTTAGTTCCAATCGGTGATTATACTACTCTGGCCGAAAAAGTAATTTATCTTTTACAAAATCAGGAAATGGCAAAAAAAATGGGGGAGCAAGGGAAAAAAATGGCGCTGGAAAAGTTTTCGGATAATACTGAAAAAATAATTAACCTTTGGCAAAAACTGATCAATGAAAAATAAATTCAGCCGAGAAAAATTAATAAAAATCTTTTCCGAGAAAAAGGTTATTGTTGATATTGGTGGTGGATTAAGAATTGATAGATTGAAAAATAATCGTGAACAATCGGAAAATTTTTGGTTGAAAGAATATCTTGGCGAGGTTGATTATAAAGTGTTGGACAAGGTTGCTGATTATCATCCAGATATTGTTGGTGATATTCATAATTTGCCTCTGGCAGACAATTCCGTTGATGCCATTATTTGCATTGCGGTTCTAGAGCATGTTGAAAACCCCATAAAAGCATGTGAAGAAATTTATCGTGTTCTTAAGCCCGGAGGATTCGTTTATATTTTTGTGCCGTTTTTGTATTATTATCACCCAATGAAAGGCTATTATAATGATTTTTATCGCTTTACTATTGATGGTGTTAAATATCTATTGCGTGATTTTCATGATTTAGAATACGAGAAGCTTAGAGGGCCGATTGAAACGTTAAATAATTTATTGCCTGGAAAAATATCCCGTAATACCGTTTTTTTGGCGAGATTTTTTGATAAATTGATAAAACGACCTAATAATAATGTTGTTAGTGGTTTTAATGTTTTTGGCATTAAATAGATGAAATTGTTAATGATCACCAGAAAAGTTGACAGAAACGAGCATTTGGCCGGTTTTATTTATAATTGGGTAAAAAAAATTGGTGAAAACGTCCAAGAGCTTAGAGTAATCAGTTGGCAAGAAGGTGATTCATCCGGTTTTTCCGGAAATATTAAAGTTTTTCATTTGCCTACTAAAGGCAACAAGATTATTAAGGTTTTTAAGTTTTATCGATTATTATTTAAGAATATTAAAAAGGTCGATGGTGTTTTTTGCCATCAAATGCCGATTTATACTATTTTAGCTGCAGTAGTGGCGAAATTAAGCCGTAAAAAAGTAATTAGTTGGTATATGCATTCTCAAGCGGATTTGAAATTAAGATTAATGCTTGTGCTATCAGACAAAATTCTTTCCGCTACAAAGGAAAGTTTTCCCTTAAAAACCGAAAAATTGGTCTCAACCGGCCACGGGATTGATTTGGAAATTTTTAAACCGGCAAAAAAACAAGATCAAACAATTTTTAAAATTATCAGCATTGGCCGAATTTCTCCCACTAAAGACTATGAGTCAATGATCAAGGCCATTGATATTTTATCGAAACAGGGGATAGATAATTTGAAATTAATCATCGTTGGCGAGCCGGGCCTGGCTTCTCAGAAAGTATATTTTGAAAATTTAAAGATGATGGTTGATAATTTAAGACTTAATGATAAAATAGCCTTTCTTGGCTCAAAGCCCAATCATGAAGTTCCCGCCTATTTGCAACAATCTGATTTATTTATCAATATGAGCGGCACCGGCAGTGTTGACAAAGCGGTTTTGGAAGCGATGGCGTGCGGGTGTTTGGTAATCACTGCCAATACCAGCTTTGAAAACATTTTACCTGAAATTTTTAAGACTAAAAAGGACGAACCGGAACTTTTAGCAAAAAAAATATCAGCTTTAATGAAATTGACTTTGGCAGAGCGTGAAGTATATTCAAAAGATTTGGTT
>CAZINP010000007.1:0-1886 GCA_964540635.1 uncultured Gammaproteobacteria bacterium
ATTTTTATTAATTTTTCATAGCAAAACACAGGGGAATTCTTTCCCCTTTTCCGAAAATGGCGCTATTTTATTGTGATATCTATTATAATCTAAAACTTAAGAAAAATCAAGGATTAGCCTTTGGCCAAACCGATATCCATGGCAACCATTGACTGGTCTTTTTTGCCAATTAAATCTATATCTTGGCTTTTATACTGATTAAAGCCGGGTTTTTCCGCGGTTAGATAAAATAAATTATTATTGACTAAAAACGCGTAATTTCCCGATTTGTTTGCAACCCGCGTCTCCAAAAGCTTATTGTATTTCTTGTCGTAAATTCTAACAATCGCATTGCCAAGCGGTTTTTTGGATAATAAATCATAGACCCGACCCCAGCTTTTTGGCATCTTCTGAAAACCAAGCCGATAAAATAAACCAAAAAGCGTTAAATGAATCGCAAAAAATATTGCGGTGGTTTTGCCTGGATCAATTATTAATGAAACCAAAGCCAGAACAACCGCAGAAAAAGCAAATATTTTTTGAATTTTTCTGAGATAGTAAAACAATAAAATATTTTTTGACGGCACAACCTTTTCTTCCGGGTCAATCGGGATGTTTTGATTTATGGCATTTTGATTATCTTTAATTTGAATACTCTTGCCATGATAAAGATCAAGGTATGATATATCCTGATCCTGATCCCCTAAAAATTGAGTGGGAAAATTATAACCCGGCTTAACAACGGTTAAATAATATTCGCCAGGCTCGGTAAGCAGATGATAACGGCCGAATTTATCGGTTACTGCCGATTGAACTAATCGATTATCGCCCTTGCTATATAAACGAACAATTGCCAGATCAATGGGCTGCTTGGTTAAGGCGTTATAAACCACGCCCCATTTTCTTCTTTTATATCGATATAAAAGCGAAGCGGGCTGACTAAAGAAATAACGCAAATAAGCCAAAAGATTAAAAAGAGAAAAAGCGCTAAAAACATTGGCTAAAGCACTTAATATCAAAACCGGGGCTACAACTTTATTGACCGCTTTCAGCTGTGGGTTATTGGAAATTCCTAAAACCAAAGGCTTTAATTTTTCCAATAAATCAATCGCACTGTTTTGATTTTTTACCTCAACAATTTCGGTTTTTGAAACACCAATACCGGTCGTATCCTGATCTTCATTAACAGTAGTCGCCTCTAGGACGGTATTATTATCAGACGAATCCTGGGCCTGATCATCATTTGACGTATCATCCGGAGAAACCGGATTAATTGGCGCTTGATAATCTGATTGATCGTCATTATCATCCTCTTGGCCAGCAGGCGGATCTTCTTCTTGATTTTCATCCATTTGATTGTCACTGCCATCATCACCGTCTCCTACCACCACTTCATTGTCCGAAGTGGACCTGTCATCAAGGGCGATATGATAAATTGAAGGCTCGGAATTTTCTCCACCCTCGGCAAAAGCCGCAATAGAATAGAAATAGCTCTTTTTGGCAGGAACGTTTTTATCAATGTGTTCTTCTCCTAATCCCTGATAAACCAGGACCCCGTCGTCCCACTTTGTTGGCAATTGGCCCTCGCTGCGATAAATCTTTACGCCGGCAAAACCTTCAAATGTTGGGTTTTTCCAGACCAACCACAATTTTGAGTCGCCTATGTCATAAACGCCAAAACCTTGGACAGGCAAAATAGCGACACTATTATCACTAGACTCTTGTTCGTTGTCTTCGCCCTGATCTTGGTCGTCCCCACTTGTTTCGTCTGTTGAGTCTTGCTGATTATCATTGTCATCATCTTCTGTGCCCGGACCGGGGTTAGAAATAATATAGCTTAGTTCATAAAAATAAGCGGCTAGACTCTTATTCTCATCCATTATAATTTCACGGCTAGTGCTGGTTGA
>CAZINP010000007.1:1986-40346 GCA_964540635.1 uncultured Gammaproteobacteria bacterium
CTTGAATTAACAGAATCGTCTTCCCATTTTTGAAAAAGCCAGCCAGAATCAGCAGATGCTTGCAGCGAAACGCTTGCCCCAGAAGCAAAACTAACAGGATCCACATAAGCGTCGCCATCAACTGTCACTGAGCCCTGGCCATCATGATTAACTATTAAGGTATAATTTGGGTCTTCATATTCTTCTGCATCAAAAAGCAAATGAGCATAGCCGTCATTATTGTAACTATCAATCCCCCAGATATCGGTAAAATCCCAAGATGCGGCCGTATATGTTGAGAGAGTTTTCAGTTCAGCGGTGGTTTTGCCGGTAACATAGCTAGTGCCGCCGCTTGTCTTCCCCGACACATCTTTGTCCCAAAAACTTCCAATAAAAGTTTGGATACTGCCATTGGCCAACACGCCAACAAACCCGTTTGACACACTTGACCCCAGCATCGTAACGGCCGCAAAACAGTTTGTGATCCTTCCGGTTGTGCCGTAAACATAACCAATTAAACCACCGGAGCGAATTCCAGACGGTGAAGTTAATGAACCGCGCGCGAAACAATTGCTTATCACGCCGGGATTATACCCGACTAACCCGCCACCGTAAGAGGTGGTTAGCGTTCCGGTTACCTCAACATTGGAAATGGCATAACATTGACTAATGGTACCGACGCTATTATTGTACCCGACCAACCCGCCAACGTTACTATTGCCGGTAACCTGGTTTGAAGAATCATTAAGCCGATAGCTCTTGCTCCGATAAATTGTACCCCAATTGTAACCAATAATTGAACCAACATAATTTTGGCCGGTAATACTGCTGTCAGCTATATAAAGATTACTGATTGATCCGCGATTTTGGCCAAATATACCAATATAATCGGTTGTTGGACGATTGATGGTTAAATTTGTAATCGTGTGCCCATCACCATCAATTTGACCATAAAAAACCGGGATAGGCAGAAAACCGGCGCCATCATTCCAGGTAGCAGTGGCCGAAGCATCAATATCAGCCGTTAAAATATAATTTGAAGAAGGATTGTCGGCAATACTTTGAAGGTCTTCAATGCTGTCAATTTCAATTGTTGGCAAAACCGGCGGATTTAAATACGGATAGCCATCGTTTTTTAATCCGTCCGGGTCTTTATGCCAAACATTACCATCAAAATCCCAACCAACATCCGTAAAAGTTGAAAGAGTTTTTAATTCTTCGGTAGTTTTACCGGTTACAATACTACTACCGCCATTTGCCTTACCCGAAACTGTTAGGTCCCAAAAACAACCTGTAAATGTCAAAGCATTTTGATTTCCGACCGCTCCGACAAAACCATAAGCCGAAGCAGACGAGCCCATTACCACGGCCGCAAAACTGTTTGATACTCTGGCGGTTGTGCCATAGACATAGCCAAACATACCGCCGGCTTTAGTTGAAGCGGGCGAAACTAAAGACCCCCTGGAATAGCAATCGCTAACAGTGCCATAATTATATCCAATCAAACCACCAGCCCAAGCTGAAGCGCTTGAATAAGTAATAGTAACATTTGAAACCGCATAGGACTGGCTGACGCTGCCAATCTCATCATTATATCCAATCAAACCGCCAACATAATTATAACCGGTAGTTTGGTTTGATGAGTCATTTAAACGGTAAGATTTTGTTCGATACATTGTGCCCCAGTTATAACCAACGACCGAACCGGTATAGCTATGGCCGGTCACACTGCTATCGGCTAATTTTAAATTTCTAATTACACCGCGATTCTGGCCAAATATACCAACATAATCAGTATCGGGACGATTAATTACCAAATTTGTTGTAGTATAACCATTATCGTCATAACGCCCATAGAAAATCGGGATGGGTAAAAAGCCGGCGCCATCGTTCCAGGTAGCGGTGGCGGAAGCGTCAATATCAGCTGTTTGAATAAAACGGCCACCCGGGTTATCGGCAATGTCCTGCAAATCATCAATGGAAGAAATTTCAATGATAGGATCAATGCCGGGGTCATTATTGATTAAATATGGATAACCATTATTTTTGTTTTCATCAATTGCCCAGGTTGAAGACATATCCCACCCGGCGTCAGTAAAGGTGGAAAGGGTTTGAAGTTCGGTGCTTAATTTTCCTGTAATATAAATGCCGCCGGCATTTGATTTAGCTGAAACATTTTTATCATAAAAACAGCTAGTAAAAGTATTTACGGAAATATTACCAACTGCCCCGGCAAAACCATAAGCCGAAGCAGACGAGCCCATTACCACAGCCGCAAAACTGTTTGATACTCTGGCGGTTGTGCCATAAACGTAACCGAACAAACCACCAGCCCTGGTTGAGGCCGGAGAAACAAGGGTCCCCCTAGCATAACAATCTTCAACTCGACCATAATTATATCCAATCAAACCACCAGCCCAAGCTGAAGCGCTTGAATAAGTAATAGTAACATTTGAAACCGCATAGGACTGGCTGACGCTGCCAATCTCATCATTATATCCAATCAAACCGCCAACATAATTATAACCGGTAGTTTGGTTTGATGAGTCATTTAAACGGTAAGATTTTGTTCGATACATTGTGCCCCAGTTATAACCAACGACCGAACCGGTATAGCTATGGCCGGTCACACTGCTATCGGCTAATTTTAAATTTCTAATTACACCGCGATTCTGGCCAAATATACCAACATAATCAGTATCGGGACGATTAATTACCAAATTTGTTGTAGTATAACCATTATCGTCATAACGCCCATAGAAAATCGGGATGGGTAAAAAGCCGGCGCCATCGTTCCAGGTAGCGGTGGCGGAAGCGTCAATATCAGCTGTTTGAATAAAACGGCCACCCGGGTTATCGGCAATGTCCTGCAAATCATCAATGGAAGAAATTTCAATGATAGGATCAATGCCGGGGTCATTATTGATTAAATATGGATAACCATTATTTTTGTTTTCATCAATTGCCCAGGTTGAAGACATATCCCACCCGGCGTCAGTAAAGGTGGAAAGGGTTTGAAGTTCGGTTGTGGTTTTTGGCGTTCCGGCGTTTGTAGAAGTTTTAGCCGAGACATTCTCATCCCAAAAACTTCCAATAACACAAGATGAACCATTTGTTACCGATCCAATAAATCCCTTGGCGCCAGACGCCGAATTGGTCATGTATGAAGCAGCGTAACTGTTATTAATAGATGAATATGTACAATTATTGTATCCAACCAAACCACCAACAAGCGAATTCGTCGGAGAAGCAACAAGGCAACGTGCATAAGAATTATTAATTGTGCCTCGCAAATAACCAACCAACCCCCCTGCATAAGCTAAAGTACTATCTCTAACTAATGTTAAGTCACCAACAGCATAACTTTGATCAACCACACTTCCAGCAACCGCATAACCGGCAATTCCACCAACGTAATTATAACCTGTCATGTCAAAATCTTTCATGCCCAAATTTGAAATCTGAGCAGTAGCGCCAATATAAGCAAACAGCGAAACATAATCTGCCTCGGGTAAGTTTATATATAAATTCCTGACTTCATAACCGGCGCCATTGAATTTTCCATTAAAATTATTGGCACTGCTTCCGATGGGCACAAACCCGGCTCCACTGTTCCAGTTTACGGTATCTGAACAATCGATATTATTGGTTAGAATAAAATAAGCCGAAAGATTATCAACATCACCGGCCAATTGAAGCTGCTCACACGTTGATATTTGATAAGGATCAGATTCCGTACCATCCCCGGCAGCAAAAGTGGCTCTTGCCTTATAAGAACTAACTCCCAAAACAAAAAAAACGGAAATAAATCCGATTAAGACGCTTAAAAACAGAAGATTAAAACTTTTTTTCTCTGGCTTAACTTTTTTTTGTTTTTTTGTTCTTTTTTTATTCACAATCATAAACAAATTATAACATAAAAAAATAAAAACGTAAATATTTTAACGGTTTAATTTTAAATAAATTTTTACAGACTGCTTAGGTATCGAGAAGCAGAAATAGCAGCCTTAGCCCCCTCCCCGGCAGCAATTATAATTTGTTTTTCATACACATCGCTTACATCCCCGGCGGCAAAAATACCAGGCACTGAACTCATATTTCTTTTATCAATTATAATTTCCCCCACTCGATTGATCTTAACGATCTTTTTAACAAAATCCAGTGATGGCTCTGAACCTATTTCTATAAAAATACCACCTACTTCCATATTACTTATTTGCTTTGTTTTAATATTCTGATACTTTATACCATCTACGACCTTATCCCCTAAAATATTTTTGATTTTCGAATTAAAAACAACCTCAACATTGTCAAAAGATAAAACTTTATTTTTTAACACCCTGTCTAAATCACTTTTAAACTTAGGCTTTGGTGAGAAAAGAAAAACCCGACTGGCAATTTTGGCCAATTGATAGGCCGCTCCCAAGGCCGAGTTACCATCACCAACAACAGCCACTACCTTATCTTTAAAAAATGGAGCATCACAAGTGGCACAATATGTTACGCCGTGACCGCGCAGTTCACTCTCCCCCGGCACACCAAGCATTCTAGGCTTTCTGCCGGTGGCAACAATTACGGTCTTAGAACTATACAATTGTCCAGATGATAGATTTACCTCAAACAAACCCTTACCCTTTTTAATACTTGAAACCTTCTGACCAACTTTCATTGTTAGACATTTAAAACTTTCAAGGTGGTCTTTAAACCTCTTGGCTAAGTCCGCCCCGGAAATCAAATGATACCCAATATAATTTTCAATTTCCCATGAACGCGCCATTTGGCCACCAAAGTCTTCTGATAAAATCAAAGCTGACAATTGTTTGCGACAAACATAAATACCGGCTGACATCCCTGCCGGACCGGCACCAATTATGATTACATCATAAACCATACTTTCAAATTTTATTCTTCAAGTAAATAAGCCAGCTTCTCACCGAAATCCTTAGCTGCGTCTGGACCCTTGGCCGTTACCACCTTGCCGTCAACTTCTGAAGGCATGCCCGTATATTCTGCGCCTTTGTTTCTTAAATTTTCTTCCTGACTTGAAGTGGCGGTAACAATTTTGCCGATGAGCGCGCCGGCATTTGCTAAAATTGATGGTGCCAAACAAATTGCACCTAAAATTTTTCCTGCCTTTTGAAAATCTTTAACAAGATTTAAGGCTTGATCATTTTCAAAATATTCAACCGACCCTTTGCCGCCCACAAAAATTATAGCATCAAAATCCGTCACTTTGATTTCATCCAAAGTTAAATCGGGGTTAATTATTGCGCCGAGCTTTCCATGAGCTGGCGCGTTTTTCATTGAAGCGATTTTGGTTGTAATTTTTCTTTGATCTAAAACCGCCTTTGGCGCAAGTAATTCGGTATCATGAAAGCTATTTTGGGCAATAACAAAAACCGCCTTTTTATTCATACTAATATTTTTTAATAATTCTTATTAATTCTTTAACCATTCCAATGTGCTTAACTTCGTCATCTCTGATATATCTGATTGTATCAAGAGTTTCTTTGTCATCAAAAAAACTCATAATTTCTTCGCAAGCGTCTCTAGCCTTTGTTTCAAAATCAAGGCCTAAATTTAAATTTTTTATCACCGATTCTTTGTCCATCATAATTTTGAAATTATTTCTTGCATGGTCTTTTTATGTCTCTCGGTATCGCGAAGCAAACCATTAATAATCTCCTTGCAAATAATCAGATCATTTTCCTTTATTCCTTCCAGGCAAGAGTCTTTAGCAATCATTGAGGCGTACAAACCAAGCATATCATCTTCTAGCTCAATTTCACGCCTGATTATTTCAATTACTTTTTCGCTGTTTGTTTGTTCCATAAATTTAACGTTGAACGTAAATAACGGCGTTTCTTTCCGGGTCGCAAGCGCCAACTAAAATCCGTCCATTTGATGATTTACGAATATAATAATCGGTATTGGCATTATTGCCGGTTATGGGGTCTTTTGGCATCGCAGACAAATATTCATCTACCAAATTATAATTCATATCAAGACAATCATTACTGTTTGAAACCGCCCCGCAATTAGCATCAGAACAACCAAGGGCGCCACCAGTGCCCAAAACGTAATTAACATCATAGGCTGCGCCCTCAAGAGCAGAAGGGAATGTCCCGCCGTGGTCGGAGGCGTAAGTTAAAACCGCATTCAAAATAGCATAACAAGCTGTCCAGCGATCTGTATTTCTTGCCTCGGCAAAACGCCTGGCCGGATCAACGGCCACATAAATAATAGCCGCCAAAATAGCAATGATACCAATGACAATTAGCAATTCTATAAGGGTAAAACCTTTTTGTTTTTTCATATTTCTTTTATTTTAATGGGGTTTTAACTTTATATATTATACCACAAATGCAAACAAAACAAAAATCGGCCCAAATTAATGGGCCGAATAATTGCTTATAAAACAAAACTATCTTTGAACAAATATTCTCGCCGCCGTTTCACCACCAATTCCCTCTGAATCACAGGCGCCAACAGCAATTCTGCCCTGCCTTGATCTTGTAATCCAATAATAAGTGGCGCTGGCGCTGGTTGCGGTTTGAGGATCATAGGGCACGGCCGAGAGATATGTACCGACCAATGGATTTAAACTGACATACCTGGAAGTTGTGGTTGATGTACCATCCGGACCGGAAGCGCAAACATAGCTGGCACCACCTTCGCCAATAATATAAACACCGGTTTCAAGTGCAACCGGTTCACTGCCACGATTATCAACCGTGTAGGTTAGATAGGCATTCAATAATGAATTGACTGAAGCCCAGCGTTGAGAGTTTCTCGCCTCAGCAAAACGCCTGGTTGGGTCAACGGCCACATAAATAATGGCAGCCAAGATTGCGATAATGCCGATTACAATCAGCAACTCCAGCAAGGTAAAACCTTTTTGGCTTTTCATAACTTGTCTATTAATTATAGTATAATTATTTTAACATAAATTAATTTTACTTACCACTACTGCTTTTCCACATAGGTGGCAATCACCCAACCAGAAATAGATTCATCCAGCTTAATTTGATACCAACCGTTTTTTTCGTCTAAAACAACATATGTCCTGCCAACTTCGGCCTCCCCGACCTTAGAATAAGATGTGCCCGGCCCCTGCCTAACATTAAGGTAACCTAATGTCGTTGGTTTAATTTTTACTTTTTTCTCTGCATTTGGCGCCGGGGCAAAAATCTGTTTTGTGCTACTGGCAGATGAATCTAAGCCGTTTGACACAGAAGGGGTTGAAGTAGATAAATCTAAATCCGTGCTTGTCGCGGTCTGGTAAGTTGAGGTGGCCGTAGTGCTTGCTTGATCCAAAAGATTTTTCCTTAGTTCATCTAAGATTATAGGGTCAATCGTACTTTCTGAATTCTTTAAAACATTTGATGGCGGAAAAAACCTCTCAAGAATATCGGCTTGCTGCCGATAAATAAACAGGGCCAGAAGAGCGAAAACCAGTAAAAAGAGAATGGCAAGTTGAATAAAAATTGATTTCCATTCTTGATGAGAGGATTTTTCCGGCACGAATGAAATTGATTTTGTTTTTAGAGGCAATAAATTGATATCTTCATTTGCCGGATCTTTAAATAAGCCCCTGGCGGCCAAACCCGTAACATTGGCAAAAATAATTTCTTCTTTTTCTTGATCACCTAAAATATTTGCGGCATTATGGACGCCTTGCCACGGCTGGCCAAGGTTAACTTGAATTTTCAGCTGATCGGCAAAAAATTGATCAAGGCCTGGCAAGAGCGAGGTACCGCCAAGCAGTATTGCCTGATTAATTTTGGTATGATTTTCCGCCTCAAAATATGAAATTATCTTTTTGGCGGAGCTAACAATCTTTTTTAATTCTTTTTCCGCAAACTTTAAGGCCTGTTTTTCCTGATCGGTTTTGGGAGTAAAGCTAAGATGGTGCTTTAGCTTTTCGGCCTCTTTTGGCGCCAAACCTAAACCCTTGGCAATTGCCCTAGTTAAATGATTTCCCGCGATCGGGAAACTTAAGCTCTGCCTGAGACCCTGATCCTGAAAAATATTTAATGAGGTCGTTCTCATGCCAATATCTATCAAAAGGTTTGCTTCATTTTTATCAGATTCTCCAATGACGGTTCTGGCGGAACTGATCGATTCGAGGTCAAAGGCCAACGGCTTCAAGCCGACTCTGCTTAAAACGTCAACGTAAGAATCAACAACTTGATTCGGTACGGCAACATAAAAAACGTCTTGCGTAGATTCGTTCTTTGATATTGCCTTAAAATCAAAATATATTTCTCCGGCCTTAAAGGGAATAACTTCTTCGGCTTGATAAGGTATAGTATTAATAATTTCTTTGCGCTTCAGACCAACCGGCAATTTAAAAACCGTCGTAAAAACTTGTGATTCCGGAATAGAAAGAATGCAAAAAGGTGTCTTAATCGGCTTGGGTCTGGCTGAAGCAAGCAGTTCTGATATTTTAAGCGCCAACTTTTCCGGATTCTTTATTTGGCCATTATTAACAATATTGGCCGGAAGCATGGTTCTGGCATAAGACGAAACAACAACTTTACCAAAAATTGTTTTGGTTAGAACCAAGGCTTCAATTGATCTATCGGAAATATCAAGGCCAAATATTTTTTTTGACATTTTTATTTTACTCCTCCTGCCAAGCGATAATTTCCAAATTATTATCTGCTTGGACCTGAATTTTTTGATTAAACGCGCCAGCCGTCCCGGTTGCATTCAAAAAAGCGTTTGAGCCGGACGTTACTACGTTAATTATACAAGAATCTTGATCTAAAAGCAAAGTAAAACTGCTGCTTCCCCAACTACGCCTTAATTTTTCCAGACCCTCCTCGACACAAGCATTGGCCGCCATTTTGGCTGACAAGGCTTGCGTCTGGCTAAAACTATTTTGGATCTCATTCATCGAGGTTAAGCTGACGGTAATTCCGATTGCCAAACCAACACTGGCCATTATCAAAAGCGCGATCAAGGCAATATAACCGTTTGGTTTATCATTTTTAGTTTGTAATATCAATGATTTCATTTTTTATTTTTTTCCCCTTAATTCAACATTAAAAACAGATGAGGTGGTGGCGGTAAACTCCTCCAGATCACCCTTATTTTTAAATTCAATTAACTCCAAATAAACCTCAACATTTTTTGATTTATTGGCAAAAGATTTTTTATAAAAAGTACCGTTGATCTTAATATAATCGGTATTCATTTTTGTAGGCTGATCGGAATTATATTGACGCCAAAGCTCAAGGTTGTCCCGATCAAACCAATAAGTGACCGTATTACTTTGTTGGGCAAGGGCAAGTGTGGTGGTCGAAAGGCTGATGATCTTATTTGAACTTTTTATGTCTTGAGTAACAAAATTGCTCAAATACTGAAGGTTATAATTCAATTCACTGCCAACAAAACTTTTAGCTTGGCCCAAAAGCAAGGTTAAAGTTATATAAGTAATGGAAACTAAAATAATGCTCGTGATACCTAAATAAATCACAAGCTCAACTAAAGTAAAGCCATTTTTCTTATTTTTTTCTTGCATAATTTATTAAGGCAAATAATCAATTCTAACCTCTTGAAGGCTCGGGGTCTGGAGCGTATCACCAATTAACTCAACACGATATTGCAACCAACGTTTCATATTTAAAGCCGTATTAAGAATACTCCCGGTAGAGGTTGTATAATAAGTATTCAAACCACTAAAACCATACCAGCCGCTCCACGCTCCTGGTGCGCCACCACTATCATCAGCGCCTCTAACTTGAAAACGAATATCGCAAGCCGGACTGCAGACTGGCACGGTTTCATCCCATTCAATAATGGATACGGCAGAAGATGTGGACATATCAAATGCGGATGAAATGAGGTAACCAAAGGGAGAAAAACCGCTGCCGCTGCCAGGTTGCTTACTAAAACCAACCCTAACACTATCCAACACAACCTCCTGGGTACCATCACTGGCCAGAAAAGCTTTAAACATAATCTTGCCGGTTGAGGTGGAAAAAGTACCAATATTGGAATTAATGGTACTGGCAATATTGTAATAACTTGAACCGGCTGAGGCCCAAGAACTGCCATTCCAATACTGCCAGCTTGAGCCGTCATCATCTGATAATTGATAATATATTTCTCCGCCGTTTTTGGTGGCTACCTCCGAAAAAGAACTCCAAGTATCAACGCTGTCGGCCACACTTGAATTGGCCGGATAAATGCTTGGGCGATCAGTTGGATACCCCGAGCCTGAATTCCAAGTTACCGAGGCATTGTCAAAGCCAACTCGTATTGGACCGGTGTTTTGATTTTTGGCATCTAGATAAACGGCAATTTTGTAATAATAGGTACCGGCCGAACTTAAAGCTGAAGTGCAACTTTGGCTGACATTTTCCCAGGTAAAAGTTGTGGTAAAATTTCTTTGAGCAATCGGCGAAGTTGAAGGCGGACCGGAAACATTTTCCAAATAGATTGCCAAATACAAAGAATCAACACCCGGGTTGGGTAAGGTTAAACTGATTGCTTCCCAGTCAACGGCACAAGTGGCTGAAGTGGCCGGGGCAGAAATGGTAATGGCTTGCTGCCAATAGCCGCCGAGAATTTTGTTTTTTAAATTGTAGGGTAAATTCACATCCACAAAACCACCCGGATTGCCACCTGAACCATACCAGGTACCGGTTGCATCAGGATCACCCGGGTCTTGGCTCCAATCATAATACGTCCAACCGGTAGAATTGGTGTCAAAAGAAGGGTTGGTGGAAGAGCCGGAAGAGCTTGAGGTCTTAAGCTTGGCTGTTCCGGAAGAAACTTCAATTTTATTGCTGTCGTAATTATATTCACCGGGGTTGTCAAAAGGCCAGACTCGATTAGCGCAAACATTACCACCGGAACTGACAAGTTTTATCTCCCCGATTGAAGCATAATCAATGCCCCCATTATCACTTTCAAACAAAGAAGCATTTGACCAAATATTTTGTCCGGGCCCGCCAGACCAATCAGTTTGAAGCCAGCGTTTGTTTTGCCAAAAGGTTAAATATGCACTTACCAAAACTTCCTGGCTTATCCCTAAAAAACTATCGTAATAAACCGTAACTACAACTTTTTTGGTTCTCAAATCAATTATTGCACCAACATCAGAGCAACTAACAATTGAATTTGAAACATCACGACATACATTTTCAATTACTGTTTTCCTAATAAATTTCGGCTCAATAAAATCTTGGGTGCCAAAAAATTCCCAATAACCACCACTGCTTATCAATCCATGCTGACCATTATCAAGTAAATTCCAGCCTTGTCGCCTAATCGACCAAACCGCTTCAATTCCCTGCTGAGCATATAAAGTTGCCACGTTTCTATCGTTGGCTTGAATGCTGCCGCCATAAGTACTCAAAAGCAAACCGATTAAAGCGGTTGAAAACAAACCAAAAAGACCAACGGCTAATATCACCTCAACCAGAGAAAAACCAAATTGTTTCTTATTAACTCTTTTTGGCATTTATTTGATGGAAATTAAACCCAAAGAATTGATTGTATTATATCTAAAATCGCCGTTTGGCCCGGAAAAGGTTGTTGTACCGTTAACCGAAGGCAAACCGGAAAAAATGGCAAAATTTATTTCATGGCCAAAATTAGCCGACAAGGAAAAAGGTTGGGCATACGATGTTTCCAAATCAAATTCGCTAAGCCGTGAAGCGTAATTTTCCCCGGCGTAGACAATAAATTTTTTTTGTGAATCATTTATAAATACTCCCCAACTTAAATTCTGATAACCGGAAATGGCTCGGACCTGAGCCAAACGCAAAGATTGAGCAAAAAAATCGTTATTAGTTCTTAAATCGTTACCAACCTGGAAAGATGAAAAAAACGGGAGACTGAGCGCCATGGCCATAACCAGTATCCCGATAACAATTAAAATTTCTAGTAATGTAAAACCTTTATTAACCATAATTTTATCGCCCCATCTGAGCGGTAACCTGATAAATTGGCATAATAATTGAAATGGCAATAAAACCCACGACCAAGCCGACAAAAATCAAAAGCAAAGGTTCAAGCACGGTTGTTAAATTTTTTGTTTGATTATCAACTTCCTTTTGATAATAATCAGCCAAATACAACAAAGATTCATCAAGCCGACCGCTACGTTCGCCCACACTAATCATTTTTACCACCAAAATAGGAAATAAAGATTTTCTTTTTGATTGGTCCAAATCAACCAAGGCATCAGAAAACTTATTGCCTTTTTGAACTTGAGTCAAACTTTTATTCAATACCTGACGATAATAAAAATTGGTCGTAGTGTTTACCGTGATTACAATTGCCTGATCTATGGTTACACCGCTCTTTAATAGAACTCCCAAAGTTCTGGTGGCAATAACCAAATTGTAGTTTATAACAATGGGACTGATGAGAGGCGCTTTGATTAAAAAATAATGCCAAAAAGGCGCACTAATTTTTAGTCTCAAAACAAAAATCATTAAAATAAAAAAGCCAATGACACCGAAAACAATAAATATACCGTATTTATCCATCGCCTCGGCCGCAAAAATTAAAATTTTTGTCGGCAGGGGTAGCTGAAAATTCATTGATTTAAAGAGGCGACTAATTCTTGGCAAAACAAAATACGCCAGAATTAAACCAAGCGCAAAAGTGGCCATTAAAACTATACTCGGGTAAAATGCCGCGGTCTTAATGTTTCGACGCAAATCAAGACGATCCTCAAGGGCATGAGCTAAATAATCAAGATTTTCTTCCAGTGTACCGGAACTTTCGCCGATCTCAATAATATTGGTGATAAACGGATCAAAGACGTTTGGATATGTAGCCAAGCTGGCCGATAAGCTTTGACCGGACTTAACCTTATCTGAAAGTTTCTCAACAATGCGACGAAAACGATTTGAGGCTGTTTGTTCGGCAATTACATCTAAGGCCTCAGACAAAGCGATACCTGACTTAATCATCGTCCCCAAATGCTTAACGAACAAAACCTTTTCTACAACCGAAACACCGCGCAAACTAAAACCAAAACTAAAACTGCGAGCCGGATAGATTTTTCTAATATACCAGCCCTGGGAAATTAAAAGCTTTGTAGCCTCTCTCAAGCTTTGCGCCTCAATTATCCCCTTCTTTACTTTCTTTTTTGCGTCAAAAACAACGTAAGAAAATTTCATATATTTATTCCCTGGTTGCCCTTAATACTTCTTCAAGGGTGGTAATGCCGCTTAAAACCTTGCCAATACCGTCTTGAATCATCGTGGTCATACCGGCTGCTTGAGCTTCCGATCTAATCTGATCGGCATTGGCCTGCTTCATAATCAACTGTTTGATTTCCGACGTTACTTCTAAAATCTCGTATATGCCGATACGACCGGAATACCCGGTATGATTGCAAACATCGCAACCCTTGCCATGATACAGACGAATTGATTTTTCGCCTTTATTAAAATGATGATTGATTAAATCAGCCGAATATTTTTCTTTAAGTTGGCTTAACGTATATGTCTCAGAAACTATACACTGGCGACAAATCTTTCTGACTAGACGCTGAGCAATAACAATATTTACAGTTGAAGCGATTAAAAATGGCTCAATGCCCATTTCAACAAAGCGCGGCATAACGGTTGCCGAATCGTTGGCATGAACGGTTGATAATACCAAATGACCGGTCATGGCCGAATTTATGGCAATACCGGCTGTTTCTTGATCACGAATTTCACCAACCATTATGATGTCCGGGTCTTGCCTTAAAATTGAGCGCAAACCATTGGCAAATGTTAAATTGGTTTTGGCGTTTACCTGAATCTGATTAACTCCTTCAATGTCATATTCAACCGGATCCTCAATGGTTGATATATTAACCTCGCGCCGATTTAAAATTTTTAAAATTGCATACATGGTTGTTGTTTTACCGCAACCGGTCGGACCGGTCGCCAAAATCATGCCGTACGGCTTTGCGTATTCGTTTTTCACTTTAATCAAATCTTTACCGGCTAGACCCAAATCCTCCAAGCCATATTGACGGCTTTTCTCTGAAAGCAAGCGCATAACAATCTTTTCTCCCTCAAGTACCGGCAGAATCGAAACTCTAACATCAATTTTTATATCTTGAATTTTGGTCCTTATTTTACCGTCCTGAGCCGCCCGATGCTCATCGGTACGAAGTTTTGAAAGTATTTTTATTCTGGTGGTTACCAACTCATGAATAATTTTTGGCAAGACAATAACATCATGCAAAATGCCGTCTATCCTGAAACGCACAACTGTTTTATCCTCTTCTGGCTCAATGTGAACATCCGAGGCGTGATTTTGATAAGCATATTCAATCAGGGAATCAACAATTTTAATTATTGGAACATCTTCAGCGGCCTTTGATCCTTTTTCGGCCTCAGAAATATTTTCCCTAATAATTTCAGACAATTCTTTTTGAATACCTTTTTGATAAGCCACCAGAGCATTATCAATATTGGCCGGCGTAGCATAATAAACCAAGACCTTTTCTCCGGTTTTCTTTCTTAAAAAATCAATTACCTTAAGATCCTTTGGATTGGCCATGGCCACCTTAATACCGTTTTTGTCTCTATCAAAAACAATTATTTTTTGGTGTCTGGCAGTAATTGCAGGCACAAGTCTTAAAATATCATCTTTTATTGTCTCGGGCTTAACATTAACATATTCAAAGCCCAATTCATCAGAAATTATTTGGCCAAGATGCTCATCAGAAAGAAGATCTTGATCAATTAATACTTCCGATAAACCCAAATTATTTTTTTGGGCAAAATTAAAAGCCTCATTTAGGCCTTTATCAGGCACCAAATCAAGCTTGGAAATAATCTCTTTTAACTTTTCGTTAGAGATTAACATATCAACAAACCTCAAATCGCTTTTATCGTTTTAGATTAATTAATTATAAACATATTTTGACATTTTAAGCCAAACAAATTTAAAACCCCGTTTTTAACGGGGCTCTAAATTATTCAATCTTTATTTATTTTTTGTCAGAACGCCCAAAGTAACAACTAAAAGCTCAAAGGCTGCCGCAAAAATTGACATCAAAAGCATACCTAAAAAAGCCATAACCATCAATTCTTCCTTAAAACCGCCCGTCATATCTAAAACTGCCGAATAAATCATAAAAATCAAAAGCAAAGGCAATAGTGAAACCAAAACGGTTAAAGTGGCATTAATTACTTTTTTTTCTTTAAATTTTTCCGATAAGATAAGGCCAAAACGATACCAAACAATTGAACTCAACCCGGCAAAAACAAAAATTACAAAAAGCGGCGTTAAGCTTAAAATTTCAATCGGCAAATAAAACATTTCGGCCAATAAGGTTACGGAAACAAAGGCAAAAATAAAAGATAAAATAAGAAGAAAGTTGAAGGCCAAAAGAATCATGCCATGTTTAATAATTTCGGTCCTTACTCTCTCTTCCCTTTTTGCTTTGATTTTTTTAATCAAACCCATAAATTTTAAAATTATTGATGAATTAATTATTTTACCTCTATATCTTAGAAGATGCGGATTGAACTTATTGCTTAAAATGCCAAAACGACTATTGAGTAAAAAATAATAAAGCCCTGCGCCCAAACCAATAAATATCAAACCGGGAATTACCGGTAGAAATGTGCCCAAAACACCAAGAAGTAAAAAAACAAAAATCGCCAGAAGAATAAAAAATTCAACCGACAAAAAGAAAATTAAAATAAATGTTTTTTTCATCTCACCCTCCGTGTTATTAAAGTAATTATAACACTTCTAGGAAATAAAGATAAGGCAACAAAAAAGATTTAAAAAAATAGGAAAACACCCTTTATGCCAAAAGTTAAAATGCTGACAATGAGACCAGCAACAAAAACCCCAGCTCCAATGTAAATTAAAGCATCCCTAATTCTAGTGCCAAAAAGCCAAGCCGCCAATGCTCCGGTCCAAGCGCCGGTTACCGGCAAAGGAATAGCCACAAAAAAAAGTAGGCCAAGCAATCCATACTTTTCGTATTTTTTGGTCGTTTTGTTGCGAGTGTGGGCAAAAAGCCACCTAAAAAAATTTTCCATCATGCCAAAATGACGGCTTAACCACTCTGACACTGGACCGATAAATTTAAGAATAAAGAAAACGGGAATCATATTGCCCAAAAAAGCCAAGAAGAAAGCTTCAAGCCAGGGCAAATTGTAAGTAGTAAGTGCCAATGGCAAACCGACCCTAAGTTCGGCAATCGGGATCATTGAAATTATTACTATAGCCAATTCCGGAGGCCAAAAAGCAAATATTTTTATGTAATCAAGATTCATATTTTAAAATTAAATCATATACTTAAAGTATAGCATCGTTTGCAATAAAAATAAAAATTGACAACCAGGCTTAAAAGTTATCCACAATCTTGACATTTCGTGCTAAAATTATAATATTATGAGTATGCTTGGCACTAATTTTAATAATGGAAACAAAAAAAGAAAATCAAGAAATTAATAATATAATTAGTTATAAAGTCATAACTGAGAATTTTGAATTATTGCAAAGGCAATAATTTTTTTTAACAAATTTATGAAAAATTTTTTGAATAACGATTTAAGTGAAAAAACTCTTCTTTTGGTAAACTCCGGATCAACCAAAAAGAGGTTTATTCTCCAGCGCATCAAAAAGATGGGCATAAAGGTTGTTTGCTTAAATAAAGAAAAAAATTGGGCGACCCCTTACGTTGACCATTGGATTATCGCAGATAATACTAACCACAACGAAGCCATCCAGGCAATTAAAGAATTTCTGGCTTCAAACCCGGAAATAAAAATAAACGGAGCGGTTACCTTCTGGGAAGACGACGTTTTATTAACCTCAAAAATAATTGATAAATTCAATTTTATCGGCACTCCGTTTTCTGTTGCAAAAAAAATTCGTAATAAATTTCTTTTCCGCGAGTTTTGCCACTCCCATGATCTGCCAGCCCCTAAACACATTTTGCTAAAATCAACTGCCGATATAAATAATTTGCCGGAAACATATAATTTCCCCATGGTCATAAAACCGGCATATGGCGCAGCCAGCGCTTATGTTATTAAAGTGGAAAATAAAGAAGATCTGCTTGAGACCTATTCATATATCCAAAAAAATATTTCCACCGAAACCGAAAGCGCCCTAAACGAAGGTTTGGATATTTTTGTTGAAGAATATATCGTCGGCGACGAAGTTGATATTGATATTGTCCTCCAAAACGGCAAGGTTAAATTTTACTCGATTTCTGACAACTACCAGACGCGCGAACCATTTTTTATTGAAACCGGAATGGCCATACCCTCATCTTTATCATCAAAAAATCAACACGCCCTAATCGAAATGGCCGAAGAAGTTCTAGAGTTGATTGGTGTTCAAAACGGTGTACTTCATTTTGAGGCCAAGTCCAGTCCCGACGGACCGGTGCCAATTGAAATAAACTTGCGCATGGGCGGCGATGAAGTCTACTCTTTTGTAAAGGGAGCTTGGAATGTTGATTTGATTGAATCGGCGGTAAAAATTGCCCTAGGAATTTTTATTCCGAGAATTGTTAAGCCCGATGTTCCCAGAAAATATATAACCGGCATTGATTTTTTAACAGACAGCTCCGGTGTTATTTCAAAAATTGATGTTGACGAAGAACTTGATAAGAAAAAATATTTAGAAGAGCTTCATTTTTTCAAGAAAACCGGCGATCCAATATTGGTTCCGCCCGAAGGGTTTGAATATATCGGCTGGATTACTGTTTCCGGTTTTAGTTTACCCGACGCTCAAGAAAACTTAAAAGATGCTTTGCGTCATATAAAATATGAAGTGGCAAAATTTAAACCAGAATCTTCAATTGGTAAAACTTCAAGAAAGAGCAGTTTTTCTCAGGCCGCTTTAAATACTAACATCCTGGTTCAAGCCGCTAAAATAGAAAAGATTAAAATCGTAACCAAGGAAAATCAACGCAACTTGCACATTGGTATTGCATATAATGTTTTTGATGAAAACGACAGCAAAATGGAACAACGCTTTACCCACACCGGAGAAGATATCGAAAAAATTCTTAAGGCGCGCGGATATAAGGTTACGCTTTTTGATTTTAACAATGCCGGAAAGGTTTTTAATGAATTAAGAAAAAGCGAAGTTGACTTGATGATTAATGCTTGCGAGGGAATAAATGACATGCCGTCGCTAAAAGCTTATGCTTCGGCGATTTTGGATATTCTGCAAATTCCCTACACCGGCTCAAATCCCCTAACTCAATCGCTTTCAAATGATAAAATTAAATTCAAAAAACTTCTTGATTACCACAGCATTCCCACTCCGGAATGGGATTATATTGCCAGCCTTGAAGACAAAGTTTACGAAAATCTTCGCTATCCTCTTATCGTTAAGCCAAGCAGTACTAATAATTCCATTGGCATAACCAACGACTCTGTTGTTGTAAATGAAGCACAAATGCGGGAACAATTAAATAAAATATTAAAAGAGTATAACACCCCGGCTTTGGTGGAAGAATTTATTGAAGGTGATGAATATGATGTTTCCATTATCGGTTCGGACAAAGAAAACCTTCAGGTTCTTCCGCTCTCCCGAGCCATATTTAAAAACATGCCGGAGAATTATTGGCACATATACAGTTATGATGCCAAGTGGTCGCAAACTGGACCGTACAGCGAAATATCAATCCAACAGCCACCCAAAAATTTGAATAAAAAACTTGAGACGTTAATTACGGAAATCGCTTTGGATACATATAATATTTTAGATTGCGATGATTACGGTCGAGTCCAAATCAGAGTTGATGAAAACGGCAACCCATACGTCATAGAACTAAACGCCAACCCATCTTTAAACGAAGGTAGTCTTTTGGCTGCCGCCGCAAAATTAATTGGACTAGACTATGGCGACTTACTTGAAGATTTAATCAGCATGGCCATTAAACGATACAAAAATCAACCGACAAAATTTAATTTACCGTCATGACAAAAACAAAAAAACCACTCACAATTGGCGCAAAAATTATAGATGACGGCTTATCAATTTCTGTTGATAATAAAAATTTTGAAATAAATTGGCCGAAAAAAATTTGGCAAAAGACACCTCAAACCGTCAAAGCGGCACTCAGAGAAAATTTGACCTACGCTACGACAAATTTTTTACCCTTAATTTTGGATAAAGAAAAAATAATCTATAAAACTCCTCAACCGCTTTTAGAAACTTTTGTTTTTAAAAACCAGCTATACGATGTTTTGGATAGCGAATGGCAAGACAACAAAAAACCACTCACCTATTTAAAACCATTTTATAATACCGAGATAGTTTTTAACTCACGAAGCAGCACAATCCCTGTTTTGAAAAAAGTTAAAAAAACCAATCAAAAACCAAAAGCAATAATTCCTTTTACTTTTGGCAAAGAAAGCTTAACCACCTTTGCCCTATGTCTTGAACTTGGCATTGAACCGATTTTAGTTTATTGCCAAGAACCGGCCCATCCGCACGAGGAGAAAACAAAGAAAAAAATGCTGGCCGAATTTGAAAAAGAATATGGCATTAAAACTTATTTTATTAAAAATGAAACCGGCCTATTCCGTTACGGCAAAGCCTTTAATAAAAAAGTAGGCACAGAAATTGGCTGGGCAGCCCAAACAACAATTCTAGCATTAATGTCTGTGCCCTTTGCCCTTTTTCATCAGGCTGATTATGTTTTCTTTGGCAGCGAAAATTCAAACAATTCATTTGAAATAGTGCAGGGTTGGAAAGTTTTTTGTTCGTACGACCAAACCAGCAATTGGACGCCTCAGCAAAATAATATGATTCGCTTAATGACTAATGACCAAGTCGGGGTCTACAGCATACTGGAACCCCTTGAAGAATTAAATATTCTTTTTCTGCTTGCAAACCGTTATCCAAAACTAACCAAATGGCTTTTCTCTTGCGGTTCAAAAAATCCCCTTCTAAAAAATTCACATTGGTGTCATCGATGCGATAAATGCGAAAGAATTTTTGCCTTTGCCCAAAGCCTAGAAATTAACCCGGAAAAATTTGGTTTTAAAAAAGACCTGGGTAAACAAAAAAATTTCCTACAGTGTCATCTAAAAAATAGTGGGGACATCGACTTAGATTTAGAGTTTGCCCTTATGATACTGCAAAAGAAAAAAATTAGCTGGGACGCCCTGAAAAAATTCAGCAACCCAAAAATAAAAAAATTTCAGACTTATAATCAGCACCGCAAGCACTACACCAATCTCATGCCTTTTAAAAATTTACCGGCAAAGTACGAAAAAAGACTGATTAAAATTTTTAAAGAGGAGCTTAATGATTTAAAAAAGATTTTACCCACCAAAAAATGATTGACAAAATAGTAGTGAAATCTAAAACCCTTCATTTTAAAGAACCCTTTAAAATAGCTTATGAAACCGTCAAAACTGCGCCGGTGGTTTTTTTAAAAATTACTGACGATAAGGGTAATTTTGGGCTAGGCAACGCTTGCCCCGACCCGGAGGTTACAGGAGAAACTTATAAAGATTCTTTAAAAATTATTAAAAATAAATTAAATAAAAATTTTTTTAATCTACCGTTTGATTCATGGGACGCTTATCATCAAAAAGTCCAAAAAGAATTTAACAACTATCCGGCCGCACAAGCCGCAATCCAAGAAGCCATAATCTATCTCACGGCAAAAATCAATAAAAAATCACCATACGATTTTTTGCCAAAAAAGAAAAAAAACGTTCCCATAATGATTACAATCGGAATTAAAAATGAAAAAGAAACCATTGCCGACATCAAAAAAAGAATCAAGCAAGGCTATGAAATAATTAAACTTAAATGCGGCTTAAATTTAGATCAGGATATTTCGCGCATAAAAACTGCTTGCGAATTAATTTCCAAAAATAAGAAATTAATTCTTGATGCCAATCAAGGCTACTCATACAACCAAGCCCAAAGACTGCTTAGAACACTCAAGGGATATCCGATCGATTTAATTGAGCAGCCGATAAATTCAAAGAATTTGTCCGGTCTGAAAAAACTGCATTTGATGAAATCTTTGCCAATTATTGCTGACGAATCCGTAGTGACTTATCGCGATGCCGAACAAATACTTAAGGGCAATTATGCCGCAGGCGTGAATATAAAATTAGCCAAGTGTGGCGGACCGATAAATTTTATAAAAATTTATGATTTGGCAAAAAAATTAAAAAAAATAGTGATGATTGGCTGCATGTATGAATCAAATATTTCAATGACAACCGGGGCTTATTTAGCCTTAGGCCTTGACCTTGATTACGTGGATTTAGACACCGGCCATTTGGATTTTCCAGACGATCCGACAATCGGCGGGGCAAAAGTAAAAGATGGACAAATATTTATCAAATCAAATCTTAATCTGAAAAAATTCTAATGAAAAAATTGATTGGATTCTACAACCCATATTGTTTTTTACCCCATCACTTCAAAATTGAAAAAAATAACTTTTCTTTTGATTCGTTTTTTTTATCATTCGGCGACGCCCTATCCAAGCTAATAGAATATTACGGACTTTGCGACAAAACCATACTTTTGCCGGATTTTTATTGCCCCGAAACCGCCAAAACGATATCGGAAAAAATGAAAATAGTTTTTTATAAAATAAATTCTGATTTTAGCGTTGACAAAGAGTCGTATTTTGAAAAAATTAAAAATAGCTCGCCCGATTTAATTATTAACTACTCTTTTACAGGCTTTGCGCTTAACGACGCGGAAAAAGAAAAGTTAAAATTATTAACCAATGATTCAACATTAATCATTGATGATTGCGCCCATCAAAACTTAAAGCAAAACTTTCAAAAAATTAGACTAAGGCATTTTGCCATTGACAGCATTAGAAAACATTCTCCTTTTTTAGGCAGCCACATCATTGGGCTAAACAACACGACAAACGGAATTTCCGGGCAATGGTTCAATGCTTATAAATTTAAATGTATATTCTATCAATGGCTAAAAAATTTATGCGACTTAGCCTGCACCATTACGGGGCTTGAAACTTTTAATAATCTTAGCGATAAATTTTTTCTAGCTCAAGATGACATAATCGGGACAAACCCAAATCCGACCAAAGGCTGCCCAACCTCGTTTTATTTATACAACACCGTTGACTGGAAAAAAATTTATGAACACAAAAAAGACATGGCCTTAATATTTAGCCAAGAATTGCTTACAGCCAACTTAAAAGGGATAAAACCTTTGCCGATTGAAACGGCCCAAAAAGCTGAAATGAACTATTTACCTATTTTCATTGATAAATCTAAAAGAGAAGAATTGCTTGATTTTCTTAATGAAAGAAAAATTTTTGCCGATATTCTTTGGGAGACAAGCCCCGAAAGCCCAAAGCCTCTTTGTAATCAGGGCCTTTATGATTCTTTTATCATCTATCCCCTAACCTGGCTTGTCAAAAAAAATGATATCATTTCACTTGTCGCATTGCTAAAACAATTTTCACAAAAAAATGAAAGCTAAAATTTTCTCATTCATTAACGCCGTTGATCCGATTTTCTTATCCCCAAAAGATAAAGTCAACCTTTATATTGCCGCACCCGAAAATACGCCGCAAGAATTATGCGCCAAAAGTCTGTTTCCAAAAAACAACTTAATAACCTTCAGGCATTCAAAAAAAACATTGCCTGATACAAATAAAATTTTAAAAAATAAAAATTTCAATTTATCACTAAAAAATAAAAAAATCAGATCCTACCTCCTACCTCATCGTTTTGATAATGGAATACAACGATGGTCAAAAACAAACAAAATTTCTCTTCTTGCTCCAAATCCCAAAATACAAAAAAATCTAGAGGATAAGATTTATTTTGATAATTTGCTAAAAAAATATAAAATCAATTCGCCTGCGACCATTAAGAATAAAAAAGAAATTGAAGGCTACCCCCCAAGCAGACGTTTAGTTGTCCAAGAAAGCTCAAGCTATGGTTTTTTCGGGACAAAAATTTTCCATAATAAATTTGAATTTCTCAGAGAAATTAAAAATAAAAAAATTGATTTTAAAAATACATTAATAAGAGAATATATAAACGGCCCAACCGTTGGGGTAAGCATTTTTATTGATAAAAATGGCAACTATATTTGCTCGGCGTTGCGCTTACAGTGTTTTCTCAACAAAAAAGGCGTACCTGATTCCTTCGCTGGAATTCAGTGGCTAAAAACCAATAAACTTTCTTCTCAAAAAAGAAAAGATATTGAGCGCACAGTTGAGCAACTCGCCAAAGTCCTTCGGGCCGAAAAATATTATGGCCTGGCAAATTTTGATATAATTCTTGGGGACAAATCTTATGTTTTGGAATGCAATCCGAGATTATCCTCGGCCACACCCCAAATATTTTTTTGGTCTGATCTTTTAAATAATAATAATGGCTGGAAAATATTAATAAAAAGTTTAACCAAAAAGAGTATCGGCCTACAATCAAATTACCGATTGCCAAACAATACCCACCTTGGATCGTTGCTAGACATTGATGTGGAAAAAAGAAAAAGAATTAAAAATATTTTACCCCTCGGCATTTACCAAGTCGGCAAAAATATAAATTATTTTGGCAATGATATCAATGATTTAAAAAGCGATAAAAAACGTTTTTTTCTTTATCATGACCTACCGGGAAAAATATCAATTGAAGACGCAACCGCCTGTACTGCAATTACCAACTTCCCAGCCTACAGCGCTAAAAATGGTCAACTCAATAGTGATGGGAAAAAAATATATAAATATTTAAGAACTAAATTTCTTGGATGAAATATGGCAAAAATAACTTCAGAAAAAAATAAGAAGATATATCTAAAAAAAATCAACTCTATTTTAAGCGAAAAGTTAGATTTCAAAAGGCCTAACTTTACACCAATGGTTGAAAAATTTATCAACCAAAGAAAAAAAATTTTAAGTTTAGCAAAAAAACACCCTACCCCATTTTATTTATTTGACAAATCATCACTGGACGAATCAATTAATGATTTCAAAAAAAGTTTTAAAAAATTTATCCCTGATCTGGAATATTACTACGCCGTAAAAGTAAACCATCACCCCTTAATACTAAAAAATGTTATAAAAAACGGTTTTGGTTTAGACGTGTCCAGTGGACGAGAGTTAAAACTGGCACTTAAGTTTGGCGCTAAAAAAATTATTTTTACCGGGCCGGGAAAAACCGAGGAAGAATTAAAATTGGCCTTACAAAATTATAAAAAAGTGATCATTAATATTGACAGCTGGGGCGAGCTTAATCGGCTCAAAAAATTACTGGCCGCAAAACCGGTCCCGATTTTTTTAGGTGTAAGAGTTTACACAAAAAGTCAAGGAGGATGGAGTAAATTCGGCATCCCCCTTAGCGAATTAAAAATTTTTTGGCAAAAAGCAAAATCTCTACCAAGGGCCCAACTAATAGGAATACACTTTCATTCAAGCTGGAATAAAAACGCAAAACCTTATCAAACAATAATAAAAGAAATTTCTGACTATTTGGCAAAAAACTTTACCGTAAGCCAAAGAAAAGAAATCAAATTTATTGATTTTGGCGGCGGATTCAGACCGTTTAATAATGAAGGTTTTTACCCCTGGGAAACTGCGGCCGGGGAAATTATAAAATCAGCCGCTGATTATTACGATAAAAAACCCATTTATGAAAGTCCTTACTATTTAACCGAATCAATTAAATTAAAAGAATATGCTACTGGCATTGGTTTGGCAATTAATAAATATTTAAGGCCAATCATTGACTGTAAATATTTTAGCGAACCCGGGCGAATTATTTGCAATAATTCACTTCATCTAATTCTAAAAATAATTGATATAAAAAATCCACGGGAAGCTATTGCAGACGGTGGAATCAATTTAGTCGGGTGGGAAAGATATGAACACGACTACTTTCCTACAATAAATCTCACCAGGCCGGCTAAAAAAGAAATTGTATTCCAAATTTTTGGGTCTCTTTGTATGCCGCAAGATCAATGGGGGTATTATTGCTTTGCCAAAGACATCAAAGAAAACGACATTATTTTAATCCCCAATCAGGGGGCGTTAACATATTCCCTTGCTCAAGAATTTATCAAACCAATAGCCAAAACAATAAAATTATAAAAAATCTAAATTATTAAGAGATCGATTTAAGGGTGACGATAAATTTTGATCCCTGGCCAAGCTTGCTTTCAAAGAATATCTTACCACCAGGATGAGCCTCGATTACCCTCTTAACAACGAATAAACCCAGGCCAGAACCGTCTGCATACATATCAACCGCGTTTATCGCCCGGCTAAACTTGCTAAAAATTCTTTCCTTGTCAGATTGTGGGATGCCTATGCCAGTATCGCTAACTCTTATTTCAGCCACATCGACGTTCTTGATAAGCTCAAGCTTTATGGTGCCCTTGGGCGTGTATTTTATGGCATTGTCAACTAAATTCGCCACGGCCTGACGCAAAAAATCCATTTCGGCCATAACCATAACCGGTTTGCCTTTTGGCAAAACTAGTTCAAATTTTAACTTTTTCATTTGCGCTTCTCTCAGCAAATCATCTTTAATTCCTTTGCACATTTCGTTAAGATTAACCGGGCGCAAACTTTCGGAAGAAATTTTAAAATCATCGGTATCAACTTCTGAGGCGCGTAAAATATCATTAATTATCGTATTAAGCTTTTTAGCTTTAGAAAAAATATTTTCCAAAAACTTTTGCTGTTTTGATTTTGAGAGTTTCTCCATACTTCCTTCGCGAAACATAGACACAGTTCCCAAAATAACCGAGATTGGCGTTTTAAGCTGATGGGAAGCAATATTTAAAAACTCTGAGCGCATTTCCAATAATTTTTTCAAATGTTCAGCCTGCTCAGTTAAATCTTTGGTCTGCGCCTGAACTTTTTCCTCTAAATGACGGCTAAAATCCTGAACTTCTTTGTATAAAATCGCATTATTTATGGCAATACCCGCCTGCAGGGCAACGGTTGAAAGCACTTCCAGGTCTTGAACCGTATAAGCATCGCCGGAAATCTTTGCACCTAAAACAATGATGCCGGCAATACGATTGGGCACAAAAATCGGCAAACACAAGGAAGCTTCAATATGCTCCATGTTTAAACGCAAATTGTCAAACCCATCCCTCTCTTTTTGCGTTTTGGCATCACGCGCCAACAAAATTAATTCGTCGCGAACCAAAGGCTTTCTGGTTTTTTCCAAATATTGAGTCAAAAAATTGTCTTGAACCAAACTGATCCCGTTCTTTTCATTAAAGCCCACGACTTTGGCAATTCTATACCTAATCGGCTGGGTGTTTTGATCTATCAAAAGCACGCCGGCGCGATCAAGCTGCATAATTTGCTTAATTGTTTCAACAGTTAAATCAACAATTTTTTTTAAATCAATCAAAGTGCTTAATTGCTTAACTAACCCGGAAAACGTCTCCTGATAGTTAGACAAACCGTGAAAAATATATTTACCGGCCAAACGATTTGAAAACCCAAGGAGAAAATAGAAGAAAATGACAAAAACCGGCGCGACAAAGAAACTGGCTAAATAGGTTTCAGAGGTAAAAATACCTCCAAATAGCTGCAGATAACACCAGGCAATTAAATAAAAGGCAAAAGTGGAAAAAACGGCCGCCGAAAAATATAAAAATATTTTTTGAGCAATAATTCTGATATCCATTAAGCGATATCGAAAAATCGCATAGCCGACAATGCCCAAAAAAATCAAAATAAAAACAAACCCAAACGGGTACATTTCAACACCGTAATTGGCCAAAAAATCAACCGAGGCAAAGGCATAAAAAACCAAAGCCAAAGATAAGTATTTTATCTGATAATATTTATAAGGCCCGATTTCTCTTTTGTGCCTCATGGCCACAATTGCCAAATAAATAACGCGGCAAAAAATAACCCCGAGTAGAGCCAACCAGCCTAAATGCAATAATCCGACTTTGGGATAGTGGCCGAAAGAATAATCATACGAACCAACAACAAAGTAATTAGTCAAAAAAAGTGAGAGCTGGAAAAGAATGGTTAAAAAATAAAATACATACAACAATCGTCTTTCGCCTTTGCTTTTTATCTCTAAAAAATTAATAAAGAAATGAAAAAAGGTAACCGGAATTAAAATAATGCCCAAATAACCGATTCTTACCAGAATGTTAATCCAAAATAAGTCGGTAATATTAAATAAAATAAACCAAGAAAATTGCCACCAAACCGTTGATAAGCAAATTAAAAAAAACGACCGATTAGCCGCTGATTTTGTATTTCTGGATAAAATAAAACCCCCCAATAGCAAAAACGCGATGGCGCTGATAAGTGGGGGGATGGAAGCGATTGACATAAGTGTTATCCGGCCTGAAACTCCAGGGCCGGTGTGCGCAAAAAGTCCGGAATGGGAATGCGCTTAACCTCAACGGGGTTGAAGAAGACGATCGTCTGGTTGCAATGGGCAAGTTTTTCCTCGCCCTTGAAAAAGTCCGCAACCAACATCACCGAATCATCGGTGAAGTTTTTCGTGTTCAAAACGACACGAATCTTGTCGCCAAAATAGGCGGATCGCAAGAACTTTATCTTGAAGTCGGCGGTCTCAAGCGCAATCTGCGCAGATTCCAGGACCTCATCAAGACGCAGGCCTTCCGGTGCGACAAAGCCGGAAGATTCAAGCAGGTGGAGCATAAACAGCTCCCGGATTTCACCGAACCACTCGGCGTAGCGGGCCCAATACGCGGTCTTTTGCATATTGGTCGCACCGATGGTGACAACCACCTCGTGCTCGAAAGTCTTCATACAGACCTCCTTCTGGGTTGGGGTTTTGACACGTTTATTATAACACGATTATGCCGAATCGTGAAATGTAAAGAACGCTTAATCGACTCTTAACAATAATACATTTTGTCAAAAAAGTCAATTGGTTGACTTTTTACGGTATTTATTGTAATTTAAACCGAAGGCATTTTTTGAAAGACCTTTACATTACAACCACCTGGAGGGTGTAGAAATGAAAAAGTTTCTCGTCTTTTTGTTGATTTTCCCGTCGGTTGTTTTTGCCGGCGGTGAAGTGCGCGTTGATGGCATGGGGCCAGAAGCGCTAGGCCGGGGCGGGGCAAGCAATGCCCTGTTCGATTCGGAGCGGATTGAAGGGGCGGCAATCTACTACAATGTTGCCCAGTTTGGGTGGCTTGATGGATCGCTGTTCCAAACAGGCTTTGATCTGGTCGCCCCAAGCTTTGACTACGAAAACGGCCGGGGGTGCCTGGAATCAAAAGACCAAGTCTTTGCTTTGCCGCAGCTGGTTTTTGCCAGCAAGGCCGGCGAGACTGACTGGATTTTTTTCTCCGGCATCTATTCGCCCTTTGGCCTTGGGGCAACAAACCCCGAGGACTGGAGGCCGGGACTCGGCTTTCGCAAGAGCCAAATCGGACTGATCAACTTCACTTGGGGTTTAGCCAAAAAAATCGACCCCGATTGGTCAATCGGCGCCGGACTTGATATTGGTTTTGGCCAAATGAAGTACGGCACTTCCCTACATCAGCTAAGTGCCCGGCCAATCAATTCCGTCTACCTTGAGACAAAAGAAGACGGCTTTGGCTTGTCCGGCCGACTCGGTTTGCTTTGGCAGCCAAGTGACAATTTTAGCTGGGGCTTAAGCCTCAGTCTGCCCCAGCGCGTGGCCTTTACCGGCTACACCGACATGTATCTTTGGGGCTTGCCCTTGGGGCGCGACAAAAACGACACGGCCTTTACCTTCCCCGGACGGTTGGGTACGGGCCTTGCCTTTGCCTTGGGCCCCAAGCTTAAGTTGGGAGCTGACTTCAGTTTCTACTTTGGCCGACAGGCCGAGATGAAAATGAATTATCGGCTTCTGCCGACCATCAGTCAGGAAATGGACTGGCAAAACAATTTCTCGGCCCACTTTGGCGCCGAATACAGCTTGTCTGATCGCGCCACGTTGCGCGCCGGCTTTGCCTATTTGACAAACGCCGTGCCGGATGAAACCGTTAACCCGGCAATTCCGGACTACGAACACGGTTTTGGCGCCGGCCTGGGGATTGGCTGGCAAATCACTAAGCCCGAGAACGGCAAAAAACCCGCCTGGTTTCTGGATGTAGCCTACAACTATTCGTGGGCGGCAACCAGAGAAATAAAAAAAAGCCGAGAAAATCTCTCGCCCGGAAAGTATGACTTTTCCGGCCATGTTCTCTCGGTTGGATTATCTTGTCGCTTCTAACCAAGATCGGCAAGAAAAGCGAAGGCGCGAGCACCACACCCGCCTTCTTTTTTTATTTCCTATTTTAAACTTTCAGAGGAAAGTGGATCCCAACCAAAAATCACCTCTACGCCGTCCAAAAAACCATCGCCGTCAGTATCGGGATTGTTTGGATCGGTAAAAAGCGATCGTTCCCGCAAATCGGAAAGGCCGTCATTGTCAGAATCAGTTTCTTGATTTAAATTTATGCTTTTGGACTTAATTGACTTTATTGAATACTGAGAATGATTTACTGAAGGATTATCTAGTACCAAAGTATTTTCTTTTATAATTTTATCCGTTTGGTCGGCAATTGAAGCCAAAAGCTTGGCATAGTCGGGAAATTTTTGTTCAATATTTTTATTAATAAAGAGGTGGGCATAATTACCCTCGGTTAAATTGTCATGAATGGCGATTAAATCGTTATTAACCAAAACCGCCTGACCCAAACACTTATTGATTGCATAATCATAATGAGTTGGTGAAAAAATGCTCTGACCGATAAAATTCGAGGGCCACTCCTCTTTTGGCTGGCCCAATAAATCAAGAATGGTTGGCGCAATGTCAATTTGACTGGCAATTTTATTAATTTTTACTTGGCCCGAATTTGGAGAAAATATCATTAAGGGAATCTGATTATAATAATAAAAATTTTGGAGCTTATCTGAACCAAAAAAGTTATAATAGCGATGATCCCCATAAATCACTACGATTGTGTTTCTCAATAAATTATTTTTCTGCAACTCATCAAACAAGTCTTCTATCCCTTCGTCAGCAGCGCGCAAAAAACCAAGATAATTTCTCAGGGTTTGTTCGTCTTGATCAGACGTTTTTACAAAGTCGGGCAACTTGTCATAATAAGGCGTAATCAATAAATCGTTATTGTAAAAATTAAAATCAATAAATGCCTGATTGTGAGGGCCGTGCGTGGTAAATCCAATTACGTAACTGAATGTCGGCTTGTCTGATTTTTTTATTTTATCAACCACATCAAGCAATACATCACGGTCGTTTTGACGCAAATTATATTCGTTCATAAAATACAAATCTTCAAATCCAAATGACGGCGCCAACACTTTGCGATTCCAAAAACTTGAATCGTTGGCATGGTGGATTGAAGTTTGATAGCCAAGATTTTTTTGCAGATATTCCGGCAAACAATAATAATCATTTTGCGAATATAAATCGCTAAGCGGTCCGGAAGCCTCGGGCAAAAAACTGCAAAGCGAAGAAAATTCAGCATTTATGGTAATGCAGCCGTTACCAAAAAACTTATCAACTGAAACATTGCTTGAAATCAATTTTTTTAGAAAAGGCATCGGCGATGGATCTAAAAGCAAAGGCCAATTAGCCACCGACTCAAGTTGATAAATAATGATATGAGGGTGATCAAGGGCTGGTAAGCTATAATTTTCTTTAGCAGAATCAACTGATGACATATCGGCCAAAGATTCAATATCACTTTTTATTGAATCAAGGTCGGATTTGGCTTGAGGTAAAAAAGTCGTACTTTGTGCCAAATTAAGCGTTGATTTAATCCTCTCTCTTTTTCCAATACCAATCAACATATCCGTAACTTCTTTATAAAAATGGCCATAAACACCCAAATCAGAAAAATAACGACTGCGCGTAAATTCCGGCTGACTGGAATATTTCTGATAAATTCCAAGGGAAAAATAAAAAAAGCAATTTAAGGCAACGAAAGTGGCAAGCAGGACTGTGATTTTTAATCTGTCCGGCCCTTTGGCTGATCCAATAAAATTTACCTTTGAGCGATAATATTTTTTAAAAAAGGAAAACCGGTCTTGCTTTCTCAGATAGCGTCTGGACGCAAAAACAAAAATAAAATACAAAGAAATTAAAACTAGATAAACATAAAAAGGGATTAAGCCGTAATAACTTAAAAGCAACTCAACCATTGATTCGTTTAAGCTTTTGATTTGACCAAGATTAATTCGCCAAAAGGTGCCAAAAACTCCGTAGTAAGCAAAATTAATCAAGGTTAAAAACATTATTACAAACCCAAAAATCATCAAGGCAAACCTCAACCATCGCTGCCTTAAAATATGCAAAGAAAGAGCGTAATTGACAATAAAAAGAAAAACAAAAAAAGCCGAGATCAGAGAAAAATTTAAGCTCAAGCCTCGGTAATAAAAAAAATAAAAAACTAAATTTATAACAAAAAGAAATGCAACAAATTTAGCAAAATTGACAATCTGTCCAAAATAAATTTTTGTTTTTTTGTTTTTACTCATCTATTTTATAAAACCTTCGGCCTGCAATTGCCAGAGGTGCTTATAAATACCATTTCCTTTTTTGATTAAATCTTGATGAGAACCTTCCTCGGAAATTCGACCGTCTTCAACCACGATTATCCTGTCCATTTTTTTAATGGTAGAAAGACGATGAGCAATGACGATAACGGTTTTATTTTTCATCAGATTAGTCAGGGCATCTTGAATTAAGGTTTCCGATTCAGAATCAAGGCTTGATGTCGCTTCATCCAAAACCAAAATTGGCGCTTGTCGCAAAATTGCCCGGGCAATTGCCACGCGCTGCCTTTCTCCGCCGGAAAGCTTAACGCCGCGCTCACCGACAAAAGTATCATATCCTTCTGGCAGCTGCGCAATAAATTCATGGCAGTGAGCCGCTTTGGCGGCCGCAATTATTTCTTTTTCGCTGGCACCAACCTTGCCGTATGCAATATTTTCGCGCAACGAGCGATGAAATAAAATCGGATCTTGCGGCACAAGGCTAATATTCTCCCACAGACTTTCTTGAGTCACCTTGGAAATATCTTGCCCATCAATTAAAACTTTTCCGCCAAATACATCGTGCTGACGCAAAATTAAACGCACCACCGTGGTTTTACCGGCACCGGACGGGCCAATCAAAGCAATGTGCTCCCTTGATTCTATCTTCAAATTAAATTTGTTTAAAACTTGCCTGGTTTGATGATAATGAAAATCAACGTCAACAAACTGTATCATACCATCTTTTACTTTTAATTTTTTTGCCCCAATTGCATCTTTGATTTCAAACGGCTGCAATAAAATTTCCGTCATTTCGTCAGCATCAGCCAGGGCCTCATATAAGCGACGAATGACTTTTCCAAAATCCCAAATACGATCAAACAAAGATATAACGTAAGTTTGAATTAAGACAAAATCACCCAATGTCAACACACCCTTACTCCATAAATTAAGGGCTAAAAATAAAATCCCAACCTCAAAGGTTATCATTAAAAACCCCTGAACCGCCTCAAAAATTGCATCTAAATCCCAAGTAAAGCGCCTTAATTTTCTTAAATTCTCAATTGTACGAGCATAACCTTTTATCTCCCTGCCATAACCGTTAAAAAGCTTAACCGTATTATTATTAGTAACCGTATCGGCTAAATATGCAGTGACAGCCGTCTCAGCCTCACTGCGTTTTATGTCATATTTCAATTTATATAAAGTAAAAAAGAAATTAACCGAAAGAAAAACCACCAGCCAAATAACGACCAAAAGTCCCAACCAATAATTTCGCCAGGTTAACACAATACTAACAACCGAGATGATTATAATCATTCTCAAAACGTTCCAGATAAAAGTATCCGCCACAATTTCGTATGATCGATGGAGATATCTGACTTTTTTAGTCAAAGAACCGACAAAATTATTGTTAAAAAAATTAAATGAATGCTTAAAAAGATTTTGATAACAATAATTACTCAGATCTGACATCACCCTTGATTCAAAATTATTGGCCGTAAATGTAGAAATTCTCCACATTATCCAACCCAAAAAATTGATTGCTAAAACCCAGTATAATATCCTAAAAAGATGTTGAATATTTTCATTTGAAAAACCGAGACTCAATCCGTCAAAAAATTCTTTATAAAAAAGTGGCAGAATCAAATTCAAAATAGTTGCCAAAATTACCGAGGCAAGCACGGTTATCATTTGGTATTTATAGTGCCACGAGTGCGACAAAAATATCTTTATTGTCTGTTTGGTATTTGAACCCATATATAAAGAAATATCAGCCAAAAATATTGGCCTTGGCTATATTATACCAGAAAATTAGAGTTGTGGCGAATTTCATAGACGTGCCCAAATTTGTTTTTTGAGGTATAATAATAAAGTATGCAAGTACCAAAACGCCGTCCGGGAAAATACACTTTCGTCAAGCCGGATCTAAATTTAACCGAAAAAAAATATGCCGAAATAAAGGCGGAGCTTTCGCATTTGAAAAAAATTCAACCCGGACTGGCGGCTGAAGTAAAAAGATTGGCGGAAATGGGAGATCTTTCTGAAAATGCGGGCTATCAGATTGCCAAGGGACAATTACGTGGGGTGAACCAAAAAATCACTGAGCTTGAAGATCAGGTTCATCGCGCCATTATTATTAGAACAAACACAAACTCTGAACAAATTGGCCTGGGAAATATTGTTGAGGTAGAAATTAACGGTCAAAAAAAAGAATTTACCATTTTAGGGTCGCAAGAAACCGATCCAAGCAAGGGCATAATTTCACATCAATCCCCGATCGGCTCGGCCATAATGGGCAAAAGCCCTGGTCAAATCATAAAAATAAAAATCAACGGCAAAGAATTGGAGTTAAAAATCTTAAATATAAAATAACCGCCGAATTAAACGACGGTTATTTTATATTTGGTATCTTTTATTTTTTCTTCTTGCTTGCCGCCTTAGGAGCTTTTACTTTTTTTTCAGTTTTTTTAACTTTCACGGCCTTGACTGATTTAGCCGAAGACTCTTCGGTTTGTGGTTTTTCGGTTGCAGAAAGCAATTTGATAATCTGATCAAGTTTTGAGTTCAAGGACTCAAGCTGGTCCTTAGAGATTGTCGGAGCTGAAAAAGATTTAGCGGGGGCGCTAGATTGATACTTAAATCCGCCATCTCTTTTACTTCTAAAACAATCGTTACAATACACCGGTTTTTCGCCAGTCGGCTTAAAAGGCACTTCGCAAGGATTACCGCACTCGGAACATATTGCCTGATGCATTGAAGGTCTGGGGCCGAAATCACTACGATCGCCCCGTCCCGAACGGCCAAAACCCTTTTTTTTAAAATCGCCGCCAGAGCGATCACTACGATTAAATTTACCCATAAATTTAGTTACTTTTTAGCTAAATAAAGTCTACATCTTCGTAAGGAAAATAGCAAATTCTTCAAATATAAAATCCCGGACCTCAGGGGGTGGGACTCGAACCCACAACCAATTGGTTAACAGCCAACTGCTCTGCCGATTGAGCTACCCCTGAGGTCCGGGATTTTATAATATTCTATTTTACAGATTTTTATAAATTTTGCAAGAGCTAATTCTAATAATCCTTTAATTTATCTATCAAATGATGCTTGCCAATCTTTTCCAAGGCTTTGGCTTCTATTTGACGAATGCGCTCGCGGGTTACATCAAACTCCTGGCCAACCTCTTCTAGAGTATGTGCTACCCCATCTTTCAAACCAAAACGCATTTCAAGAATTTTTTGCTCGCGGGGAGTTAAATCTTTAATCACTTCAACAACGTAATCGCGCAAAAGCTCCAGGGCCGCAGCCCGATCCGGGGTGACGGTCCTTACATCTTCAATAAAATCTTCCAAGGTGCTGTCCTCATCATCCTCACCAACCGAAGTTTCAATTGAAATAGTATCCTGGCTGATTTTAATGATATGTAAAACTTTTTCCAAAGTCTCGTGCATTTCCGCAGCAATTTCTTCCGGCAATGGTTCGCGGCCCAAATCCTGAATTAACTGACGCTCGGCCTGCTTAAACTTATTAATCGTTTCAACCATATGAACCGGAATTCTAATGGTACGAGATTGGTCAGCCAAAGCTCTGGTAATAGCTTGCCTGATCCACCAAGTTGCATAAGTGGAAAATTTATAACCGCGGCGATAGTCAAATTTCTCTACCGCTCTAAACAAACCAATATTGCCCTCCTGTATTAAATCCAATAAAGAAAGGCTCTTACCGGTAAATCTTTTTGCGATTGAAACAACCAAACGCAAGTTCGCTTCAATTAGTTTTTTCTGCGCTTCCTTGTCGCCGCGTTCGGCTTTTTTGGCCAAAGAAATTTCTTCCTCCGAAGAAAGCAACGGCACCTTGCCGATTTCTCGCAGATACATCTGGATTGAATCGGCGGATATATCAGAAATATCAATTTTCTTTTTTTGCTTTGTACCAAGTCCAATCTTATCTAAAATCTCTTGCCTTTTTTCTTTGGTGGTTAATATACCAACATCATTCTCAACAATCGAAAGGCCGAGCTTATCAATTTTATTTAAAAAATTCTCATAATCATCAAGATACTCCTCAACTTCGGAAAAAATATGCAAAATCTCGGTTTCAGTGATAAAACCCCTGATTCTTCCCTTATTAATTAAACGCTCAATTGCTTCCTGGTCAATTGTCGCCTTAATCTTGGGCAGCTGTTTCTTTTCCGATTTCTTCTCTGCCTTTTTTAAAACCTTTTTTTTGATCGGTTTTTTGACTGTCGGTCTTTTGATTTTTTTTACTTTTTTGACCGGTTTTGACTTGAGCGTTTTCTTTGCCGGTTTTTTTGCTTTAATTGTTTTTTTCTTTAAAGCCATATTTTATTCGAGTGAATTGATTAAACCGACAATGCGATTAAACTCACTTAAGAGATTTTCCAGGTCTTTTTGATTTTTGCCGATCTCGGCTTGTTTGATTTTTTCCTGCAAATCCTTAAGATAATTGTTGTAATAATCGCGTTTGCCATTTACGATTGCAGCTGAAAGTTCAGCGGCAATGGTGTCTTGATCAAAATCAAAAAAATCCTTCTCCGTCAGGAGAACGAGTTTGTCGGCTAATTGATCAAGATTATCATTTTTTAATAAATTACGAAAACTTTCGTAATTAAAATTTTGGCTTGAGCCATTAATGTCCTTAGTATAATATAAAATCAATTTTTTGTAAAGCTGATTTAAAGACGCCTCAACAATTACTTCGGGCGAAACTCCATCAATCAAAATTGAGATGAATTGAGGATACTTAAAAACAATTCCCAAGATTCTCTGATCAATTAAAGTCTTTCTGTCAGTGGTCCGAATAATCGCCTTAATCGGTTGGGCTGGTCGATTAGAATTTCCTTTTTGTCGACCAGGCATGGCTTCTCTTAAAATATTTTCGGTCACGCCCAAATTATCGGCCAACTTTTGCAACCAATGGGTTTGTTCAATTTTATTGCTCATGCGCGCAATAACCGGCAAAATTATTTTTGCCGCCGATTTTTTGCCTTCAGCCGAAGCCATATCGTATTTACCAAAAGTTTTTTCAAAATAATATTCCATAACCGTCTTGGCGTTATTAAGCGACTCAAACCATTCCTGAGGATTTCTCTTAACACATTCATCCGGATCCTTGCCGGAAGGTAAAACGATCACCTTCACGTTCATTTCATTGGCCAGAGCCAAATCAATACCGCGCTTGGCCGCGTTTTCACCGGCCGCATCCATATCAAAAGACATTGCCAAATTGTTGGTATAACGTTTAAGAATTCTTATTTGATCTTCAGTAAAAGCCGTGCCGGAAGAAGCAATAACATTTTTTGTTCCGGCCTCAAAAACAGAAATTGCATCCATTTGCCCTTCAACAATTACGGCCAAATCCTGTTTTTTAATTTCTTGCTTGGCCTTATCCAAATTAAAAATAACCAAACTTTTATTATAAATTAAAGTTTGTGGCGTATTAATATACTTGCCCATTTTTTCATTCGGGTTTAAGGTGCGGCCGGAAAAACCAATCGGCGAACCATGCATATCATTAATCGGAAACATTACACGATCGCGGAAACGATCATAGTAATCGCTGCCTCTTTCTTTTTTAACCGAAAGACCGGCCAAAAATATTTCTTGATCAGAAAAGCCTCTTGATTTTAAAAATTTCGTCATGACATCCCACGATTCAGGAGCATAGCCAATATGAAAATCTTCAATTGTACTCTCTTTAACGCCACGCTGTCGCAAATAATCTCTGGCCTTTTGGCCTTGGCGGGATTCAAGTAAAATTTTATGCCAATACAAACTGGCTAATTTACAAGCCTCCATTAAACGATTCTTCTGGCTGGTTAATTTTGGATCCTGGTGTTCAAGCTTAATGCCGGCTTTCTCGGCTAAAATCCTCAGGGCTTCGGGAAATTCCACGCCCTCCATCTTCTGAACAAAGGTAAATATATCGCCACCCTCACCGCAACCAAAACAATGGAAAATCTGCTTATCTCTTGAGACCATAAAAGACGGGGTTTTCTCATTATGAAACGGACAAAGACCCCGCCAGTTGTTGGTGCCGGCCGGTTTGAGCCTGATATATTCTTGAACCAAATCAATAATATCAACCCTGGCTTTAATTTCCTCGGTATTATTTTGCATTTTAAAGCTTAAATAATTGAATTTTTACATTTTAACTGCTTAAATTCTAGCCCAATTCATCATAATAATCAAGGAATTGACTAAACGCTTTCATTCTGCTTTAATATATAGGTATAACAAATATGGAGAGGTGCCGGAGTGGTCGATCGGGACAGTCTTGAAAACTGTTGTGGCAGCAATGTCACCGTGGGTTCGAATCCCACCCTCTCCGCCAGGGCTTTTTTGCTCACGCGCCAGCGTGGGGAAAAAAGCCCTGGCGGATTAATTTTTTTATGCCCCAAATTAGGCCAATTTCAATTTGTGTCTTTCTTTCAGAAAATAAAATTTTAGCCACTGAAGGATATGATCAGGTCACTAAGACAAAATATTTTCGTCCCATTGGTGGCGGAATTGAATTCGGAGAAACAAGCCAAGGGGCTTTAACCAGAGAAATCAGAGAAGAATTAGGCGCTGAAATAAAAACAAAAAAATTATTAGGCACGATTGAAAATATATTTACCTACCAGGGTCAGCCGGGCCATGAGATTGTTCACGTTTTTGACACGGAATTTATTGATCACAAATTTTATTCAATGGATAAAATTACCATCTTGGACGAAAAAGATTCATTTGCAATCTGGTTGGATGTCAATGATCTGCTGGATAATAAAGTCTTAATTTATCCGCTGGGGTTAATTGAGTTAATTAAAAAAGAAAAAAATTAGGAGAGGTCGCATAGTGGTCTAGTGCGCACGCTTGGAAAGCGTGTAAACCGCAAGGTTTCGGGGGTTCGAATCCCCCCCTCTCCGCCA
>CAZINP010000008.1:0-22219 GCA_964540635.1 uncultured Gammaproteobacteria bacterium
AAAGACAGAAGATAATTTTTTATTTCTTTTTCCCAAACCAAAACCGGGTCTTTGGCGCTTGTTGGAATTGTGCCGGTTGGCAAGGTTGTCGCAAGGTTGTGATAACCGTAGATTCTGGCGACTTCTTCCACCAAATCGTAATCATAAACAACGTCTGTTGCTCTAAACCAAGGAATTGTTACATTTAAAATTTTATTACCGGCCACCTTAAAACCCAAAGACGTTAATATTTTTTTGACTTGAGTTGCCGGAATCTCAACGCCCAAAATTCTTTTAACCTCCTTGAGGTCAAATTTAATTTTGCTTGGCTTGTACGTTTTTGCTCCCAAATCAAAAACCTTGGAAGCGACTTTTGCGCCTGATAATTTCTGGGCCAACAAAACAGCGGCCATTAAAGCAAAATAAGTATTTTGAGGATGAAGACCTTTCTCGTATAACGAAGATGAATCAGAGTATAAATTTAAAGCTCTGGCGGTTTTTCTGACTGAAACCGGATTAAAATTTGCCGCCTCAAAAACAATGGTCTTGGTGCTATTTTCCGCAGCTGTTTCCTGACCGCCCATCACCCCGGCAACGGCTACCGGTTTCTGCGCATCGGCAATGACCAAATTTTCTGGTTTTAAATCGTAGGTCTTACCGTCAAGAGCTAAAATCTTTTCGTTGGGCCGGGCTTTGCGAACAATAATCTTTTTGCCGCTTAATTTGTCATAATCAAAAACATGAAGGGGTTGACCGTATTCAAGCAAAATATAATTGGTAATATCAACCAAATTATTAATCGGACGCAAACCGGAAGCAATAAGCCTTGACTGCATCCACAAAGGCGACGGACCAACTTTGACATCAGTCATAACAATTGCCTGATAGCGCAAACAAGTTTTAGGCTCTTCCAATTTAACTTCCAGAGCGATATTTTCCTTAACTTTTAAATCAGGTTTAACCGGTTTAAATTCAAATTTCTGACCCAAAGCCGCCGCACCTTCCCTAGCCAGACCAATCACCGACATCGCATCCGGCCTATTGGAAGTAACCTCAATATCCAAAATTGTATCAGAAAGTGGCATTACTTTTTCCAACGGATGACCAATGGGCGTATTAGCCGGCAAAATGAAAATTCCGGAATGATCATCCCCCAAGCCCAACTCTTTTGCCGAACAGAGCATGCCATTGCTGTCCACACCGCGAATATTTGTCTTTTTAATTTTAAATTCCTCTGAACCTACGCCCAAAATCGCCCCTTCCAAAGCCAACGGCACAATTTGCCCCGGCTCAATGTTTGGTGCGCCGCAAACAATCTGCAATTTTTCTTTACCCGTATCAACGGTTGGTAATCTTAATTTATCGGCATTGGGATGTTTGGCGATTTCAATAATCTTGGCCGTAATTACGCCCTGAAACTTTGGCTTTTGTTCATGCAGCCTTTCCACGCTTTGACACCTTAACGACATCTCACGACTAAAATCAGCCGGCGACTTTCGGGTTTTTAAATATTCGTTTAACCAATTGTATGAAATTTTAATATCCATATTAAAATTGCTGTAAAAATCTTAAATCACTTTGATAAAGCATTCTGATATCCGGAATGCTCAAGCCGGATTTCATCATATAAGTTCTTTCCACGCCCCAACCAAAAGCAAAACCGGAATATTTTTTTGGATCAATCTTGCCGGCTTTTAAAACATTTGGGTGAACCATGCCGGCGCCGCCAAGTTCTAGCCAACCGGCCTTGCACAATTTACAAGGGTGGCCGTCTTCTAATTTACCGGTGCCGTGGCAAATACCGCAAGAAATATCAATTTCAAAACTCGGCTCGGTAAACTGAAAATGAAACGGTCTCAACCGAAATTTTCTGTCTTGACCAAAAAATTCTTTAAAGAAATAATCGAGTGTCCCCTTCAAATCGCAAATGGTAATATTTTTATCAATCACCAAGCCCTCAAATTGATGGAACATCGGCACATGAGAAACGTCAATTTGGCGACGATAGCATTTTGAAATATTGGTCATGCGAATAGGCAATTGTTTTCTTTCCATTTCTCTGACTTGCCCGGAGGAAGTGTGCGGCGTGAGTAGACGCTGACCCATCGGCCCAATCGGAGTTTTGTCAATAAAAAAAGTTTCCCACTCGTCTCTGGCCGGATGATCGGGCGGCATATTCAATGATTCAAAAGCGTAATAATCCCATTCCACTTCCGGATAGCGACGATATTGAAAACCAATCCTCTCAAAGATACCGGTAATTTCGGCAATCGCCTGAGTAATTAAATGCAAATGACCTTCCGGCAAACTTAAGCCGGGCAAGGTGGGATCAAAAGACTGGTTTGCACCCGAGTTTGAGCGCAAAGCTTTTCTGGCTTCGGCAATTTTTCCTTCCAACTCAATTCTAAATTCATTGGCTATGGTGCCAATTTCTTTTCGTTGATCTTCGGACAAATCTTTAAGATTGCGCAAAATTGAATTCAATTCGCCGGCTTTGCGTCCAAGATATTTAATTTCCAATTCTTCCAGGGATATCAGCGACGAGATTTGGCTTATCTCCCGGCTGAACTGTTCTCTGAGTTGGTTGATTTTCTCCTTCATATTCGTAAGTAATTGTTTTTCTTTCTCTTTCCAAAGAAATAAATAAAAATTCTAAAACGGTTAAGATTAAAATTAACAGCAATAAATTCCACCAGCGTAAAATATCTTGGCTTTTCATAAACGCCCAAATAACCAACAAAAGCGAGAACATAACCGAATGGCGCAACGAAGCTTTAAGCGAGCCAAGGCTTTTACTATGGACCAAAAACTTATGGCCAATAAATCTGACGGCCAAAAAAAATATGCCGGAAAAAAACAGGAAAATACTTAAATAAAAAGCAATAAAGCCCAAAATGCTTATTTGTTGCGGGTCAAAGTTAAGCAAAATAATCACGGAATTAACCAGAGCCAGGACCGAGCCGGCAATAATTAAGACGATGAACAATTTGTAGCTCATAATAAATTTATTATAACAAGAAAGTGCTTGTGATGCAAATCAAAATATGAGTGATTTTATTCGGAAAAAACCTCGGCTTGATAGGAAGAAATCTCTGTTTCCGTTTTTTGCCAGCAATCACCGGGCAAGCCGGCTTTTTGGCAAAGTGTTCTAAAAAATAAATTAAAATCTGGCAACTCCGCCCAGACCTGCGGCAGATAAGTTGCCTGGTGATTGCCGCGGCGCAGGATGGCGCCGCGCTTGAGCCGGAAAATATTTTCCGGTAAATCCGCTTTAGGCAAAGTTAAAATTGAAATTTCAATTTTTATTTTTTCCAGCTCATCCGGCTCAAGCGGCAAAAAACGATTATCATCAAAGGCGGCAGCCAAAACATTACTCTGAATTGCCTTGGCCAAGGGCAGCGATGGTTCTAAGTTTCCAATACACCCGCGCAAACGGCCCGACTTATTTAAAGTTACAAAAACACCACGAAATTCTTTGAATTTCTTGTTAATAATATTTGGTTCCAAAATCTGGCTTGCTTCAAAATAATTTTGCAGGGTTTGGCGTGCCAAAGCCAAAAGCTCTTTTTTCTCTTCTTGAGTATAAGTATCCATTTTATAAAAATCTAATTTTTTCAATTACCCCCTTGCCTAACGGCCGGTTAAGCTCAAAAAGAAATCTTCTTTCCTGTCGTTTTATTTGCTCGGCTAAAAGATCAGACAAACAAGCCAAATAGAGGGTACCGTCCTTGATATAAAGCGGTTTCATTTTTTTTAATACCGATTCGCCAAATACCGCACTGGCGGTTTGCTCAAACTTGGCTAAAATTTTTGCTTCATCCAATTTGACGCCGATGCCGGCATTTTTAACCGCCTTGGGAAGAATTTTTTTTATTGGTGAAAAAGCCATATTAAATTTCTTTGTGTTCGCAAATGTTTTTAAAGTCGCAATACTGACACATCATACCGGGCTTGGGCAAAAATTTTCCCAGCCGGATTTGATTGATTATCTTAATTATCTTTTCTTTTACTTTCTCAATTTCTTTGTCTGTTCCCACGAAAGTGGCAAAAGTTCCCGGCTCAATATTGTAAAAAGTTAATTTCTTGACCGGCTCAGCCAAAAGCTGCTGACAAGCGAGCTGATAAATTAAAAGCTGTTCTTTGTCTTCGGCTGAAAGATTTTTCGGATTTTTTCCCGCACCGGTTTTATAATCAATTATTTCAACACCGCCAGAAACTTCATCAACGCGATCAATTACACCCTTAATGCCATATTCTTCTCCGTCGCTTTCCAATCTTAGAGTAAAAGGCATTTCCATCGCCTTGGGCGTCGGAAAATTATTCTCAATTAATTTATAGTATTCCATTAGCGCCTTTTTGCCCTTTTGCTTATATTCATCATGCTCGCTTCGGCTTGTAAACCAATCATCAATCCAACAACTTTCATAAATTTCCAATAATTCCTCCAAACCCACCGGCGCCTTTTTATCGCCCTTTGCTAACTTTTGATTGAATAAATCGGTTTGGATGGTTTGAATTCTTTCCAGGGCCTTGATAAAAAACTGCTGTAGTGTGGCATGGATGCTTTTACCAAAAGAAAACGGCGCTTTGCCTCTAACCGGCACTCGGAGGATGTGAGCAAATCGATATTGATACGGGCAGGTCTCAAAAGCTTTTAATTGCGAAAAAGAAAAATATTCCGGCATCGGCGCAATCAGCTCCTCGCAAACTTCTATCTCTTGACCGATATCTTCTGTTTTCTCTCCCTTTATGCCTTGCGTTTTTTTCTGAGCTGAATCTTGAATGGGAAATCCCAGGGCGCTCAGCTCAATCAGAAACGGGGAAAGTTTTTTGCGCCTAACCAAACCATAATCGTAGGCGGAAGTAAAAAACAAACCAATCTTGGCTCTGGTGCAAGCCACATAAAATAAACGTCTTTCTTCCTGCAAATGAACATCCCCTTCCGGCAAAATTTCTTTAACCAATTTGTCCGGAATAACAATCGGGTCTCTTCTTTCCGAACTGGGAAAACGCCTCTCAACCATATTAACAATAAAAACATATTTAAACTCCAAACCCTTGGAAGCGTGAATTGTCATAACCTTGACACTGTCAGGACCCTCGTCAAAATTATTTTCCAAGCTGCCGGCCTCACCCGCTTCAAGCTCCAGCTCGATTAATTCCAAAAAGTTTTTTAAAGATTTATCAACAAAAGAACCTTCAAAATCCTTAATTTTTCGATAAATCTGATTTAAATGCGAGATTGCCTGTTGCGAATCAAAGCTGTCATTTTTGGTTAAATTGGCCAAATAACCGCTATCTTCCAAAAAAGCCATAACCACTTCACTTGGATTTTTTGTTAAGGCTAAACGACTGTGCTTTTCAATTAAACCGGCAATTCTTTTTAATTTTTCCAATGTTTCCAGTTCAGTGCCGGCAAGCAAAATGGCATTTTGCAAAGCTTGATAAATTGAATAGCCCTTGCGGCTGGCCATTGAGGTTAGGGCATTAACCTCATGTGGTTCAAGTTTAAATATTGAAAAATTTAAAACGCGATACATGGCCGGGCCTTCATGATAATTATCAAGCAGCTTAAGGTAAGCCAAAAGATCTAAAATTACCGGCTTGCCATAAAGCCCGCGCGAAGCTAAAAACTGAAAAGGAATTTTTGTCATGGAAAGAGCTTGAACAAAACTGTTGGCCGCATCGTTTGTTCTGGATAAAATGGCAAAATCGCTCCATAAAGCGTCTTTATCTTTGGCTTTCAAATCAACAATTTGCTTAAGCACTCCCCTAATTTCATCATCCGCGGTTTCAAAGGCTAAATGAGAAATTAAAGCGCTTTCCTTAGTTTGAGCAATTAATTTTTTTGACAAAATCTCACCTTCCTTTTTCCCTTTCTTTATCTTAGCCAATTTAACTTCCAAACGATTTGGGTTATTTTGTTGAATGAATTTATATGACAAATCCAAAATCTCTTGAGCGGAACGGTAATTATCATTTAAAAATATTTCTTTTGATTTTGGATAATCTTTTTTAAATTCCAAAATATTTGAAACAGAAGCGCCGCGAAATTTATAGATGGATTGATCATCGTCACCGACAACCGTTACATTATTTTTAGGCTGAGCTAATAATTTGATCAGTTCATATTGAGCATAATTCGTGTCTTGAAATTCATCAACAAGGATATATTTAAACTGTCTTCTATATCGCGCCAAAACCGCCGGTCGTTCTTTTAAGAGTTTGATGCAATAATTTATCAAATCGCCAAAATCAAGTGACTCATTTTCCAAGAGCAATTGTTGGTAAATGTGATAAGCATTGGCAATTTCTTGCGCCTTTGAGATTTCTTGGGCTAAAAACTCTTTTCTTTCCTTTTTATCAAGCATTTTATAGTCCTGAGGATCAATCAAATCCTTGATAAAATCGGCTGAATCAGCGTTTAATTTTAAATCTTGGGCATATTTTAAATAATCCTGCGGCTCCAATGTTTCATCTTTAAGACGAGAAAATAATTTAATCAAAGCGTGAATAAACTTGGTTGGATTGCCAAGCGGCCGATAAAAATTAAGCTCAAACCGATCTAAATTTTTTCGCACTAAAAGCCATTGTTCGGTTTGGCTTAACAATTTAAAATTATTCGGCACGCCAATCTCAAGAGCATTTTCTTTTAAAATTCTTTCGGCAAAAGCGTGAAACGTATATATCCATAAATCAACATAACCATAAGGCATCAATTTATCCAAACGCTCCTCCATTTCCCCGGCGGCTTTATCGGTAAAAGTTAAAGCCAAAACTTCATCGGCGCGACACTTGCCTTGTTGAATTAAATAACCGATTCTTTGAGTAATAACCGTGGTTTTACCCGTACCGGCGCCAGCCACAATCAGAAGCGGGCCACTATCGTGGGTAACAGCCTGACGTTGCCTATTGTTTAATGATTTTAAATCAATTTCCATGCGCTTATTTTAACATAAAAAAAGCCCGCTATCCACTCGGGATTCGCGGGTATGGGAATGCCGCTTAGGTTTAGCGGCGATTCGGACAACCAACACACGGCTGTCCGTCTTTCCAAATCTTTTTGCAGCCTGTTGACCCAAAGGTCTTGCTGCACTCAGCCGGGGCGGGTTTGCCCTTTTCTTCCTTGGGTTTTTCGCTGGTGGCGACTAAAACGCGCCACGGCACTTCTGACTGACTAACTGCCATTCACCCTTCTCCTTCGCTAGTTGAGGTTTCTATTTCTTCTTACCGACAGAAAAACTCGGCAAGGGTTTTTGGGGAACAACGCAAGCCGTGCAATGATTACACAGGCGATTGCCCGATAGACGATTGGCGCGACAAACGCGCCCACCGGGCTTGTTCCGGCATTTTCTTGGCCGGCCCGGACATTGGTTTGGCTTTTTTGACTTTGGCATCAGACCCTTCTCCTTTGATTAAAGAGCAGACACAAACACCAAAAAAATAACAATAGATTAAAACTACCTAAAACCAAGAAAAAAGTCAATAAAAAACCTGCCGGGAAGAATCCAATGGCAGGCGATTTTTGTGCAAAAACCCTTGGCTAGGCCGCGTCAATCTCCTCAGCCGTTTTCTCGACGGCTTCATAAGGACTTCCTGAATTGACGATAGCCCGTCCAATGACCAAGGCGCCGGCGCCATGCGAGAGGGCAAAGGCGGGCGTAGCAGTCCGCTTCTGGTCTGCCTGGTCACCAAGCGACCAGGCCGGACTGATCCCGGGCACGAACTTAATCAGCCCGGAAAGCGGCTCAATGTTTAACACCTCAAGCTCACGGCCGGAGCAAACAAGGTGCTCAACTCCGGAAGCCTTGGCCCACTTGGCCAGAAAAAGAACCATATCGGCCGGGGTTCGGCCGTTTAACAAGACAACCTCTTCCGGCGAGAGCGAAGTGAGCTTGGTCACAGCAATGACCTTCATCTCACCTACAGCCGAAACCGCCTCGGCCATCATCCCTTGACCACCCTCGGCCATAACGGTAATGTGGCTGAAAAAACCGGATTTAGCATACGCCTTCACGCGCGCCTTGACGGTCTCGGGGATGTCAATCAGCTTGACATCAGCCCACAGCTTTTTGCCAAAGGCAGTCAGTGCCTCAAAGAGAGGGGGTTCGTTTGGCGGGGCAAAATTCTCCCCGTCAATCAAGCGGTTGAGCTTGAAGCCCAAAACTGCCGGATGATTCCGCAAAGATCGGGCGATTTCAATCGCCCTGTATCTGTCACAATCAAGCGCGACCCAAATCCGTTCCCGGGAACCCATTATGCCCCCTTTTTGGCGCCATGGCCAAGCTCAGAATCAAGGGGTATGCCTTGAGCACAGAGCTCACACTCTTCAGGCGCCCAACTGGGATAGGTTTTGTTAACCAGTGAAAACGTCGGAATGGAAAATTCCACGCCGCCGCGATTCCAGAGCAACCCGGCGCCAACGATCTCACCGGCGTTTGCCCCGACCGCGGTAATGAGCTTTTCCAAGGATCCGCCCGTGGTGACGATGTCCTCAAGCAACAAGACACGCTTGCCGGAAAGCAAGGGTCCATACTTGCGCTTGAAAACCAAACCGTCATTTTCCTTCTCGGCATAAACCGCCAAAACCGGCGGCCGGTTTTTCTGGGCAAGAAAATGCGCCACCCACTGGGTCAAGGCGATTCCGCCGGTGGCCGGAGCGGCCACCACTTCGATAAATTCCGAGGCAAAATGCCCGGCGATTTCCTGGCACAAAGGGGCCAAGATTTCCGGATGGGCAATAACCGCATCCTTGTTAACATAGGCACTTCCGTGCCGGCCGGACGCGTACTGAAAATGTCCGGTCTGAAGCGCTCCACACGCTTCAAATAACCCAATGACGTCGTTTTGATTCATGGTCATAAACCCTTTCTGCTTGCAAGCGTTGAACCAAAAGGCAGTCATATCATAATTTAATAATCAGATTTAGTCAATAAAAATAGCCCCGAATAAACGGGGCTATTGAGTAAAATATTTATTCAATTATTTTAGCCATGAAGCAACAAAAACAGAGGGGCCAAAACCAAAGTTAAAGTCGAAAGCAATTTAATTAAAACATGCAAAGACGGGCCGGCTGTATCCTTGAATGGATCGCCGACGGTATCGCCAACCACCGCTGATTTGTGAGCAAATGAACCCTTACCGCCCATCACGCCGGTTTCAATATATTTCTTGGCGTTATCCCAGGCACCACCGCCGTTGTTTAAGAATAAAGCCATAATGATACCAACAATTGTGCCGACCATCAAAGTGGCGCCAACCGCTTCCGGACCTAAAATAAATCCAACCAAACTCGGCACGGCAATCGCTAAAATACCAGGCAAAATCATTTCTTTCAAAGCGCCGCGAGTGCAAATATCAACGCTTCTGGCGTAATCAGGCTTTTCCGTATTATTCATAATTCCCGGCTTTTCTTTAAACTGAGCGCGAACATCGGCAATAATATAATTTGCCGCTTTGCCCACCGCTCTTATGGCAAAAGAAGAAAAGACAAAAATTAAAACCGCACCAAGCATGCCGCCGATAAATACGGTTGGTTTTGCCAAATCAACACTTTTAATATCTATTTCATTCAAATACGCCGAGAACAATAAAAATGCCGCCAAAGCTGCCGAACCGACCGCATAACCCTTGGTTAAAGCCTTGGTTGTGTTTCCGGCCGAATCCAATCTGTCGGTAATTCTTCTAATCTCTTCCGGAGATTCAGACATTTCAACGATACCACCGGCATTATCTGTAATTGGACCGAAATTATCCATGGCTAAAATATATCCAGCGGTTGAGAGCATGCCCAAAGTCGCCATGGCCGTACCAAACAAGCCACCACTTTCCACGCCGGATTTTTCACCGATAAAATAAGAAATCAAAATCGCAGCGCACATAGTCAAAACTGGCAAACCGGTGCTTTCCATGCCAACAGCAATCCCGGAAATTATATTGGTGGCCGCACCCGTCTCGGATGAATTGGCAATTTCTTTAACCGGCCTATATTTGTATTCAGTATAATATTGAGTGATATAAACAAAAATTATGCTGGTGATAATCCCGACCAAACCGCAAGCAAAAAACCATAACCAATAATTTCCCAACATATACTTACTCACAAAGGCAAAACCGATGGCCGCCAGAAGAGTGGTAACCATATATCCTTTGTTCATCGCTTTTACCGGATCATCATCTTCTTTGGCCTTAACAATCAAAACGCCAATAACCGAACCGACCAAACTAAAAGCACCAATGACCAGCGGAAAAATAATCCCATTCATGCCAAAAATTGGATACATGGCAATACCTAAAATCATAGCACCGATATTCTCAGCGGTTATTGATTCAAAAAGATCCGCTCCTCTGCCGGCGCAGTCACCAACGTTATCGCCGACCAAATCAGCCACAACCGCCGGATTGCGATGATCATCTTCGGGAATACCAGACTCAACCTTACCGACTAAATCCGCACCAACATCAGCCGCTTTGGTATAAATTCCACCACCAAGCTGAGCAAACAAAGCGACAAACGAAGCCCCAAAACCAAAACCGACCAATAACATTGGCACCTCAAGAGGGGTTTTATACCCGCCAAATAAATAAAACAGGCCGCTGACGCCCAGGAGTGAAAGAGAGATTACGGCAATAGCGGGCACTGCCCCACTTTTTAAAGCAGTCGTTAAGGCCAAGTTGAAACTTTTTTGGGCAGCAGCTGCCGTTCTAATATTAGCTTTCGTAGCCGTCCACATCCCGATATAACCGGAAATTGCCGAACAAAAAGCGCCTAATATAAAAGATAAGGCCGTATGCCAACCATAAGATACTTTGCCGGTCAAAGCGTAAGCGCCAAAAAGAATAATCGCCAAAACTACAGCAAAGATGGCAATGGTTTTATATTGTCTTTTTATAAAAGCCATGGCGCCCTGCTTAATCGCCAAGGCAATTTCCTGCATTCTTTCACTTCCCTGGTCAAGTTTGAGTAAATTGACGATAAAATAATAGGCCACCAGCAAACCAAGTAAACTGATGACAAAAACGGAAATAAACATGTTTATGTTTTTTATTATTTAAAATTATTTAGATACTCTAACAAAAAAATGGAAAAAATTCAAATTACCGATAATTATATCGGAAAAAGAAAATTATTTGTTCTAATTGGCTAGTAACAACACTCTCGTGCCGGCTTGCCCGAACCGCAATCGCACGGCTCGTTGGCACCACAGCACTCGCCATAAGGCAGGCCTGAACCGCAAGGGCAATCTTCGTCTAGATGAGGCATAATTAGCTTAATTTAAATAAATTTTTGGTATTTTTTTCAGTTTGTTCCGCTACTATATTATAATTCAAGTCTTTTATTTCCGCAATTTTTTCCGCTACGTACCTTACATATTGCGGTTGATTGCGCTGACCCCGAAAAGGCATTGGAGCCAAATAAGGACAGTCAGTTTCAACAAGCACGCGATCAAGGGAAAGTTGGCTGACCACTTGCGCCAGAATGCCGGTTTTATCAAAAGTAATAATGCCGGTAAAACCAACAAAAAAACCCAGGTCTTGAAATTTTAAAGCCTGCAACACACTGCCACCAAAACAATGGATTACGCCTTTAAAATATTTTTCTTTGATTATAATTTTTATTATTTCTTCATATGCGTCCTTTTTATTGGCTTTAGAGTTTCTGGAGTGGACAATAAGCGGTAGATCAAATTCCTTGGCGAGATTTATGTGTTCTATAAAAACTTCTTTTTGTTTTTCAAAAGTTTCAATCTCATGAAAAAAATCCAAACCGGTCTCACCCAGGGCCACCACTTTTTTTGAAGATTTAATCAACTCGCGATATTTCTTAGGATCAAAATTTTCAGGATGGAAAGCGCTGCCCAAAACATGAATGGGATGCAAGCCAATCGCTGACCAAACTCCGCTTTCATAATTTTGCGAAATTTCAATTGCCCTTTGACTTGTAGCCAACTGAGAACCGACATTAATCAGTCCGATTTGGTTTTTTTGACAATCCTTAATTACATCCTGCCAATCGGAATTAAACTCTTCAAAATTTACATGAGCATGACTGTCAATGAGCATATCAAATGTTGTTTTTAATCTGGGCAAGATATGTTGCCACTTGCGGAATTAAAGGCATAAGTATGCCGGCAAAATATATCAGCCACGGAGCGATCACCGAGCCAGCAAGCGTAGAATTAAGCCATGGCCAAAACTGAATTCCCGAAAGAAAATAAATCAGTAAGCCCAAAACAAGACAGCCTTCAATCGCGCCAAATATGGCGCCCAGCAACCGATTAAATGTTTTCAAAAAAGGAATAATCGATAAAAGATTAAAAAACTTGCCAACAACATAAAAAATTAAACCGACCAACCGATTTACAATTGAGAATATAATAATAAATGAAATCGTTAATGCCAATGCAGAATTACCCAAAAAGAATGGCGTTAGGAAATTACCAAAATCTTTAAAATAATCATTAGCAATCATTGCCCCCAGAATTACGCCGACAATTGCTCCGATTGCCTGAATTAAACCCATAGAAAAACCCAAGGCAATAAAAATAAAAAGAGCCAAAATTAAAGCTAAATCTAGAATGGTTAAAAACATATTCTCATTATTTTTAACTTTTTTGCCAAAAGGCAAAAATAGGAATTATTTTGAATTCAATCTGGGAAAAATAGGTTCGGCTTTTTTGATATTCTCGGCCTGAAAAATCTCTTTTATCTTTTGGGCTGTTGCCGGTAAAAATGGCAAGAGTAATTCGGCAATTTCCAGCGTATCATCAACACAGCGCTTAAGAATTTTCTCAACGTCTTTAATTTTTCCCTCTTTGGCCAAAGCCCACGGCTTGTTTTCCGCAATAAAACTGTCAACGATGGCAACTCTTTCCCAAATACGTTTCATCGCTTGATCAAACTGAAAATTTTCGATCAATAAATTAAAATCCTTATCGCCACCTTTTACTTTTGCCGGTTTAATTTTCAAATTGTTTTGTTCAATTAAACCGGAAACTCTTGAAACCATATTGCCCAAGCCATTGCATAAATCCGAGCCGTAAGCTGATTCAAATTTTTCCGTGGTAAAATCACTGTCCTCAAACGGATGAATATGGCGCAGGAGATAAAATCTAACCGCATCGGTGCCGTATTTTTCTACAAAATCAAAAGGGTTTATAACATTGCCTAAACTTTTACTCATTTTTTGATTGTTGCTTGTTATAAAGCCATGAATAAAAACTTTTTTTGAGTTTGGCAAACCGGCGGATAATAGCATCGCCTGCCACATCGCCGACTGCTGACGTAGATTATCCTTTCCCGCCACTTGCACGCCCGGCCAAAAATCTTTAAATTTTTTCTCATCCTCGGGCCAACCCAATGTAGAAATATAATTGATTAAAGCATCAAACCAAACATACATAACATGATCTTGGTCGTTTGGCACCGGGATACCCCAAGGCATTTTGCTCTTTAGACGAGAAATACTGAAATCGTTCAGGCCGCCTTCAACAAATTTTTTAATTTCATTGAAACGAAAATCGGGAACAACAAAATCGGGATTTTTTTCATAAAATTTAAGCAAGGCTTCGGCGTATCGAGAAAATTTAAAAAAATAGTTTTCTTCCTCAATCACTTCCAAAGTCAAGTTCGGATGAATGGGACACTTGCCGTCAACCAACTCGGAAGCGGTTTTTTCCAATTCACAGCCGGAGCAATAACTAATCTTGGAAATTCTTTTTTCAATATCGCCATTCTCCAAGCAGCGCTGCCAAAAAGTCGCGGCGGCTTTTTTGTGGTGAGTGTCAGTTGTGCGAATAAAATTTGTGTAGCTTAAATCAAGGGCCGATTTAAGACGATCAAACTTTGCCGCATAAACATCAACATAATCTTGCGTTTCTTGATTGGCTTCTTGGGCCTTGCGAAAAATTTTAACGCCATGCTCATCGGTTCCGGTATTAAAAATTACTTCGTAGCCTAATGATCTGTAATATCTAGCAATAACATCGGCCTGAACAATTTCTAGGGCAAAACCGATATGCGGATCCGCATTTACATAAGGCAAAGTTGTAGTGATATAAAATTTCTTTGACATATTAATTTTCTTTCTGCTTGCCGCTGACAATAACGACAAACTCCCCTTTTATTTCTTCAGCTTTTAAATTTTGTAAAATTTCTTTCGGACTGCCACGATAAACAGTTTCGTATATTTTAGTCAGTTCACGACAGACAACAATTTCCCGATTTAGACCAAATTCATATAATTGCAATAATGACTTTTCAATTCGATGAACCGACTCGTAAAAAATTACGGTTCTCTTGGAGTCAATCATTTCTTTAATTAAGGTTTCCCGTCCTTTTTTGTGAGGTAAAAAACCCAAAAACACGAATTGATCAACCGGCAACCCGCCAAGAGACAAAGCGGCCGTCAAGGCACTGGGCCCGGGAACGACCTCGATTTTAATTCCGGCTTCAGCCGCGGCTTTAACCAAAACGCCACCCGGATCGGAAACGCCGGGCGTGCCAGCATCCGAAACCACGGCAACACTCTTTCCCTCTTTAAGCTTATAAACCAAAAAATCAATTTTTTCCACCTTACTGTGCTGATGATAACTTATCAATGATTTCTGGATTTGAAAATGGTCCAGGAGTTTTTTGGTTACCCGCGTGTCTTCGCAAGCAACAATATCAACTTCTTTTAAAATCCGAAGCGCTCGAAGCGTTATGTCTTCGAGATTTCCGATCGGCGTAGCAATAATATAAAGCGTTCCCATATCTTTAAAATAACAGAAAAAGGCTTTTTTTTCAAGCCTAAAATATTAACAAAATATTGATTATTATTTAGGATAAATTATCAACCGCAACACAACTGAAAGGATTTGCCATGACAGGAGGATACTGTATGGACAAGCCGGCCGGCCGCACGACCAAACAGGGTCGGTGCGACGGGCGCTGCAGCCGGGTTGAAAGGAGAATCCGGCAAAAAAAGAAAAAAGCGCGCGGGCACGATAAAAGCCGCTACAACCCAAGGTCAGTTTCGGAAAAAACTTGGGATGACGTAGGCGGTAGTCGTCGTTATCAATCCACTGGCGGCGGATTTTACGGCCGCCGCTGGTAGCATAACCAGCTAAAATATTGCACCTTCGGGACCGATTCGGTCCCCCTTTTTTATTTGTTTTTATTTCAATTTTATGGTAAAATTAAAAAATAATAATTAAACATTGAGAGATAAATAATAAAACCTCAATGGAAAAATTATGGACACTCTTATCAAATCAAAGGTCTCCAGTCGCATCGTAATTGGAGCGATATCGTTGACGATAGTCGTCTCGGCCGTAGCCGTTGGCTATGCCTATATGGTCAGCCGAGCCCTCCCAGCCGTGACTATTGATACCATTCAGCCCCAGCCAGACGGCTTAACGTGGGTCAAGGAAGCGGAAAAATTTACCCTTTCAAATGGAATAACTGTACAAGACGGTTACTTTATCAGAATGAGTGGACGCGACGGTATCCCTAATTTAAATACAAAAATAACCAGCGAAAATCTTACTCTTACTCCGGGCGATTACAATCTGTTTGTTCGCGTAATTGCTGATGCAACAAATAGAGACAGTTTTATGTATAAGCTGCCCGGAAGCAACAAATTCTTAGTCCACCAGCCAACCAGGGCTGCCGGCTGGCAATGGACAAAAATTCCCTTTACGATTACCGATTCGGTTGTCGGCTACCCGCTTGAAATTGCTTGGCGTGAAACCAAAGATTTTGATTTGATTATAATTTCAAAAAATCCAAATTTTGATCCGACCAGCAAACTTATAGGCTATTGGAACTTTGACAGCAAAGAATATCCGACCGCCGATATATCGGGTTATGAAAATCAACCGACTGTTTCTAGTTGCAGATTCGATGTTGGGATAATTGGTTCGGCGTGTTTATATGGAGGATCAAATTCAAGTTATTCAAAAATTAACAGTGTGGCAAAATTTATTAACCCAAAATCCGGCACGATTACAGCCTGGGCTTATCCAATCAAAAACACGTATAATACATACGTAATAGAAGGTATGGGTTATGATTCTGACCGATATTATATCCAGTGGACTGACAATAAATTTAGAGTTGTCAGGGGAAATCCCGGGGTGGTTATAGTTTTATCGCCGCAAACTGATTTAGGAAAATGGTATCACTTGGCTTTATCCTGGGACGAAAAAAAGGTTTATGGCTATTTAAACGGCGAACTCGTTAATTCGGCCGAATACACTCCCAAAGAAATTCCTCCGACCAGATTCAATATCGGCACCCAAGATCAATACAATCCGGCAAAATATTTTTCCGGCATAATTGATGAGGTAAGATTTTACAATAGCAAATTAAGCGATTCCGAAATTAAAGAAATTTACACCAAAGATGTGGCCAACGCCGACCACCTATAAAATTTTAAATAAAAAACCGGGGTGCAGCTCCGGTTTTTTTATTGACAAAAATTAATAAATTTACTAAAATTTAAAACAAATTTCGTTCATCTTTTCAGCCCGAAGCAAAAAGGAGGATTCATGTCCGAAGATTACCCCATAACACTTATTCTGCCCCGCCCGATGCATGTGAACAATTACACCGATGGCTCATTTTTCAACCACGATTGTATTACGCTCGGGGCCGGTAAATACCAAGCCAAAAGAGTGGTTATCAGCCAACAAAGTTGTTTGGTAATTATACTCGAAGAGCCAAGGCAAACCGTGGGATTGCCGGAAGAAACCTGGCGCTCTTATGATAATCCTCATGCCGGAGAAAAAAGAGTGCAAATAATTGAACCCCAGTCGACTGCAACCAGAAAAAAACAGAAACCCCTGCTTCGTCGCAGGAAACACAAATTCTAAAATATTGGAACTCAGATTCTAAAACCAATGTCCTTTGAGCCGCACTCCGTGCCGGCTTTTTTATTTTATTTTTAAAAATTTTTTTATCTCATCTAAAGATAAACCTTTTTCTGACTGGAAAAGCCGAATATTTTTAATTCGTTCAATTGCTTCGGGTTTAAAAGTTAAATTATTAGGCCGGGAATGTTTTGTCAAAAGATCATCAAGTAAACCATGCTTACGAAAAAAATTTATAGTGGAAACATTAACGCCGGAAACCTTAGCCAAATAGCCAAGTTTTAAATAAGACATTTCTGATGGATTTTTTTTGGGCCGCATAATTTGAAAATATTAATACAAAAAATAATTTATCTTTATTAAATTCTTTCAGCTTGAGCCATGTTCATTTCCAAAACCAATAAAGCCTCGGCAGCCGCTAGCCTTAAGAGGCTATCTTTTTTATATTTTTTCACGAAGCAATCGATGATACTTTATGGCAAAACGATGTGCCTCGTCTCTAATTCGTTGAATTAATTTTAAAGCGGATGATTTTTTATCAAGCATAATCGGGTATCTGCCAAACGGCGTAAAAATTTCCTCTTGGCGTTTAGCTAAAGCAATCAAAGGTAAATTCAATCCTAACTCACGCAAAGCCGCCATCGCTGCTGTTAATTGCGGCTTGCCGCCGTCAATCATAATCAAATCAGGAAATTGCCCTTTGTCCTTTATTAAACCGTAATAACGGCGATAAACAACCTCTTTCATGCAATCGAAATCAGACTGACCTACAACCGTCTTGATTTTAAAGCGACGATAATTATTTTTATCCGGTCGGCCGTCTTTAAAGTAGACCATTGAGCCAACAACGAAACTCGCCCCAAGGTTAGAGATATCAAAACACTCAATTACTCGTGGCAAAGACGGCAAAGATAATTTTTCCTGCAACTCTAGGCCGCTACTCTCTCCGGCGCGCAAAGAAAGTTCAAGGTTCTTTTTAACCAAACCAAGAAGCTTTTTTTTGTCGCCTTTTTGCGGAAAAAAAATCTTTACCTGATGTTTGGCAATTTTGGCTAAAAATTTTTCTATTAATTTTTTATCCGGCAAATCAATCGGCACGATTATCTCCTGAGGAATATCTTGTTGGTAATAGTATTGACGAATAAAATCTGACAAATTAGAAGCGTTATCATTAATTAAATTCAAATGAAATTTAAATTCTTTTCGGCCGGAAATTACCCCCTTATCAATATTAAAGAGTTGAACTAAAAACTTGTTCGGCGATTTTGAAAAATTTATCACATCCTGATTGTAGCGACGTTTCAAAGAAACTTTCTGTCTTTCAGAAATATTATTCAAAGCTAAAATTTGATCGCGCTTAACTTTGGCCAACTCATATCGTTGATTGGCCGAATAATCCTTCATTTCAGATGATAATTTTTCAATTAACTCCTTGACCCTACCTTTTAGCAACAGCTCGGCGCGGTTAACGTTTTGATTGTAATCTTCTTCAGAAATTTGATTAATGCAAGGAGCGCTACATTGTTTAATATGCCAAAGCAAACAAGCCCGTTTTGGCATTTTTTTACAAACCCTCAATTTAAAAAGGCTATTGGCAAGCCTAATGGCTTGCTGGCGCGACTGGCCGGAAACATACGGCCCGAAAACCCGATCGGTTTTTTTTATTTTTCTAGCAGTCTCCAGGCGAGGAAATTTATCTTTGGTAATGCGAATATAAGCATAGCGCGTGCCTGATTTAAGCTCAATATTGTACTTGGGCTGATGCTTGCGAATTAGCTCGGCTTCCAAAAGTAAAGCTTCAAGCTCAGTATCAGTAACAATAAATTCAACATCTACAATTTGTGAAACCAACATTTTTGTTTTTCCCGTTTGATTTTCCTTTTTGAAATACCAGCCAACTCTGCTTTTTAAATTCTTAGCTTTGCCAATATAAATAATACGGCCCAAGTTATTTTTGAATAGATAACAGCCGGGTTGAGTCGTCGCTTTTTTAATTTTGACAATTAAATCCATAAATAATGTCAACGTGTGGCACTTAAATTATTTTAACACATCTTTTAAATATTTCCCCGTATGACTCCACTTGGCACATTTGGCGATTTTTTCGGGCGTACCTTCCGCAATAACTCGCCCACCATTGTCCCCGCCCTCCGGGCCCAAATCAATTATCCAATCTGCGCACTTAATTACATCTAAATTATGCTCAATAACCAAAACACTATTACCCTTGTCCACCAACCGATTAAGCACGTTTAAAAGTTTTTCCACATCGGCAAAATGCAAACCGGTTGTCGGTTCATCCAGAATATAAAGCGTATTACCGCCCTTGCGTGATAATTCTGAGGTCAACTTAATGCGTTGCGCTTCGCCCCCGGATAAAGTTGTTGCCGGCTGGCCCAGAGTAATATAACCTAAACCGACATCGTTAAGCGTTTGAAGTTTGGAAGAGATTTGTGGAATATTCTGAAAAAATGCCAAAGCCTCTTCCACGGTCATGTTCAAAACATCCGCAATACTTTTACCTTTATATTTTATGGATAAGGTTTCGGCATTATAGCGATTACCTTTGCATTTTTCACATTCAATATATACATCCGGTAAAAAATTCATTTCAATTTTTTTTACACCATCACCTTCGCATTCCTCACAACGACCACCGGGAACGTTAAATGAAAACCGGCCGGCCTTATAGCCCCTGGAGCGCGCCTCTTTGGTTGCTGCAAATAATTCGCGAATAGGCGTAAACACGCCAATATAGGTTACCGGGTTTGACCTTGGAGTGCGCCCAATTGGCGACTGATCAACAATTATGGCTTTATCCAAAACACCAAAACCTTTCAAGCCCTTATGTTTTCCGGGAAGCTCAGTTGAACCCCAAAATATTTTATATAAAGCCTTATATAAAATATCATTGATCAAGGTGCTTTTACCTGAGCCGGAAACGCCGGTAACGCAAGTCATTACTTTAAGCGGGATCTTAACATCAATATTTTTTAAATTGTGTTCGGTGGCACCCAAAATCTGCAAATGATCATAGACTTTTCGCCTTTTAGTCGGTACTTCAATTTTTCTTTTTCCGGAAATAAATTGACCGGTGATTGATTCATGACATTTTTTTATTTCATCCGGTTTTCCTTTGCAAACCACCTTGCCGCCATGAATACCGGCGCCCGGGCCTAAGTCAACAATATAATCAGCGGCTAAGATTGTCTCCTCATCGTGCTCAACTACAACTACGGTATTACCAAGATCGCGCAAATTTTTTAAAGCTTCAAGCAACTTACCGTTGTCTCGCTGATGTAAACCGATTGATGGCTCATCCAAAATATAAAGTACGCCCCTGAGCTCCGAACCAATCTGTGTTGCCAGACGAATGCGCTGCGCTTCACCGCCAGACAAAGTTCTGGCCTCGCGAGACAAGGTTAAGTAATCAAGACCAACATTTAACAAGAATTTTAAACGGCTTTCAATTTCGCGCAAAATCAATTTTGCAATTTCTTTTTCCTGGCCGGTTAATTTTAACTCGTTAAAAAATTTCAAAAGATTTTCAATGGAAAATTCAGAAATCTCCCAAATATTTTTCCCGCCAATTGTGACTGCCAAAACTTCCGGCTTAAGCCTTTTACCCTGACAAATTGGACAAGGACCAACGGTCATATATTTTTCCATTTCCTCTCGGCGCCAATCAGACTCAGTTTGTTTATACAATCTTTCCAACTGGGGCACAATCCCCTCAAATTTACCAACCCAGCTATGGCTCATGCCCTTGTCGGCTGATTTGACGTCAAATTTAACATCTTCTTCCGTACCATATAAAATTATATTTTGAATTTTTGCAGGCAAAGATTTAAATGGTTCGTATAAACTGAATTTAAAATGGCTGGCCAAACCTTCAAGTTGTTGATTGCGCCAACCTTCGCCGTAAGTACGCCAAGGCTTAATCGCCCCTTCAAATAATGACAAATCCTTGTCCGGTACCACCAAATTTACATCAAAATTCATCATAAAACCCAAGCCATGGCAGCTGGGACAAGCGCCAAATGGCGAATTGAAAGAAAAATTTCTAGGTTGCATTTCTTCAATGGAAATGCCGCAGTCCAAGCAAGCGTTTTTTTGCGAAAATAGTTTTTCGTTTTTACCAACAATAGCCAAAACCAAACCATCAGCCTGATCCAAAGCGGTTGACACCGCTTCATTTAAACGGCTCCTTGATTCCTTTTTGAGGATTATTCGATCAATAACAATTTCTATATTGTGCTTGTTTTGTTTATTCAATTTAATTTTTTCCCAATCGGAGAGCTCATAAATCTCACCATCAACGCGTACGCGAGAAAATCCGTTTTTAGCCATCTCGGCAAATTGTTTTTCATAGGTTCCTTTTTTTGATCTAATCACCGGTGCCAAAATTTGAATTGTCGTATTTAATTTTTCTTTCATCAATAGATCCACAATCGATTCGGCTGACTGAGAAGAAATGCGCTTATTGCAATTTGGACAATGGGCAATCCCAATTCGAGCGTACAATAAACGTAAATAATCTGAAATTTCGGTAATGGTACCCACGGTTGATCTTGGGTTTTTGGAAATTGATTTTTGCTCAATAGAAATCGCCGGCGATAAACCCGTAATCTTATCAACGTCCGGCTTATTCATTAAGCCCAAAAATTGCCGGGCATAAGCCGACAAACTTTCAACATAACGACGCTGGCCCTCGGCGTAAAGCGTATCAAAAGCCAAGGTTGATTTACCCGAACCGGATAGGCCGGTCATAACCGTCAGCTTATCAATCGGAATATCAATATCAATGTTTTTCAAATTGTGCTCGCGGGCCCCGCGAATGGTGATAAATTTATTGGACATATTGTTTAATTATTGACAAATTTAATAATTTATTGTAGTCTTGTTGGTTGTCACGAATCGGTCGCGGCAGCGTGAACATTCACTCTTATTAAGGTCTAAGCCGCCTTAATGAGATCAACTTACCCGAAACGGGTAGAAAGGGCTTAACCCATGAACATGACCTTCTCGGAGTCGGTAAGGGTGGCCATTAAAGCCGCCAACAATTTCCTTGACGGAAAGTACGGCGAAATTCCGACCTGGGCCGTTGACCTGGCCTTCTTCTCTCGCCTCGAGGCGAGCAAAAAGATCTTTAGCGACGATATGGAAACCGTCAAGAGACGGTTCATATTCTTCGTTAGCCGGGTCGCAGCTCTTCGGCTCACGCTTGAAGCGGTGGCCTTCAATGCCGACGAGTTCGGTGATTTCGGTCTGATTGAGCTTGAATATGAGGAAAGGGGTGCCTGGAAAAAGGTTGAACTCCCGACCGAATAGACAAGTGACGGACAATTGTCCTCCCTCCTCCTGCCAGCTTTGGCGGGAGGTTTTTT
>CAZINP010000009.1:0-7936 GCA_964540635.1 uncultured Gammaproteobacteria bacterium
ATCCATCTCAAAACGGAACTATATGCTGGAATGATGATGAAACCATTGAAGACATCACCCCTTACATCCAAGACCTCATCGACAAAGGCATGGTGGTAAAATGCTAACAACTGAACAAATTAAAACACCGAAAGAAAGAGACATGCCTAAAAAGGTTATTGAAGATTTTATGTGCTACTGTCCTAACTGTAAAGAGCAACTTATTACAGGGCAAGAGAACTACAATTATTGTATGCACTGCGGTCAGCGGTTAGATTGGAATATAAAAGGAGAAAAGAAATGACTGAAAAAGAAAAAGCGATTGAAGCAATTGAAACCGCATGGGAAATTATCAACGATAAACAACCAGAAACAACAGAAGAAATAAATCTTGTTAGATTTGCGGTTAATACTGCAAGACAACTTATCACCCAGCCTACCATCGATAACGCTATCAATGTTGTGGAAGAATTAAAACGTAAAGACACCAAAGCAACTTCTGGGTTCGTATCTTTTAAAGAATTTTACGATATAGAACGAAAAGAAGCGATTTATGACAAGACTTTAACCGCTTTAAAAGGGATAAAGGGGTGTAAATGATGAAATGGAATGTCGGTGACAAAGTAAGAATTAAAGTAAGCGATGAAGTAAGTCAACAACACTGGGGTGTTCCCTGTGTTGTTAAAGTAATCATAAGTAATCTATACGTTGAAGTAGTCTTACAAAACGGTAATATTCTTTTAATTCAAGCAGATTTATTAACGCCTATAAAAGAAAAACCAATCGAACCAAAAACTATCAATCAAGATGATAGTGTAATGCCTTTCGATTTATGGTTAGAATTGCGGCGCAAAGAAATTCAAAACGCAATTATATCGTTTGCAGAAGCTGGGCTGCCAATCAAACAAGAATGGGTTGACGAATGGAACGGTGGTAAAAATGAATAAACAACCAACCTCAAAAGGGATCACCATAAGTTTCGTGTTTAGCCCAGAAATCGAAAAAGAGTTTAATCACAAATTGCTCGATTTAATGTCAACCGAAGGCGTGCTGTACGACATCCATAAAAGCGAAGAAGATAGCACAGTTATTCTTAGCAACAATCAAATGGTTAAGATTAAAGAAATCAAACCAGGAAGAAAAGAAAGTTAAATAATTAGGAGGAAACAAATGAAATTAACAAAAATTGAATTGACGAATTTTAGAAAGTTTAATCATCTTGTACTTGAACTTCATGATGGCAAGAACGAAATTCAAGCTCCAAACAGGTATGGGAAAACAACCATTGCCGACGCTATTGCTTTTGTATTGTTTGGGAAATTAAATGATGGTTCATCGGATTTGGCTTCAATTAAACCAGCAAATGATACCCGTTTAATCGTAACAGCCGAATTAACATTCTCAACCGAATGGAACAATCCCAATTTGCCGTCAGAATTGAGATTTAAAAAAGAATATGGCGAATTATGGTCAAAAGTGCGTGGCGAGAATTACGAGGTTATGAAAGGGCATTTTACAAACAATTTTATCAATGATCAAGCGAAATCCGTTACGGAATATCAAAACGAAGTTTGCTCTATTTTTAAAGGTGAAAGCCAAAAAATGTTACAAATAATCTCAAGTCCGTTGTTCTTTTCTGAAAACCTTAAATGGGAAGAGCGCCGAGAAATTCTTTTAAAGATTATTGGCGAAATCATGCCAGAAGAAATCTTCGCCAAAGCGCCTATACTTAAACGCATTCAATCCGATTTGGCGAATGCTATGTTCAATGTTGACAATTTAAAAAACACGATTAATCGCAAATTAAACGGTGCTGCGAAAGATGATAAAACCAGCCTTCGCTATCAAAAGCAAGACTATGAATCACAAATCAAAGGGCTTCAAAGTGAAAACCCCGTTTCTGAAGATGATTTCACAAAAGCGGCCGTTGCGGTTTCATCAAACGAAAGAACAATTCTTGACTTGAGAGAAAAGAAAAAAGGTGAAAATAATCCTGTTCTTGAATCCCTTGAAAAGGAACTTGGCCAAAAGAAACAAGATTTGCTTAAATCCGAACTTGATGATATGGCAATCTATAATGCTGAAAATCAAAAAATCAGTGGTGAATTTCAAGAGTTAGACCGCCAAATGACACAATCACTTAAAGGCAGCACGAATGTTGAAATTGAAATTGATGGTCTAAAACGTGACAAAAAGAGATACGAAGATTCCGTTTCTGAAAACGAAATAATCATTACTAATAAGCGTTCTACTTACAGTGATTTAAGAACGCAATATACAAAAAATCAAGAAAGAAAATTTATTCCGCCAGTTGATAGCCATTGTCCAAATTGTGGTTATGATCTCGGCCAAGAAGCAAATCAAAAAGAAGAAGAGAAATTCAACCTTGATAAAGCTAATCGCTCAAAAGAACTTATTGATGAAGCAAAGCAAGTCAATAAGCGCATTGAAGAATTGATACTTGAAAACAAAAACGCACAGGAAAAAATTGAAGAAATTAAGGAAAAAATCTTGTCAAAACAAGAAGAACTTAATAAATTCAATAGCAATTTCATTGAACTTTCTAATAAGAAAACGGAAAAGCGTAAAGAACAACTTGAACTTTTACAACAAGATTCTGATAAAACATTGAAACTTCGTAAAGAAATTCAAGAGTTTGAAGAAAAAATCCGCTTAGAAACATTGTCAGTAAGCACCACATCCGACATTGACAATGAGATTCAAAAACTTCAAGAAGCCAATGCGAAACTGCGTGAAACAATCGACTTATACAATGCCCAGAAAATCAATCGTAAAACTTCTGAACAATGCGAAAAAAGCCTTGCGGTTGTCATTCAGGACATTTCTGATAACGAAAACAAGTTAGACTTGCTTAAACAATATCGTAAAATTCGTGTAGAAATCATGAAAGAACGTATTAAAGAAACGTTTGGAGATATTGAATTTAAACTCGTTGAAGAAAATATCACAGCCGATTCTTGGAATGAAGTTTGTTACGTTATGGACAAAACACCTAACGGCGATATTCCGTTTGAAAGAACAAATTCCGAATCAAAATTTAAAATCGGTATTTCAATTATTGAAGCAATCAAGAAATTCTTCAAAATGGAAAACATTCCCATTGTTATTGACAATGCCGAATCAATTACCAAAAGCAACAGAATTTTTAATACCACATCACAAACCATCTGCTTTATTGCGGATGAAAAATAAAATAAAAGGAGAAATAAAAAATGTCAGAAAATACACAAGTTGCTTTATCGAAAACAAAATTATCACTTGTTCTTCAAACCGCACCATTTCAAAAACTCTTAGATGATACACTTGGAGACCCAAAAAGAAAGATTCGTTTTATTTCAAATCTTTCATCAGCCGTTGCTACTAACCCCGACTTACAACGTTGTGAAGCAAACACACTTATCACTTGTGGGTTACAAGCCGAAGCATTGGAACTATCAATGTCACCACAACTTGGTTATGTTTATATGGTTCCATTTGACCAAAAGAAATTAAACCCGCAAACAAAGAAAAGAGAAGTTGTCAGAACCGTTGCCACATTCATTCTTGGTTACAAAGGCTATATTCAACTCGCTATTCGTTCGGGGCTTTATGCCGACATTGACGCATTTGAAGTCGTAGAGGGCGAATATCTTGGCCGTGACCGTTTAACAGGTCGTCCGCTATTCCAATTCCTGGACAACGAAAAAGACCGCAGAGGAAAGAAAACAATCGGTTACGCAGCGTATTTGGAATTAAAGACTGGGTTTAAGAAACTTATCTATTGGGATTATGACAAAATGCTTGTTCATGCCGACCGTTATTCTTCCGCATTTAACATGGATTCCTATGAACTTTACAAAGCAGGAAAGACACCAAAAGAAGATGACTGGAAATATTCTTCATTCTGGTATCAAGATTTTGATGGCCAAGCAAAAAAAACAATGCTACGTCAACTTATCTCTAAATGGGGGATCATGTCAATCGAACTTCAAACCGCTTTTGAGAAAGACACTTCGTTTACTGATGAAGATGGAACTGTTCATTATAACGATAATAACGCTAACGAAAACACAATCCAATCCGTTAGCAAAGAAGTCGAAGAAGAAACAGGAAAAGAACAATCGAAGAAACGTGTTCCAAAAGAAAAAATCGTTGATGTTAAGCCAGAAGAATTACAACCAGAACCATTCGTTGAATCCGAACCAGAATTTGATCCTGAACTCGGATTATTCCCAGATGGTAAATAATCTATGCTTGAAATAACTTGTTTAGCAAGTTCTTCCGCAGGTAATTGTTATGTCATTTCAAACGGAAAAGATAATTTGATGATTGAAGCGGGATTGAGAATGGATGTTCTTAGAGACCGATTATTCAAAAACAATCTATTATTATCTGATATAGCAGGGTGCGTGATTTCTCATTCACACGGGGATCACGCCCGTTCTGCGGCGGAATTATCAAACCAAATGCCCATTATCGCAACCCATGAGACACTTACTCAAACCCAAGTTAAAAGAAATGCTTGGGTGCTTAGAGAAGATAAATACACAAAAATTGTTTCATTCCAAATTTCTTGGTTTAATCTTGACCATGATTGTCAAGGAACAGCTGGATTTATCATTGAAAACTTAATCGGAAGAGAAACATTACTATTCATCAATGACACAAGACTTGTTCGCAAAGATTTATCGGAATATCATTTTGACTATATTATGATTGAATGTAATCATATTCAAGATTTACTTGATAGAGATGGCCCACTCACAAAGCGTAACGCTCAAAGCCACATGTCGCTTAAAGCGGTACTTACAACACTTTCAAGAATGAATTTATCAAATACTCGTGAAATCTTCTTAATGCACTTATCTGACACAAATTCAAATGAGAGCATTATGAAAGATGAAGTTATGAAACAAACAGGCATACCAACGTATGTATGCCAAAAAAATGGAGGAGTAAAATAATGGAATATAACCAAGCAATTATTGATAGAGTTTTATTTGAAGTTGACCAATATCGTTACCAACACAACGGCCATAAACCAACCATTATCGCACTTGGAGAGACTGAATATCGTGAAATTTTGAAAGCGAAAGAATGCGGTGTTCATTTCAATTTCAGTTATAAACTCGCATATGAATTACCATTTAATTTCGAGGAACGAAAATGAAAGAAATCCAAAATGAATTTAACCTATTTAATTTGCCACAAGAGCCAACTCGGCTTGTTCCAAAAGATTACATGCACAACCCTGAATGGAATGTGTATACCGAATTAAAGAAACACCTTACCAAAGAAAATTGTATCAAAGCGTCTGACCTTGCGGAAATAGTCAAGGTAGACACTCGAACCTTGCGTGAAATCATTAAGACGCTACGTCAAAAACAAAATGCGAAAATTATTGGCGATAGTAATGGGTATTACATCGGATCAACTGAAGAGTTTGAAGAATGGGCGTGGCAACGACTTAAAAGAACAGCGACAAGCTTAACAACAACGCTCGATCTATTCCCGAATAGCAAAAAAATCTTTTTCGCTCTTCTTAATGCTTACAAGAAAAACGGCATTGCGCAAGGGCAATCACAAATTCAATTTACAGGTTACGAACGAGAATTTATACGACAATTTGCGGAAGACTATGAAAGCGAAAAACCATTTGCTGGTCAAACAATAGAAGAACTTGAAAAAGAATTACCATTCTAAGAGGGAGAATATCATATGGAACGAGCAGAAATACTAAAAAAGTTTTGCGACAGTTTGCCAAGAAAGCACAACCGAGTTTTTAAATCTTGGTATTATGAACATAACGGTTATGAAATGATTTGCGTCCAAATGAAACGAGAAGTTCCACGCTATTTGCCTATTACGAACATGCCAGTAGAAACTATCAAAGAAAAAATAGATGAAATGGTAAGATTATGAAATCCAATACGACAAAATGGTTTGAGCGTGAAATCGAGAAAACGAAACAGCAGTTAAAGGACTGCGAGCCGTATCAAAACTTACTGCGGCTACAATCGGCTCTTGAGTTCTCGAAGAAATTAGATGAAAGGAAAGAACAACAATGACCGACATTGAAGTCATCGAAGAATGTATCAAACTGTTACAAGAGAGTGGCAAGAACACAAAGGCCATCGTGTTAGAGAAATTGAGGGGGTTGGTTGGGGATGAAAGCAAAAGAAATGTTTGAAAACATAGAAATGTTTGGAGTTAAAGGCCACTATTACCTTTTAGGTGAAGAAGACCAAGACCCAACAATAGAATGGGTCACTAAATATGTTAGAGGTTTCTTATCTTTTGATTTAAAAGGTAAAGATTTCCAACACTTTATTATGGTAAAAGGTCTTTATATGGTGCCATTAAATATTGATAAAGAGTTATTTTTAGCAATACAACAACAAATGAAAGAACTTAATTGGATTTGATATGAAAGTCAGGTTATTAGCACCAGATAGTAAACTCGCTAACTTGGCAATATTGAGAATAGCACAGTATCATATAAATAATGGTGATGATGTAGCGTGGTATGAACATTTATTTGATTATGAAGATACCGAAATACTTTACATTTCAAAGATTTTCACATTCACCGAAGATGTTATCAATTTACCAATCAACGCTAAAATCATTCGAGGCGGAACAGGTTACGATGTATATTCAAAACTACCGATCGAAATGGAAGCCTTAACCGATTTAAAGCAAGCATATTTATTACTTTACCCAAATATCGACTACTCAATTTTATTCACAACTCGTGGTTGTGTTCGTAAATGTTCGTTTTGCGTTGTGCCTTTAAAAGAAGGCTTCATCCATTCGGTAGCGACTACTGAATTAAACCCTAACGGATCATACATAGAATTGCTTGATAATAATTTCTTTAGCGGTAGAGATTGGCAAGACCGATTTGATTACATTCAAGCATTAAACCAACCGATCAATTTTAATACAGGTTTAGATTGTCGAGCCATTACTGAAGAACAAGCAAAGGCTCTGGGCGATTTGAACATCAAAGCCATTCATATTGCTTGGGACAACTTGGAAGAAGAACAAGCGGTATTTAAGGGCATTGAACGCATGATTAAGTATGTATCACCATCGAAGATAACTTGCTATGTCTTAGTTGGGTTTAAGCAACCTGAAATTATCGAAAGTGATTTATACCGAGTAAGAAAGTTACATGAATATAAAATCACACCGTTTGCGATGGGCTATATCGATTTTGATAATCCGTTACAAGAGCGATCGAAGTCAGTAAGAGATTTTCAAAGGTATGTAAACAAGCATATTTTCAAGACCGTTTCATGGCAAGAATACGGCAACAATTTTGAAAAAGAAAGAATTAACCAAACCACGATATTCGACTTTATAGGTGATGAAGATGTTAGAGATAAATAAGATTCATTTAGGAAATAATTTAGATTTACTAAAACAATTAGCCGATAACTCGGTAGATAGCGTTGTAACCGATCCGCCGTATGGAATTTCGTTTATGAACAAGAAATGGGATTACGATGTTCCGCCAGTCGAGTTATGGAAAGAAGCGTTACGAGTATTAAAACCCGGCGGACATATGCTTGTCGCGTGTGGAACGAGAACGCAACACCGCATGGCTGTGAGAATTGAGGACGCAGGCTTCGAGATACGCGATATAGTCGCATGGGTTTACGGCAGCGGATTCCCAAAATCGCTCGATATAAGCAAGGCGATAGATAAATCAATGGGTGCGAAAAGAGAAGTAGTTGGCCGATATAAAGGCGCAGTTCAAAATAAAAATAGTGTGGCTGGAGGTCTGAACGCTTCACCTGGTGCGGATGAATTCGGAAGAACATTTGTCAACGTTACTTTACCCGCCACCCCAGCTGCCAAGCAATACGCAGGCTTTGGCACAGCATTAAAACCCGCTATGGAATTATGGACTTTGGCTCGTAAGCCACTTAAAGGAACAGTAGCCGAGAAC
>CAZINP010000009.1:8036-11754 GCA_964540635.1 uncultured Gammaproteobacteria bacterium
CCGAACGGGTTATGCCTTGATATGTATCTCGGTAGTGGAACAACCGCAGTAGCGTGTAAATTAGAGGGATTTAATTATATTGGGATCGAGCGTGAAGAAGATTATGTTGCTATTGCTAACGCAAGAATAGCCGAGTGCGACAAAGATTACAAGACAAAAGAATCCATGTTATCGGCGCAAGACGTTAAAGAAGTTTACGACATATTCGACTTTATAGGTGATGAAGATGTTAGACCAAACGAGCATATTTGATTTTGTAGAAGATAACCATTACTCATACGATAAAGTGTTAGCGCATAAAAGACCAATCAAGTTATTTGAAGCATTCGCTGGAATAGGTTGCCAAAGAATGGCATTAAACCGCTTGAATATACCATACGAGAGCGTTGGCATAAGCGAGATAGACAAATACGCTTTACTTGCTTACGAAGCGATACATGGCGATTGTAGGAATTATGGCGACATAACCAAAATGACTTACATACCCGATTGTGACATATTCACTTGGTCGTTTCCTTGCACCGACCTTTCAAAGGCAGGAAAGCAAAAAGGTTTAATCAACACTCGATCTGGACTTGTGTATGAAGTATTAAGATTGCTCAAAGTAACCGAGAATAAACCGAAAGTGCTGATCATGGAAAACGTTGTCGATTTAGTTCAAGTGAAGTTCGCACCGCAGTTTTACGAGATACAAAAAGAGCTTGAAAAGTTAGGCTATCAAAATTACACGCAAGTGCTTAACGGCAAAGATTATGGCGTAGCGCAAAACCGAGAAAGAGTTTTTATGGTTTCAATCTTAGGCGGTGGTCGATACGAGTTTCCGTTAAGAGAAGTCTTGACTAAGAGATTGAAAGACTATCTCGAAGATAGCGTGGACGAGAAATATTATTTGTCAAACAAAGCAATATATGGTTTTGAAGCGCACAGAGAAAGACACGAACTTGAAGGTAACGGATTTGGATGGAAACCAACAAATGGAGAAGTAATTGCCAATACATTGATGGCAAAAGCGCAAACTCGCCCATCGGACAATTTTATTCAAGAACCCATCTGCCTTAACTCGAAAGTCAACGGCAAGCAACCGAGTTTACAAGACCGAGTATATGACAGTGAAGGCGTATCAACGGCTATCACTACAAGTTTTATGCCAAGTATTCTCATTCCTGAAGCCACAAAAAAGGGCTATGCTGAAGTGCATGATGGCGATGGGGTTTATATCAACCGCCCACATCAAAAGCGTGGTGTAGTGCAAGACGGCATGATACAAACGATTAAAACCAGCGGCGATGATGTTGGGGTGGTGGTAAAGGATTTTATAAAAGAAAACAATTATAACGCAAGACACCAACAAGATTTAATACAACATAAAAACGATGTGTGTAAAACAATAAACGCAGGAACGCACGCTTCAACACCACATCTATTAAAAACGGTTGTTAATGATAATCCATTACGCATTCGCAAACTAACTCCGAAAGAATGCTGGCGCTTGATGGGTATATCAGATGAAGATTTCTACAAGGCGCAAGCGGTTGTTAGCAATTCGCAACTGTATAAGCAAGCAGGAAACGGCATAATTGTCGATGTATTTGAAAAGATTTTAAAAGGCCTCATATAGGCAAAAGGGGAAAAGATGAAAACAATTAAACCATATATTCGATTAAGCGAAGGCGCAAGAGGTAACAAGTATTATGTAACCATTACTCAAAATGGTGAAATATTTAACAAGATGTATGACACGTTAGAAGAAGCAGAAAAGGCGGTGTTTGAAATTAGAAGTCATAACAAGGTTAAAGATTTTGATTATCCATTAGATTTTATTGACGCATTATTTGGTGATGATGAAACAATCAATATCACATACATTGAAGAACATTTTGATGAAAATGTAAAAGAGTTATTAAAAACAATCAATGAACGTGAAGCAAGAATTATCACAGCTCGGCTTATTGACGGCTATACATTAGAATCGGTCGGGTTACAAGAGGGAGTTACAAGAGATAGAATTAGACAAATTGAGGCAAAAGCACTCCGCAAATTACGTCACCCATCACGTTTAGCAATAATACGTTATGGCAAAGAAAATCTTGAATTACAAGACGATGTTAATAAATTAAATGCTGAATTATTAAAAGTTAAAAGCGATTTAATCAACGCTATAAGTCACCCAGAACAAATTGAATTAACAGAAGAAGATAAAACGTTTGCGACTTTATCACAAAATATTGAACAATTAGACTTTAGTGTTAGAACATTTAATTGTTTATCACGAGTTGGAATTAAGACATTATCACAATTAGTTCAAATGACTATTGATGATTTAATGAAAGTTAGAAATATGGGTAGAAAATCTGTAAAAGAAGTCGTAACTAAATTAGCAGATATGGGTTATAAGTTACAATCAGATGATTCGGCGTGGTTTTAAAATGACCGACACCGAACTCCACACACTCGGCTTCATGCGTCAGTCAAAAACGATGTGGCGCAAAGGCGATGTGACGTATCAAAATGGAAAGTTTTATCGTAGCGGAAAACAATTAGGGGATGATGAGCTATGCAAGATTATGAATTCTATCTCGAAGACCTCAAATCAAAATTTGCCAAAATAAATCCAAAGGAATATTACCTATCATATAGCGGTGGTCGTGATTCACATTTCCTTTATTGGTTTATTAAAGAATATTTACATGATACGGACATTAAAATTGTAGCGGTAAACACATACATGGAACACAAAGAGATTTCAGCGAGAATGAAAAAGTATGCGGATGTTGTGTTGACGCCAAAACTTAAACCGATGGAAATTAAAAAGAAATACGGCTCACCATGTTTTAGCAAAATGCAAGACGATATTATTGATCGTTATCAAAAAGGTTGTCGTAGTGCTTCAATAATGCAATTTATTAACGGAACTAAAAACGAAGGTAAGACTTGGTATTCACTTAATAAACAAGCGCGTGAGCTATTGCTTTCAAATCAACTTCACCATGTATCAGCTTTATGTTGCAAATACTTAAAGAAATTACCGATGAAAGAATATGAAAAAGCAAACAACCGTAAAGCAATACTCGGTGTTCGTGGTAGTGAATCTACAATGCGAAAGGCGCAATATAAATCGTGTTTTACCAAAGATGGAAAGTTTACACCACTGCATGATTTGACCGATGAAATCTTAAACGCTATTTATAAGCGTTACAACATTGAAACGCCAAATGTTTACAACTATGTTTCACGCACTGGTTGTCTTGGTTGCCCTTATGGCTCGCATTATGGCGATACAAGGAAAGATTTAGAACTTGCCACGCCAAATCAACGAAGATTTATAAAAGAATATTTCAAAGAAAGTTATGCTGTATTAGGTATAGATATTTCAAATGATATTCAAACAACGATTTACGATTACATCAACGACAGATACGATCCGCACGAAGCGGAAGAAGGGAAAAAGAAATGAACAAAAGATATATCGCATTAAAAGATTACACGGATACCGTTTATGGCGTCGAATACGGGGTTCCATACCCGATAATTGGTATTACAAATTGTTGCTATGTTATTAAAAACAATAATGGAACAATAATCGAAGTCGAAATAGAAAGATGTGTTGAATTGAACACATTAACACCAAAGTGTATTGAAAAAGAAATTGATACAACCATCGTCACAAAACAAACTCAACGATTTGTATAGGAGGATTAACAAGATGAATAAGCACGAA
>CAZINP010000009.1:11854-18045 GCA_964540635.1 uncultured Gammaproteobacteria bacterium
AGAGCGTGAAAAAAAATACAGTAGTTTGAAGAACAAGGAACGATACCAACAATCGAAATTGGAGGTGTTGAGAAATGGTTAAATTCCAGAAAATCGTTAGTATGTTAGTTTATTTAGGAATTGCTTTCGTGTTTTCGTTAACGACATTCTACGACATGACTAACGAGACCGGCACGGACGGCATGATACTATGGCGACAAGTCGAGAGCAAGCCATACGGGATTATATTAGCGGTGCTATTTTGTGTTCTCGCTTTGATTAAATACACGGAAATCAAAGAGGTTAAATAACAAAATGAACCTCAAAGAGAAAATAGACGAGTTACTTGTATTAAAAGAAAAAGTAAAACAATCCTATACACGCATGAACACTCTTGAAAAAGAGATTGTTGAAGAAATGAAAGAGAGTGGTTTTAAATCCGTATCGCTTTCCGATGAAGAAAAAATTGTATTGACACAAGTTTTCGAGAAAGAAATCGACTATGATAAAATGTTAAGGGATTACCCAGACGTTTATGAATTAGGTTTAAAAACCACATTTTCAAGAACGCAAGCCCTTAATTCATGTTCGGCTACTCTCTTAAACAAAATCATCAAAGATTGTTCCAAAATAACAAGCAATTACAAAATAAAAGTAAAGAAAGGCAAGATGATAGAATGAGCGATTTAAAGAGCAGCGTTGAAAAAGAGATACTAAAAAATGCTTCATTCCTAAAAACCGTTCGGCGTGATCTAAAATCTCAAAGCAATTTTGAAACATCGTTAGAGCAGTCCATTATTTCTGCCTATGAGATATACAAAATCGAGCCACACGCAATCAAAGGCGTTTCCTTAGAAGAATATACGGTTAATCAGAAAGTGCCGTTAAAAGCAATTTTAGACGTATTTCCGAACGAAGATATTCGCATTATTCTAAATAACCTTGTTGGAACGATTGAAATTGACTTTGAGAAGACGGAAGAAAACCTTAAATACGAAGCGGAAATACAAGACGTGCTTGTGAAGAAGATAATCAAGCAGTTACAAACGCTTTGCGAAAAGAAAGAAAAAAGGGTTATGTTAAAATGAATTACCTTGCTATTGACAAACACCCTTACAAGATAAACTATTCTTTGTTTCAAAAAGAGACGAAGAAACTACTTGATTACGGAACGTATTGTTTCCATGAGAAAGACGAGAACAAAAGAGTTGAAGAGATTTGGGACACAATTATCGCTTTGATTGATAAAACAAACCCAACGGTTGTCTTAACGCACTGGGTTGATATTCTACACATTAAGAAAATCGACCTCATGAAAGTTGCGGAAATTAAAACAATTTTAAGGAAGATTTGTGTTGATAAAAAAATCATCTATTCAGAGTTTAAAACATTTGGTTGGGAAAAGCGTATTACAAATTTAGATAAACCGAGTAGAAAAGCAAAACTCGCAATCGTAAGAGAGTATGACAAAACAATTAAAGATGTCGGAATAGCGGACGCTATCATACTTGGCGAGGGCGTCGTATGGAATAGACTACAAATAGGAAAGGAATAGAAGATATGTTTGAAAAAGTCATTACGGTTTCGGAAGATAACAAAATTGTTGCTTTGCTTATCGTAAAAGTCTTTGAACTTGATTACATTGAAGATAAAATCTTAATCTATTCAGAACCTTATCTAAAACAAGCAATTTTGAGCGCCCTAAGCACTATTACAAGAAAATGTGTAAATACACACCATTTATGTGAAACGTTGTCTATGGGCTTAAATTCAAGCGATTTGGCTAAACCCATTAAGATACTTGAACCGTATGAACTTGAAAGCAATAACACTAACTTGTCAAGCAGAAACAAACGTATGCTTGAAAGTATGAACTTAACCCATTTTGAAAGGAGTGTATATTATGTGGGAAAGAAAAATAATTGACATTTTCGCTTGCGATATTCAAAAACCAACGATCAGCGTTACTTACATTAGGAAACCAAAAGATGATGAATTTGGATTTACTTCTGCGAATTTTCCAGTCGTGTGGATTCGTGAAGATAAGCAAGAAGACTTTGTTGTGCTTAATTCCGCCTTTAATTTCATGAATTATCTTGTTTTTGTAAGAGGCGCACCGAGATTTGTTTGTTCGGAAAGCCAACTCTTTACGGTTTATCAAAAATTGTTTGCGAAGAAACAATGGCGGAATTACGAAGTCACATCGAAATACTATGAAACAGAAGCTGTCGCAAAGATTATTAAACCGCATAGAGGTTTCATAAGAGTAACAAAGCAAGACCTTGAACAACTGTTATTACAAAGAACAAAAAAATTACCGGGCTAAGAGCCAAAAGGAGAAAACAATCATGGGAAACAAGAGTAAAAGAACACCAAGAATTAAGGAATACACAGTAGAATTTGTAAACGTAACACCCAACCAAGCACAAGCCATTGAGTTATCGCTTCGTGGCATTGAACAAATCAAAGAAAGAGATTTGATCCAAATTAAAGCCGTTGAATCGGAACTTGAACCGTTACAAACGAATAATGACATCTTCTTAGAAACAAAAAAGTTCCTTGAATATGACATTAACGTAACCAAACTCATCGAAAAGATTGACGTTCAATTAAAGAAATATGAGGTTGAAATCCCGAAACTTCTTGCTCGAAAGAAAAACCACGAAGACAATGCTAAGTTTATTGATGACATGATTGAGAAAGTGAGAAGCCACATTCACGAGAATGTTGATGATGATAACATGAAAGTCATCTACACTTATGATAAAGATTACATTCAAGGCTTCCTTGACCTCGCAATGGTTGTGTTTGAGTTTTCGGTAGAAGATAAACAAAAGCCAAACAAAAATGTCGCATAAGAAAGGATTGTTTTTATGGAATCCGACAAAATTATTGATGAAGCATTAAGAGGGTTACCACAGTCAGGACTTCAAGCGTTAAAAGAACAAGAAGCAAAGAAGAAACCAAACGAGCCAAAAAAGGGATTTCTTGAAAATCCAAAATCTCTTCGGAACGCACGAACAATATCGGTTTTCTTTGTAGTAATTGTATTACCTTTGCTTTACTTTCTTATCAGCGAAAACTTTAAGATAGAAAGTTTACTGTCATGGCAATTCGGGTCGATGATGATTATTACTTCAATCGGCGCTTTCATGGCGCTTGTAGAAATCCGAAAGAGAGGTTTTGAAGATACGGTTGATTTAGATACTGAACTCACAAATCTCGAAATTGAAGTTACTGAAAACGGGCTAAAAATCTCTGAACAAACGCTTGAAGCAATTCCAATCTTGAATGAATATAATGATAAATTACAACAATCATTTAATCTTCAAAAGACTGAAAAGAAAAAAGATAAACTTAGTCGCAAGGTTGCGGAATTAAGCATTAAAGCGAATGATGGTAAGAGATTCTGGAATTGGCTCTTTGGTAGAAAAAATCGCATTTCAAGAAAGAAGAAACGCATTGAAAAAATGACCGTTCATCTCTTGAAAGATAAAAAGTTTAAACGCTATCGGCTTGAACGGCTTCTATCTTCTAAAAGCTCAAACCGCTATATACGAATTGGGGATTCCGAAATCAACGTTGACCCATCGAAAGTCAATACTGGTAAAGCCATTCTTAAATTGCCACTTAAAGGTCTTGGAATGTCATTATCAAGCGGCGTCATACCTTTAGCACTTGGCGCACCATTCGGCACAATTCTCGCTTTCTATGGCGGTTATATTGGCACAATGTCCGTAACACTTACTATTCAATACATTTTTACAAAGTATAAAACTAACAACGATTATCGCTTCTCTCTTAAACGCAAGAAAAATCTTCAAGAAATGATTTTCAGGGGTATTGAAGAAAAGAGAAATAAGCCACAGGAAATGCCAAAAACGCAACAAAATGTTCCAGAATAAAAACAAAAGACCTCGATTTGAGGTCTTTTTTTTATGCTTTGATTTGGTTGAAATTGGATTTTAACTTTTCAAAATTAGCCGTTTTGTTTTCCTCATCAAGCATTTTCTGCATTTCCATTCGTTGTGTATCAAGCGTGTCATAAGGCGCATAGAAGAAAATAGAACCAGCTGAAGATAATGTCAAAATGCCAAACAAGACAAAAAACGAAAAGAATAAAAGGTAAGTCAAGCCAAGAACACCCGTGATCGTAAGAAGAACGCTTGCGGTTTTAATTCGCTTCCATGTCGGGCCGATAGACGTTTCATATTTCGCTAACGTTTCCTTTATCTTAGACCGCATAGCGAGAAAGACCATGATAGCCCCAACGATACCCCAACCCGTAATCGCATACCCTTGATTGTCGAAGGTAAACAAGTCAAATTTAACCGCAAGATAAGCAATCGGTGGAAGCCACTGAATAGCCGTTCCGATAAGGTTGTAATATTTTGGCTTACCGACAATCTTAACTTTAGTGCGTTTTTTATTGAAAGAAAGATTTTCTACTGACATAAGAAAACACTCCTTTCTTTAAATATCTTCTGCGGATTTAATGAGATTGTCATTGGCTGTTTGTGCGGTGGTTTCTTGTTCGATTTGAGCGGTAACGTTCGCTTGTAAGAGATTAACGGCTTCTTGTGATACCGTTCCGACTTTCGCAAGCACTGCGAGGAATTGTTGTTTTTGAGCAACGGGAATAGGTATCAATGAAATCATCGCAACGCTTAAATCGGCTAATTTGGCGTTATCTTCTCGAACGGATTTTAATTCATCAAGCAACGGCTGAACGACATCTTTCTTCATGTTACTGACTTCGCCTTTAACTCCGACTTTTAAATCAACCCATTGTTGTTTTGCGTAATCAAGCGTTTTAGACACAATGACCGAAAAATCAGAAACTTTTGTGAAACGTTTTCCGCTAATCAATGTTTTAGCAAACGTAAAAATATTGACGACCGTGTTTCCACCAAGAAGAACAATCGCTGCGATAACCGCTTGCCCATTTTCTAAAATATTACTCCAATCCATACTTCTTCAACTTCCCTTCTATAACTTCTAATTTTTTTAATAGCCCTGTGATTGTGTCTTTTGCTTTGTCAATTCGCTCATTCAATTTCTTATTCTCATCTTTGGCGTCTTTTAAGACCTCTGCGAGCGTTTTGTCAAAACCTTTAAGATAGAGCGAACTTAACGGAAACATTTCTGTAACGCCGTTTTTTGTGGCGTAAACAAGACCGTCTGACAAATCTCTCTTCTTTGCTTGCTTTACCATGTGTTGAGTATTGACGCTTCTTTCATTTTCATTCATTATTTTCTTCCCCTTTCTTATCGGGATTTCTTAATTCTTCCATAAAATCATAAAACGTTATGTCGGGAATAAAATCAAGAAATTGTGAACCTTGTTCCGCAACAACCTTAGCAATCATCAATCTCATATGTTCTTCTGGAATTTCATCTTCAATCTTCTTAAAGATTTCATTGTAGTATAATTGGCATGCTTTGAAGTTTTGTTCAATGAAGCGATTGTCTCTAAACTTTGTTTTCACAAAGTAAGTAAACAAGTTAGCCATGACTTCAATAGCCCATTGAGTTGTTTTGGTGCTAAACGGTTTTGCTAAACGAGCGTGCTTAATTGCGTAAATCATGTTAGCGGTATAACCGATAAAACTTTGATTGTAAGAATATTCGTAGTTATTCACTCTCGTAATGGAATCTGCTTTAAACCACCAAACATACACAACGTCTTGGTAAAACAAGATTTGTTCCTTTTCATCGGCGCATAACTTGACAATCGTATTAAAGCCCGTATCTTCATTTGAACGTGTGTCATTAAAGTGAACATTGTATTTTGTTAAGAAACTCCTTTTATACAGTTTCCCAAACATCCAAATCATGTCATTTGAGTGAGTAAGGAAGTTAAGCCCGTTTTCACTTCTTTGTTCAATAAACGAGCCAACGGAACAAACAATGCTCTCATCACGCTCTAATTTCGATTTCATAACCTCTAATGAGAAAGGCCCTGAATAAGTATCGTCTGCGTCAATAAACGTGATATAGGGCAATTCTGTGCGTTCTAATCCAATTTGCCTTGCGATTCCAGGTCCACCATTTTGTTCGAGCGTGATTTCTTCGATTTCAACAAACGGACTAAACCGCTTAATGATGTCTTTGTAACCAATTCCGTCATAATCATTTACAATCGTAACTTTTATTTCATCAACGATAGACTGTGTGATGATTGAGCCTAACGTTCTTCCAATCGTTGCTTG
>CAZINP010000009.1:18145-19870 GCA_964540635.1 uncultured Gammaproteobacteria bacterium
GATTTCGCCAAGCGCGATAATAGGTCTGCTTGTGTCAGTTACTGCGATGTTCGTCGTGTAAATGTCTTGGTCTTTAATCATGTCGTCAATGTAAATATGCCCTCTCGCATAGCCGTTCAAGATACCTGATGATTTGATTTCGGTTGGGTCGGGGGTTGTCAGTAACCCGTCATGCGTGTCGTTAATACGCTTAATGAAATACGCTTTGCCATCTCGTAATTCAATACTATCTCGTGTTCCTTGATACGAATACCCAACGCTGTCCGCCTGTAAATACAAGTCGCTGTCTTTGTATGCCTCGTATGTCGTGGCGGTTGAGCCGAGTTCGAGTTGGAAGGTGTCAACGTTAGCAACACCGCTAAATGCGATATAAACAGCCGTTGCGCCCGTTGTAACCGTTGTGCCAGTTGCACTCACTAATTCAACTAAATCTTTATCGTATGTCTTGTATGCCGTGCTTGCTGACCATACATAAGCAGTTGATGGTTTAATTCTAATCTTGTAAGCGTATGATGTTGCGTATGCTGACTTATCAAACAAATTCTTCCCAGTCGCCCTTATGCGCTTGTTCATGTTCACTGCTTGAATGCCGTCATGAGGCAACGTGCCGTCGGTTACCCATAAGTCCATCTGCGCTTTGATTTCGGCGTCTGACATTGTGTCAAACGTTTTCGAGTAGAGCGGTGAGTATTGCTTGTTGGCGATGAGGGTTGATAGGTTAAATAAACGAATGTTGTCATACTGAATGGTGTCATTAACTGCATAATTAGTTCCTGTTGCATGATAAAATCTTAAAGGTGATAAAGTCGCGCTTGCCACTATAATCGCTGATATAGATTGCCAAACATTAGCAACTGCTGTAACGGGTGTGCTTTGAACATTCCCAAGCATAAAACTTGTAGCATTTGCGTATTTAGGCTGTATAGAACCAACAATATAATATTTATCACCAGTAATTGTATTAAAATTAGATGATGTTTCAATTCGATTAGCATTTGCAGTTATTGTAACTGTTTCAATTAAAACACCACTCGAAACTACAATAGTTCCATTGACCGCACTCCATCCAGTAGTTCCATCACTGAAATCCCCATTCGTCACCAACTGCGGTGCGTCCAGCAACAACCCATCGACTTGAACCTTTAACGGCGCTGGCGCTACGTCTTTTCCCATAGCGATTATGCCTGTGCCATCGTCGTCTGCTGTGGCTGTTACGTCATTGTTTAGCGCTTTTCGGAGTGTTTCTTCCGTTTCGTCTATTCGCTGTTCGTGGAGGGCGATGTTGAGTTCGAGGGCTTGCGCTTCGGTTTTCGTTGCGTATGTCGTTGTGATAACGTTGCCGTCGGCGTCTTGCTCGGCCTTTTTGGCTGTGTATGTTCCGTCTTCAATCTTGTCAATTTCAGCGTTAACAAACGCTTCGCTTGCTAAGCCGTTGACTAAGTCGTCAAGAGGCACTGTTACGGTCGAACCGTTTTGGAGTGTGAATGTCAAATCTTGTGTTACGTCGCTATATGAAGCGCTGACGAATGCCATCTCGGCTGGTAAGTCAATCGTTGTCGTGGTATCGTCATAATAAGTTATCGTCAGAACGTATGTGCTTGAGTTCATCACAACGCTTTTAACTGGATTAGCGGTTATAACCGCATTAAGCCGTCCGTCGTATGTGAAGCGTTGGTTTGTGCCGTCATAAGCGATTTGCTCGCCATCGGCCATTGTATGCCCGTT
>CAZINP010000010.1:0-8337 GCA_964540635.1 uncultured Gammaproteobacteria bacterium
CGGTCGTCGGGGCGTATAACACAGCGTATGCGGTTCGGGGCTCGGCTCGCCCCTCACCCATATTTTTGCTCCCGTTGGTCGCAAAAACATCGCATACGCTGGAACGTTAGCTGAAATATTCCTCAAATTTATCGAAAATAAAATGAGCACTATTGAAGAATTAAAAATTGAAATAGATAAAATCAAAAAGCGCAATAATCGCGTTGAATTGGATAAGGCCTGGGAAGTATCTTTGACCAGAAAACTTCTTATTCTCATCCTTACTTATTTTGTTGTGGTTATATTCTTTTTTACTTTAAATTTACCAAAACCATTTATTAACGCCCTAGTCCCCACCCTTGGATTTTTCCTCTCAACCTTAACCATCCCGTGGGTAAAAAAAATTTGGGTAAAACAAAAAAAGTAAACACAGGCTTACTTAAATAAAAAATTTTTAATTTGAATGTGGCCCTTGGCCGTTTTTTTTAAAAAAATAACCCCGCCTTGCGCACAACGGGGCACCCTTGGATCACCGCCGGGCTTTGGCCCAAAAAAGCGGCTGTCTGCTAACGGTTCGGGTGGGTTCCCGTCAGCTTCCCTCTGGACGAAAATTTTCCCGCGGACGAAGAGGGACAATCGTTTTATCCGCGAGACTCGACAGTGTCAGGGCTGGTGCAGGGTGGCAAGTAGCGACCCCAAATGCCCGGCCTATGCCGAGTTTAGGCCCTTGGGCTAATTCAGCTCCCGACAAAAAATAATAGCATATAAAAAATAAATTGTCAAGGGATACAAAAAACACCCAATTTCTGGGTGATTTTTTTGGCTTTTATTGGGCCATTCTTATACTAATTTTGTCCGGATTATTTGGGGAAACCTTACTCCAGACCGGCTGAAAGCTTACATCAACTGATTCAACTTCGGCAAATTGAGCAAAATGATCAATTATTTCTTTTTTGGTTTTACCGACCAAATCGGTTTTATCAAAAAGTTCTTGACTGCCTGACATTAAGGAATCAACCGAGAAAGAGATATTAATTTCCGCTTTCCCCTCTTGAGCGGTCGCATTAACCAAACTATATTTTATGCCCTGAGGGTCAAAGTCAGATACCTTTTTTCCTTGTGCGGAATTAGCCTTAATTTTTTCTTTAATGGCATCAATTACTGAATTCTCGTCAACTAAAACCGAAAAAACTTTAAGTTTAATCTTATATTTAAATTCGGATACTTCTTGTCCAACAGTCACATCTGAACTTCTCTCAACTACTTCTGAGCCCGTGATGCGCACCCACTGCAACTGACTCTCGTTTAAAACAGAAACAATTTGCTCACTACCAATTTGATAAATTGATTCTTTTAGGGAGTTTTCCGCTTCAGCCAAATCTTGCTCACTTAAAACCCCGACCGTAACCGCGCCAACAGCTAAAGCCTTTTCGTTCTGAGCATAAATTTTATCCCAAAGACCTTGCCACAAACCGGGAATTATCATCTTTGTGGGCTCTATCTCTTGAAATGCTTCCGGTGTTTCAGCGTAAACCTTAACTTTGGCGCTACTGTTGGCTTTAACCACCACGTCGTTTTTAATTCTTACCAAAACTTTTTTAGGATCATCCGCTTTGGCCAAACGCGTGGTAGCCACCAGGGCCTGATCTTTTGCCGTGGTGTTTGTGATTACCACTTCACCGACAATATCTGAAGCGCCAGAAACAACTTTTGTCCCATTGACCGGAAAAACCTTTTCATCTTCCAGCTCAACGGTAATAATTTTCCCGGCCAAAATACCATTAGCGTAATCATTTTGACCGCCATCAGTAACGGTGAAATTATAGTTTTCGTCTGTTTTTTGGGTATTAGGGTGAATAACAATTGATACTCTTGAGGTGTTAAGGTATAAAATTAAAACAAAACAAAAACCGGCCAAGCCCAAAAAAACTCCGGCAAGCCTAAAATAAGATTTTGGCAGAATAAAATTTGGACCTTTGGCAGGCATAGAAAATATATTTAACCTCACTTATATCATAACACAAAATCAAGCAGGAAAAAAGCTAATCGTTATAATCCTCAACCTTGAAAGTATTTGGGCCTAAAATATCCTCAATTTCCCCTTTCAGGGCCGCATCGCGGCTGACCATCAAACTGGTTAAAATCTTTTTAAAACCTTCTTGACCCTTAATTACCAAATGAAGTTTGTACTTGCCCGGATATTTATTGAATATTGATTTTAACCTTTCGCTGACTTCCGGTTTTATCGCCGACGGCATTAAAACGTAAGCCGAACCGTTAACCAAGCATTCCCCCGAACCGCCAGCGCCACCCTGGCTGTGGCCAAAGCCATTGCCGTTTTTGCGCCAACGATTAAGATTAGACATACTGCTGCCGGCCAAACTTTCCAATTCATCAATAATCTCAAAAACACGTTTGGCGTCAAGCTCCTTAACTTGATTACAGATTAATTTACTCTCCCCGTCTTTATCCGACATCTTGCAATTCATAATCACAATTTTTTCTTCCTGCCAAATCTCGGGGTTCTCTTTATACGTTCCGGGAAAAACCAAAACCTCCATGCCGCTTGTCATATCTTCAATCCTGACAAAAAGCATTTGCTCTCCTTTTTTGGTGATGATTTTTTTAACCGTGGAAACCACGCCGGCCACGCGATAAATTTTATCTTGATATATCTCCTTGTTTTGAATCAACTCATTTAAAGGCGTAATTTTATCACGCAGAACATCCTGATATTCCTGAAGCGGATGGGCTGACACATAAAGCCCTAAAAGCTCTTTTTCCCATTTTAATTTTTGATTATCATCAGCCGGAGTAATGGGATCCAAATTTAATTTATGAATAGCCGAAGGCGTGGCCATCATGCCAAAAAGGTTTGATTGCTTGCTTTCCACCTCTTGATTAACATTTTTTATAAAAACCAAAAGTTTATCAATATTATAAATCAACTGATTTCTTTCGCCCAAAGAATCAATCACGCCGGCTTTAATCATCGCTTCCAGCGACTTTTTGTTTAAATCTTTTGATTTAACGCGGCTCAATAAATCTTCCAAAGTTTTAAACGGCCCGTTTTCTTTTCTTTCCTTGATAATCTCGCGAATAATATTTTCACCCAAATTTTTTACCGCCGAAAGACCAAAACGAATTTTTTTACTTTCTTTGTCTTTTGTAACATCTAAAGAATCATAAACTACCGTAAAGGTATAAAAGCTTTCGTTCACATCCGGCGGCAAAACTTCCAAGCCCATTTGACGACACTCGTCCACCTCGATGGCTACTCTGTCCATATTGCCGTGATCAGACGTGAGTAGCGAAGCGATAAACTCAGACGGATAATTGGCTTTTAAATAAGCGGTTTGATAAGCAATCATTGCGTAGCACGCAGCGTGCGATCGGTTAAAGCCGTAGCGGGCGAATGGCAAAATATAATCCCAAATTTCCTTGGCGACTTCTTTTTTAATGCCGTTTTTGACCATGCCCGAGATCATCTTTTCTTCCTGCTCCGCTAAAAGTGAAGCGATCTTTTTACCCACAGCCTTACGCAAGACATCAGCCTCAGAATAAGAGAAACCGGCCAAAACTCTGGCAATTTCCATAACCTGTTCTTGATAAACAATAATACCATAGGTCTTTTCCAAAACCGGTTTCATTCTCGGATCCAAATATTTAACTTTACGTCGCCCGTGCTTAGCATCAATATAATCAGGAATAAATTCCATCGGGCCGGGGCGATAAAGCGAAACCATAACGATAATATCTTCAAGTTCACTTGGCTCAAGCTGTTTTAAGTAGCGCTTCATGCCGGAACTTTCAAGCTGAAACACGCCGGTAGTCTCGGCTTTCTGAAAAATCTTAAACGCTTTTTTGTCGTCCAGCGGGATATTGTTCATATCAATATCAATCCCCCGCGCTTTTCGTAAAATTTCTAAAGTGTTTTCAATAATCGTTAAATTTTTTAAACCTAAAAAGTCAATTTTCAAAACCCCCAAGTCTTCAACCGCGTGCATTTCGTATTGGGTAATGATATCGTTTTCATTTTGCGATGATCTCTGGCGCGGAATAAATTCATCCATTGAGTCCGGCGTCACCACCACGCCGCAAGCATGGGTTGAGGCGTGCCGGCAAGACCCCTCCAACTTTTTGGCAATTTCAATCAAACGTCTCCCGTCGGCCTCAGCCACGACTTCAGCCATTTCCGGCACGGTTTTTACCGCCTCAGTCAAAGACATAAACATGGGAATAAGCTTGGAAACCCGATCGCAATAAGCATAAGGCAAGCCCATAACCCGACCTACGTCTCTAATGGCAGCTCTGGCAGCCATTGTCCCAAAAGTGATAATCTGGGCCACGTGATCGCGGCCGTACTTTGAAGCCACATAATCCAAAACTTCGTTTCGGCGCGTATCGGTAAAATCAGTATCAATATCGGGCATGGATATACGCTCAGGGTTTAAAAATCTTTCAAAAATCAGCTGATACTTTATCGGATCAAGGTTGGTAATATTAATAAGGTAAGCCACCAAACTGCCGGCGGCCGACCCGCGGCCCGGTCCGACGACGATCCCGTTATTCTTTGCCCAATTGATAAAATCTGACACAATTAAAAAGTATGAAGCAAAACCGGTTTTTTTAATAATCCCCAACTCATAATCAAGTCGTTTTTGAATTTCTTCGGAAACCTGAGTTGTACCATATCGCTTAACCAAACCCTCCTGACACAACTGGGTTAAATAATCAACATCCGTCAAACCTTTTGGCACTTCAAATTTAGGCAATAAAGTTTTACCCAACTCCAACTCCAAATCGCACTTTTCGGCAATCTGCAAAGTGTTTGATAAAACTTCAGGATTATTCGGCCAATCATTTTTCATCTGCGCCACGGTTTTGAACGAAAAGTCCTCGCCCATATAAGACATTCTATCGGTATCAGCCAGTGTTTTTTTCATCTGGATGCAAAGTAAAACATCTTGCGCATAATCATCGTCAGAATTTAAATAGTGCGAATCACAAGTGGCAATAACCGGAATATCAAGTTTTTTGCCCAAGGCCAACATTTTTTCGTTTACTTCTCCCTGCCTGGGAATTGTCGGATGATGCTGAACTTCCAAATAATAATTGCCTTTACCCAAAATTCGCTGATACTCCAAGGCCATTTCTTCAGCCTTTTTATCATCATTATTTTGAAAATGGCGCGAAATTTCACCGGCCATACAGGCCGATAAACCGATAAGCCCTTCGGCGTGTTTTTCCAACAAATCCAAATCAATTCTTGGCTTATAATAAAAACCATCAATATGAGCAATTGATGTCAGTTTGATTAAATTTTTATATCCTTCAATATTTTTTGCCAATAAAACAAGATGATAGGGTTTATCATCTATATTTGGACGTTTATTTAAATGGCCGTTTCTGGCCACATAGGCTTCAACTCCAACAATCGGCTTAATTCCGGCCTTTTTACACTTTTTGTAAAACTCAATGACGCCATACATGACGCCATGATCAGTCAAGGCAATGGCCGGCATATTCTCGGCTTTTGCCTTGGCAATTAAATCATCAATTTTTGATAAACCGTCCAAAAGCGAATAATGCGAATGGACGTGCAAGTGCACGAAAGACATATGTTTAACTTTTTAGAAAGCTTTGAATAAACAATAGCTCTCCGGGAAGATAAATCTACCCAATAAATAAGTAACCTAAATATCAAATTATTTTGCAGTTCGCTTAGCAGAAACCTTTGCCCTCGACCGAGATGTTTTTTGGTTATCGCTTACGCACTTTAAAATTCCCGGCACCAGAGAAGTGCGCATATATTCCATGTCTTCATTTAACGGATTGTAAAGCTTGATGGCTTTTTCTATGTCTAATCTTGCCTTGGAAAAATCAGAAGCCGGTACCATTGAATAGCTGACAATCTCGGTTAAGCCCAAAGACAGAAGATAATTTTTTATCTTACGTTATTTAGGTGTAATTTTAATTGCGTTTAAAACGTGTTAGGTGATCTATGATTTAATTTATTTAAAGTATTAAAATACTAAACTATTTTAAACTTTTTTATTTTTTGTAAATAAACTTACAGCTACGCAGGCAATAAGATAGGAGACCAAAGGAAAAATAATTAACCCTGCCGCCGATTCAAAAGTAAACATAAAAAACATTACAATAATAGGTTTAAGAATACTATCAGATTGTACATCCATCAGAGCAAAAATGGCGAGAGCGCCAACCATGAACCGAGTACAGATAAATATGGCCACGGCAATTGCCAATTTAGTTAGTGTGGGGTTAAAAATTTTTATTAAGTTCATAATTTTAATTTATTTAATTTAGTTTAAATTATATTTCATATAATTCCGTTTTATAAGACGTTGCAAAGTTCGCGTCGTGTTATATTTAATAGAGTCAAACATGTAAGCGAACAAGCAATTCCCGCGAGCTGAAAAGTTTAAGTAAGGCGTTAGTCTTATAAAACGTATTAGGTGAGCATGATTTGTGCCACTAGCTATTAAATAGCTGGCTGCGGCGGTTGACGTGTATTAATAATTATGCTAACATAAAGTGTTTTCCAGTGTGGAAACCTCTATCGTGAGAGGATCATGATATTGAACCCTGTAAGGAGAATAGAGAATGAGAAAGTTTGGTGCAGGGATAATTGCCTTTATCATCAAAGTGGGACCGAAGATTATAGCGGTTCTTGCCAAGGTGGTCAAGGGATTGAAGGTAGGTAAGATAGGTCTTGCGGCTACCTCTATGGCATCCTATGCCTATCTTCTGAGCTGGCAGTTTGCCGTGATGATCATGGTTATGCTGTTCATCCATGAGAGTGGGCACATTTGGGCGATGAGGCGATACGGAATCAAAACGCAAAATACGATAATTGTCTTCTTCATATTACGAAATTGCACTGGCGATGACAATTGCCGTTGCCAAAATAACAGAAGCAATAATAATCGCCATCCCAATATTCTTATCCTTTATCTCCTGCCATTCATCCGTTGGGTTAATATAAGTAAAAATTCTTAAAACAATAGGTAAAATTATAGCCATTGAAAGACCGCCGGCAATTGCCCAGCCAAAAGTAATAAAATACTCTCTAAAAATCCCCATAAATTTAAAAACTTAACTTGTTATATATTACTTTTTTCGCTTCTTCTCGCTAGTCGCCTTCTTTTGCTTATCCATAATAAAACCAACCAATTTAATCGCACTGTCAGCAATGATGGCCATATGGTCCGAACCTCTTTCCAATTTTTGCTTTATCAACTTTAAAATACTATCAACCAGTTCAAGTTTTTCTCTTATGCTGGTGCTCATTCTGGCAAAATCTTTAAGCATTACAATCATATAATACATCGCCCAACAAACAAAAACCGTAAACCACAAAATGCAAAAAGCAATAACAATCAATAATAAGTCTTTTGATGTTTCTAGCATAAATTTTTGTTTTTTATTTTTTAAATATTTTAAGTTATCGCAATTTGGCGTTAAATTCTTTTTCCAAAATCGCAATGATTTTTTTAACCGCTTCGTCAACTTCTTCTGATTTTAAAGTTCTCTCGCTTGAACGAAAAACCAAACGAAAAGCCAGACTTTTTTGACTTTCACCCAGACTCTCATCAGTAAAAGTGCTCAAATACTGAACCTGAAAAAGTATCGGGGAAATATTTGACAGCGCCGAAGTAATTTCGGCCCATTTTACATTCTGACCGATTACAATTGACAAATCACGATAACTTTCCGGAAAAGCCGGCAATAAACGATAAGTTTTTCCCTGTTTGCCTATTGATGACAATAATTTAAAATCAAAATCAATTATAGCCAAAGACGAATCCAGAGAAAATGCCTCCTGCAAATCGGCCGAGACAACGCCCAGGCGGCCAATGCTTTTTTTGTCAACTAAAATTTCCAAGCCTTGATTAGGCTCAAAAAAATTATGATCGGAATTTTTAAACTCAATTTCAGACAAACCCATCTTGCCCAAAATTTGTAGCGCCAAACCTTTTGCCGATAAAAAATTATCGGCCGCGCCAGAGATCGCCGCAACTAATCTTGGTGCTTCGTTGGGTAAATCATTTACTTTTTGCAAAGGATAAATATTGCTTAATTCAAAAATTTTAATTTCTGAAAAAGTTTTTTGGTTATCGCTTACGCACTTTAAAATTCCCGGCACCAAAGAAGTGCGCATATATTCCATATCCTCATTCAAAGGATTGTAAAGCTTGATGGCTTTTTCTATATCCAAGCCTGCCTTGACAAAATCACTTGCCGGCACCATTGAATAGCTGATAATCTCGGTTAAGCCTAAAGACAGAAGATAATTTTTTATTTCTTTTTCCCAAACCAAAACCGGGTCTTTGG
>CAZINP010000011.1:0-5938 GCA_964540635.1 uncultured Gammaproteobacteria bacterium
GCTCACAAGAAATACAATGACTTTTTTGGCCGGGTCCTTGTTTTGAGCATAGAAAAAACTGGGGACTTTTATTATAAAGTCCATTACCGCAACAGCAGTATCATGGACATCCTCAAGGATCTTGCCGTTGTGACGGACCGGTACCTGTACATATCCCCGGATGATGAAATATCCCTTTTGCCAAGAGACGGAACGTTTGACACTGTGGATCTGAACCGAAAATACGTACTTGAGCGCAAAAAGAAAACCGAGAACATGGAAGAGCCGACCGTTACCGTAAACCGGTACATCGAAAACGATAAAGGCGAACCCGACAGCTTCGGTATTATGCTGCGTGACAACGAATGGAATAACATCAAGGCCCTGATCAAGGAAAAGAACACCGGCACCAGAGTGAAATACCAATGGAAAGTGCTTAATCCGCCCGCGGATCTGGCATTAATGAAAAAGATCACCATGGACGGAGAAAACTATGGTGTTGTGATTGATATAAGCACGAAACACACCGACAAAATAGCGGAATTTACCACGGAGGCCGTTAATGTATAGAGGATCTGATGTGCCCGCCATTGTCTATGACGGAACCGTTATTCAGCTGCCGAGGGTCGTAAAAGAGGGCAGGGACAACCCGTTTACGCCAATGAATGAACCCTACGAAAACATAGACGGTCAGCTTGTTATGGACGATAAAAGGCAGTGGAGATATGAGGGAAAATTTGAGTTTGCAAAAGTAAGTACGGCCGTATTGAATACATTGATGGAGATCTATAACAAGACCGCTGTAGTGAAATTCGTACCGCATATAGACATACCGCAAATCGCCTACATGGTGGTATTGGAAAGGGTGGAGCCTTCCGATGAGGTCCACAAGGACGGACTGATCCTTGAAATGCGATCCGAGAAGCCGGTGAACAAAATACCGACCGTGGACAACATGATCTCATGTATGCAGGTTAGCAGAATCATTTCACATGACAGCATTTAAGGGAGAATAAAATGCGCAATTCATTATCAATTTTCGGACAAACCACAAGCGAGCTTCTGTTGGGAGTTGCCGTTAAGATCAAGAACGACACCACCGGAGTGTTTGTGGCCAGTACAAGCCCGGAGACCGGGCAAACGGAAATACACGACAACAACGACGGCACCTATTACTTCGATGTTGCTGAAACCTTCAAGGGAACTGTGTATGTCGGATCCAACCTGACCGCCCAGGAAGAAATGACCGGGGTCATGTTTTACGGTGATGATCTTCTGGACCACCTTAAAACGGATGGCATCCATCTTACCGCGGCCGAAAAGACGAAGGTCGGGAACCTTCCGGACGACACCCAGGATGAGATCGACACCCTGACGGCGGCACTTGCAGCCAAAGCTGCGGCCTCCGCACTGACCGCCCTTGAAACCGAAGTGGACGGAAAAGCCTCCTCTACCCCCGGAACCGGAATGCAGGCCGAGGCCGATTCAAAGCTTGGCATGAATATTGACAGCGACTACTTCGAGACGGATACCTCAACGGGAGCCCTGAAGATAAAGCAGCAGTTTGCGGACAATGCTATCCTGTCCAACGCCAAGACGCTGATCGAGAACATGATGCTGCTGCAGGCGGCCATTCAGAATATTGATGGGATCGGATCCGGGGGATCCGTATCCTTTTTGAACCTTTCGGTCCGTCAATCCCACATCACAAGCGTTCCCCTGGGACAAGCCAAGATGTATTTTTACTACTCCGATCCTGCGGCAGCCTCCGGGACCTACGGTCTGTACGTGGCCTACAATATCGACGGGTCCACTGTCCGGTATACCATCAAGGAAACCGACTGGGGCGGCGGCGCAGCTTAACGACATTCATTTCTCCTTCCTTACCTCAAAAGGCCGGTTTTTATATCGGCCTTTTGTGTTTAATTCCGGGGTCTTAACAATCGTCATAAGATTGTCATAATATTTTGGCTTGGAGTGTCCCGATTTGTCAAGGTTTTGAAAAATTAGGTAGGGCCGTTTCGCGGGGTCTTAAGTTGTTGATACCTATAGAAAAGCCCCTGTTTAAAGGGGCTTTGTTTTGGTACGCCGTCAGGGAATCGAACCCCGAACCAACGGATTAAGAGTCCGTTCCAAATATCTTATTATCAGATTGTTGTAAAAATCGTCATAATCTGGTCATTAAAAACGGGATTTTGAGGGCTGTTTTTTACCCTAAAATCGTGTGTATTTTGTCCGAAAGATCGGTATAGTTTTTCTTCACTAAATCGGCGTAACATTTCTCCGTTACCATGACCGATGAATGCCGGAGAAACTTCGATACCTGGTAGATCGGGATCCCATGTTGCAGCAGCCAGGCACCGGCAGATCTGCGCAGATCGTGAAGGGTGCTTTTTATGCCCGCCGTTTCCGCCGCCTTTTGGTACCTCCATTCGATATGGTGATAGGGGTAGGGAAAGGGTGATTTGGCCCCGGCTTTTTGTGTTTCCCTGATCCGGCTCAGAACCTCTATGCATTTGTCATTCATATACAGGGCCTCCTGCCTCCTGCCTTTGACGAGTTCAGGGTTGAGTATGATCTGCCGTTCCTTCATGCTGATCTTTGACCATGGGACGTTAAGCACCTCCCGGATCCTTGCACCGGTGGATATACACAAGGTCATAACATCCTTAACTTCGGGAAGGGCGTTGTTGTAAATCTTTTCGTACTCTTCCCTGGTAAGCCACCTTACACCCTGAGACGGCAGCTTCAGCATTTGTATTTTCGGCACTTTCGGAATATAGTCCATAACATGGCACCACCTGATAAAAACCTTGAAGTGCCTAAGGATTGTATTTGTACCGGCTTTGTTGTGATCCTGGAGATAATACAGCGTAAAATCGGCAATAGCCGCGGCATCGATCCCGCGTACGGGATGGGATCCGCCAAAATGCGCTATCAAATGATCAAGAGTGTTCCGGTAGCGTTCATAGCTTCCGTGGCTTACGTTTGACAATTTGTTGTTAAGAAAGAGTTCTGCCGCCTGACGAATGTTCATGTTGTCATTGCCAAAGCCCAGCTCATCGGGATGCATTTTAAAGTAATTGAAGTTCGCGTCAAACCGGCGTTGAAATGTTTTTGCGTTTTCGGCAGTGCAATACAATATTTTCTGCCGCCACTTTCCGGTTTTTAGGTCCCGGTACTGAAACAGCCAGGCCGGTTGCTTTTTTGCTCTTGGATATGGGTTAAGGGAGGACATGGGTCAATTGATCTCATATTTGACGGACTCGTTCCCAAATTCGCGAAAACGGTATAATAGATAGCAGAATATTTCAAATTCGTTGTTTTCCGATTCTTTTTCGTCTTCCTCGGTGTTGTAATTCTCTTTTACATATTCCGCTTTGTTTAGACCCATGAGTATATCCTGAAGATCATAGAAGCCCTTGAAAGGCATTTGTTTTTCCTTAAACTTCCAAATCATTATTTCATCAGCTGCTTCCGGATTATACCCTTTTCTTTTTAATTTATTCGCTTCACCGGCAATCATTTTGTATAATATGTCAAATTGTTTCATTAACCCATTGGTAAAGGTATTTGACACTATCGGCATAACATCACCATAATATTGTAATTATTCAATTCTATCAACGACTCTATATATTGGGTTTCCAACAGTTGTAAAAGAAAACACATAATCATATTGTGATCCGTCAACCTCAAGATGAAGCATTAAAGAATATTGCTTGTTTTTTATAGCGTTTGCTTCTGGCAAACGGCTTGGCATATCCTCCCCAAACACCAGGGCATAGATAAGACCATGATAGTTCCACGAACTTGCAGCAAAAAATGCATTATCTGCCGGGAGAACCAAATCCGAATAACTTGTATTTCTTAATATTACCGATGGCATTTGTGGTAAATATCTATCGTTTAGTTTTATATTTTCGTGAATAATTCTCATCGAAACACCATACGGAGACACATAACAAGAATTATCCCAGTTTATTTTTATTTTATGGTCGGATATATTTATTATATTAAATAATATTTGGTGATAGTCAATGTTGAAACTTATTGACATTAGTCCGTCTTTATAAGTGCCCATATAGGTTTTTGTTGAATCACCTTTTGTTATAGAGCCTTCGCCCCACTTAACAACAGCTTCGTTGGGCTTACCAACCTCAACAAGTACGGAAGGATATATAAACCCATATGTCGCGTTATGTTCATAAAGGGACGTAAGAGAATCATATATCGCCTTGCTTGGATAAATTATTTTCCATGGATCTATCGCGTAGCCGATAATTCGACCTCCCACGTAAGACAAACCGGTGGCCAATAAAGTAAAATCTGCCATTTCTAAAATATCGAGTGAAGTTGACGTAGGAATTGACCCTATGGTTAAACCGCCAAATACAACAAGAGCGCCCCCTCCAGCAATATTGGCAATGGTTCTTTCTGTTTTTCCTCTTGCTTTAATAAAACTAATATTTTCAGTCAAGTGTGAGCATATGTTGTTGTTATATTTATAGGTAACGATGTTATCTGTAATGCTTATGTTTTTTACCTTAATTGTTATACCATCGTTAAATTTAATTATACCCTTCGGAAAGCTTCTGGCAAACAAAGGCTGGCAAAATACCATTGCTATTATAGTGATTGCAACTAACACCCTTCCGCAATGCGGACATCTCTCATTTCCCATTTTAACACCTCACTTATAACTCCAAACTACCCACTACCTTGTGCATCAGCGCAAGGTCCCTCGACGTTATTAAAACCGGTTTGTAAGCCGGGTTGACACTGTGCAGTTCAATGTGATCTTCGTAGCATTTGTAGATCTTGAACATTACCTGTCCGTCTTTCAGCTTAACGATCACTTTGTCGTTGTTGAACACGGGAGCAACGGGAGATACAATCAGGACCTCATGCGGTTTAAATGAGGGATACATGCTGTCTCCGTTGATCGCAGAGATGCGGAGAGCGTAGGCAAGCGGATCTTTGATACTCATAGGCCTTGGAATGAATTCTGTTGCTTCGTTTAGTTTTGGTATATCATTGTCGTTAAAGATACTTCCAATTCCCGCGGCCGTTGTACCAATCAGAGGAATTTTTTCCTCAAACCTGAACGGCATTGCCCCTTCCGGCCTCATATCGGACATTTTCATCGTTCCCTCCCCCGTCAGTAGCCAGGGGATGCTATAGCCCCTCTCCAATAATCTAATTAGCAAATCTTGAGCAATTGGTGTTATATCGTTTTCATAATTTGATACGCTTTTTAGCGAAACCGAAAAATACTTTGAAAAATCATTTTGATTTAACTTCAAGTCCTTTCTTATTGTTTTTAATCGACTTCCAATACCCATAAATAAACCATATTAAGTATTATTTTGCTTATCTGCATAAATTTACTTGACAACAAGCATTATTGTGCTTATTTTAGTCAAAAGTTTTATAAAGATCATTGACAAATGGGGTGCCAACAACAAAGGACGGATCGATCACGGCCTGCAAAACTGAGATCGATCCATGGCTTTAAGCTACCTGCTTTCCCTTTGGCGTCCGGATAAACCGGGCCGTTTGCCAGCACCCTTATTTCAAATAACAAAAGAGGCAACCTATGTTAAACATCCCAAGGCCCAAACAGCAGGCGGTGTCTCCGATCTTTACCGGAGATCATGAGGCCGATTGTATTTACCTTAAAAACCTCCTTGAGCTTGCCGGGCTGCAACAAACGGACGTGGCCCGCCATATCGGCGTATCGCAGCCATTTGTAAGTCAATTCGTACTCCGCAGATCCAATTCCGCCCGCGTATTGAAATTCTTCGAAAAGCTGGATGCAGAGTATGGGGAAATATTAAGAGGTTATTACCAAAAGGTCAAGGAAAATCGTGCGTAATGCGCAGGATCTTGTGCAATATGAGCAATATTTTGCATATTCAGGTAATAAAAAGGAAGGAAATATTATGAACAAGCTCAG
>CAZINP010000012.1:0-4918 GCA_964540635.1 uncultured Gammaproteobacteria bacterium
GCGCTCACAATGGCATAGGAATTGTAGGCGTCCGTATCATAAACGGCTTCAACGCTGTCCAGCCTGTAGCCGAGTTCGGTCAATATGTCTGCGATCACAGCCTCCGAAGCCACGTTATTGTATTCAATGCCCCGGTATTCGGCTCCGTACATTTCTTTGATATTGGCGATATACCCGAACATCAACGGAGACGGCACCCATATTTCATATCTCTTTACATGGGTTAAGCCTCCGTATTCGCAGCGGTAAATATCGTGTGTTGGCAGGGGCCACGGTATTTCAAGATCGGACTCAGGGAATGAAAAGCCCCATTTTATCCAGGCCCCGCGCTTAATGGTTGTTCCAAAGACACTCCAGTCGTCTTTCGGAAACACAAGGTTTGCGGCTATTGCACCGGCCTTGATAAGTGTCTTCATCACCCAGCCGCTGAGCTTAGAATGAACGTACAGCTTTCCATTATTAATTCGGAATTTGATTGTTTCATCCATAAGCGTTAGTTTTGCGTTCGGCAGTTCGTTGAGAATGCTGCCGAAATACCGACCGCTTCCTGGTGTTGGATCCGGAACGGCAGTAACCGAAGTCTTAAAGTTCCAGCCCGTTGCGGTCTTCGCATCGGCGGCAAGGCGTTTCACAATATTGCGGACAGATGCGTAAGATGTTGTTATAAAATCAGTTGCGGTCTGCTGATTTTCGGTGTCTTCGTTAATGGTGACCTCACTGCCAGCCTTAATGCTTTTTAGCTTCAGGGCGTGTGGGAACACCGTCACCTCAACGGGATTGGACAGCTCATCGTCCAATTCGTCAATATAGCCGTTTACAATGGTATTTCCGTACAAGTCGGTTATCAGGATATTGTCATTGACGGCAAGTATAAGGCCGTTCCTGTTTATCTTAAAACTGACCGGCTCCACCTCGAACTCATAGTACCCGTCCCCCTTAAAAGACACGGCAATATCCGGAAACGTATCCTTGGGGATCCTCCAGTTTATCAGCTGTCCGTTGTGGTACACCTTCACATTCATCAGAATTTGCCCTTCAGCGCCCTTTTGACGGCTTTGCCGGTTGCATTGGGTAAAATACTGCCCAAGCGATCTATTGCACTTTCGACGCGTTCCAAGCGCGATTCAACACCTTTATTGTTCACGTTTACCTTCGCCATGATGCCGGGTAATATTTTCTGGTCCATGTATTTGCTGAAATTCTTCTCGGGCATCACAATTTCGGCCCCTGAGCGGTTCATCGCCTCTCCGGCCAGTAAAAGAGTGGGCTTGTTGATGAACGCGCCCTCAGCGGCTCCCATGATCTGCTGGCCGCTGATCTTGGACTTCCTCAGCGCGGCAAATACGGATGCCAGGACAATTCCGATCGCGGCAATGTTTGCGGGGAACGGCAGTCCGGCGGCGGAAGCGGTACCCTTTGCACCTGCGGCGGCGCCCGCCGCAGCCGCTTCTTCTGCACTTCGGGTCAGATCTCTTTGGTGAAATACCTCTTTTGCCGCATCAAGCTTACCCTGGCCAATCAATACAATGGCGTTTTCCATGTTCATCATGGCCCGGGTAATGCCAAGCCGGTCAAGCCAAAACTGAAGGAACTGTTGTTTGATCCGGCTGAACATTTGTTCGTAAACGGACTCGAGTCCGCCATCGGCAATAACACCGGCAAGCCTGCGTTCGTATTCGATCTCCTCATCGATCAGGGACTTTGCCCGGTCCATTTGATTTTTGACAAGCTTAACCCGGATATCATCCAGTTGAGCCTCCAGCAGCATCCTCTCTTTCGTACCGGCTTCCGTTGCCTCAATCTCTGTCTGTATCCTGTCTATCTGTCTTTGCAGATATTCGTCTGAGGATGTGTCAATGCCCTGGATAAAAAGATCGTATGCTTCTTTGATTTTTTCATATGCAACTTTACTCTCGTAAGCAGCCTTTGTTATTTTTTCTTGTTCTTCCAGCAGCTGTTCTTCCAGCTTATATATTTTCATATCAAGATCCAAAATCTTGTCTTTATATTCAGCCGTTTCTTTTTCTTCTTCTGTTGCTGCAGCTATTGTTTCAGTCTTTATTTTTTCCCATTCTGCCAATTGTTTGTCAATTTTCAATTTTGATATTGAGAATTCGAGTGCTTTTTCCTTATAGTTTGCTTCTTCACGCGATTCAATTTTAAGTTCTTTTACCGCTTCGATTTGTTTGTTTATTTCAATTCTTTTATTTGATTCCTTAGTAATAATGGTATTTATACTTAATATCTGGCCCTCATAATAAGCAAGCATGTTCTCGTGATCCGGTTTATTCTTTTTTGCGTTCTCGTCATAAAGCCTGCCATATTCTTTTGTTATTAACAAATATTGGCGGGATATTTCAAGACCTTGGGAATCAACAAAATTTTGAGCTGTTCTTAGTCCTGTGTTTCTTTTTGTTTGTCTGTTATGCTCATTAATAATTTCCACATATTCTTCATACTGTTTCTTCTGGTAATTAAGTACCTTTGAATAGGTTTCGCTTTCCTTTATTTGAGACATTAATGAACCAAGATTTGAGGACTTTCTGATTTCTTCAAGTGACTTTGCATATTCTTTATTTGCAGCTGATGAACCTTCTGTTTTCTCTTTGTTTTTTGCCATAATAATTGAGAGGGTCTGTATTATAGCAACGACAGTGGTAATGGCAAAAACAACACCCATGGGACCGGTGAAAACCGCGCCCATTGCTTTAAGGGCATTCTTAAGACTTCCGGTGCTTTTCTGCAGATAGACAATATTCTGGACCAAGGGCGTGATGTTGTTGGAAACAGCCATAATACCCATTCTCATGTTTTGGAACAGGTAAGGACTGTCTGAAATAGCCCAGTTAAGGCCGGTGACGGCTGTCATAGCCTGATTGGAGCTGTCAACAACCATTTCATTTGATTTTTTAGCAATAGGACCAGGTTTACCCAGACCACCCACAACACCCTCTGTGCCTTCCTCAATTTCCTTAAGCCCTACTTTTATTTTAGTAAGAGCTTGCTGTATATTGGAGATGTCCGCTTTAAATTCAAACAGTACCTTGCTGTCACTCATTGTTCATCCTTATCAATAGCCATTCCAAGGCCTGGGTCTTTGTTACGCTGGCCATGATTTCCAATCCCTTAACAATATCGCCGCCGCTCAGGTTAAAGATCAGCCGGTCGTAAACATTTTCACCCGTTACTTCGTCTTCAAGTCCGGAGTATGGATCTTCTTCCGTGTCCCGTTCAGGAAACCGGTCAAGTAGCCATTCAACTTCTTTATCCACGCTCCGTTTAATGACAAAAAATCCGAGATTATTTCCTCCAGCTCGGAATTGGTGATTGCCTCCATATCAATGGCGTCCGTATCGCCTTTGAGGATAACCCGAAGAAGATCTTCAACGATGTTTTCCTCAAACAAATAATCGACAATCTTCTGGAAGCTGTCCAGCTTCTCAAAGTTTAACTCTCTCCCTTTAAACAACTGCAGAAGCTTCTTGTCCTGTCCGAGGGTCATCTCACCTATGGTAAAGTGTTTACCCTGGATCACATGCTTTTTGTCTTTCATCTCATTCCTCCAGTCCGTCAAGGACCATTATTTTTCCTGTTACGTCTATGGTTTCACCGACAAACACCTGACCGTCCGCCGGGTAAGTGATCACCGGGTAGAACTGATCAAAGTCCGCCGTTATGCGGTAGTGATATTCGTCTTCAATAAGGGTCTCAAGTAGCGCAGTATTGAATTCGATAATATGGTTCGCCGTACTCGGAGCGCCTTCCGTCGGGAACGCACCACCATCACAAAGCCATTCCAGCGGAGCGTCCCTTGTAGAGAGAACCTGCAGGTCCGGACTGTCGAAGGTATCCACCTTGTCTATTTCAACTGTAAAGTGCAGCACTCCCGGGATAACTGTTTGCTTTGACACAAACTTTAAGTTGAAATACCGATCATTGCTCCTTGGCGATATCACAGTAAAATGCCCGGTGGGCCGAAGATCTACGTCAATAGTTGTCGACCTTTCTTCAGTCTGATCACCGGTCAGATCCTCGCAGAACTTCGCATACAGCTTAACTCCGGTGAATTGCCTCATTATCCGCAGATCATACCCGGCAAACCACCAGACCGATATCTGCTTTATCTTCGCGTTAAGATCAAATGCGGTAGCTCCTACGCCCTTGTCAGGAAGGACAGTGGCCGGGTACCTTGTCGTTCCGCCGTCAACGCTGAATTCAAGAGAATACAATTTTCCGGGGTTATCATAAGGATTCTTTACCAGAAAACGGCATTCCACACATCCCTCGGCAAGATGGGCCTTCGCAGACGGATCATCCCATCTCCACCAAATCTCGGTAAGCGTTTTTATCGTACTGCCGGTGATGTTATAATCATTCCCCATTTCTGTTAAGGCTCCTCACGTTTGATATTCTCGACACATTCCCGACATTGTCCGTCACTCTGCTATAGATCAATGATTGTCCATAGGGCAATGCAATAGTGGCAATATGATCATCCCCGGCATTTTCCTCAGTGCGATTGACCTCATAAAGCTTTGTGTCAATTTCCGGGTCCGGCTTTGACCCTGTCTGTCTGAAATATTCGATTTTATACGTTCTCAATTACATGCTCCTATTGTGACCGCTCCAATCTCCCCCACTGTCCAGGCAATTGTGCTGCTGACCCTGAAAGGCGATGGCAGTACAATAATCGCTTTCTGTGATTTGACACTTTCATTTCCGGCCAAGTCGTAGGCCACCGAGTAAATGGTATGCCTGCCCTCCGATAAGGATATGCTTGTCTGCCAATATCCTTCTCCACTGACATCATCAATGGTCGTGTCCTGACCCAGATACGTGTCAACGGCCGGGTTAGGAAGCCCACCGATCATTTTGTAGATTTTCACCACTGATGTGTCAAACAATTGGGCCATTATGT
>CAZINP010000013.1:0-4613 GCA_964540635.1 uncultured Gammaproteobacteria bacterium
TCTATCAAAATTATGCCATTCATTTTCTGAATAGCAGTATGTATAAAAATGTTTCAACATTTGCTTTGGAAGCCATCAAAGTTGCAAATTCATGGGTCGAAAAAATTGAATCGTTTAATGCGCTTGGTTCAGCAGCGATTCGTTTAGCCAAAAAACAAGAGATTGTGGATGTTTATTTAGAGTTTTTCACAGATATCGATTTTGATGCGATTGAAGAAGAAACCGAGGATGAAGAGCAATTAGAAAGTATTTTTAAACTGCTGATTAATGTTTATGGTTTTCTGTCCAGTGCATATCAAGGCCTTGGTCAAATAAAAGAAACCGTTTCCGCTTATCAAAAGGGGATTGAGTTATATAAACGTTTAGAACGATACATCGATGCATTACAATTGCATCAACAAGTCGTGCATCTGTTTATGACAGGAAAGGATCACGAAGGGTTTGAAGCGGCTATCCAGGCAGTTTTCGATGATGAAGAAATCATGGAACACGTGCGCGATGAAGCAATCAAATTCAAACAATATCGAATTGCTTATTACAACAACTTACGGAAACAATACCCGCGTGGAACCGATGAATACCTCGAGTACTTAGATTTGACAATTGCGGCGTATGAAGACCCAGAAGTGAATCATTATACATATAACTATCTTCAATTTCGATTAGAAAAGGCGTTTTGCCTACGCGAACAAAACGCTGTATCTGAGATGATTTCACAACTCGAGGATCTTCTTGATGTATCAAAACAGGTTAATCATATCGAAAAGGCAGCTCTAGTTGAAAAAATGGTTGAGTGGCTTGTGGAAGGATATACGACATTAGGGGATACCCAAAGTCTTGAGGAGATTCTCAAAAGGAAAAGCAATATCTAAACTAGGAAAGATTGTTATCTATCCACCGATCACATATTCCATTTTTTATTGTATAGAGTCACTTCAGTATCTATACCGAAGAACAAGCATGACTTAAACTTTGGGATTCATTCTCTTAGTTAATCGAGCACAAAAAGGATGAATAAATCCGAACTTTTCGTTTTTTAGATCAGATGTTAAGAGACACAAAGAAGACCGGTGTGGATTAACATCTTTTTTGTTTGCTATTGTATCGAAACAATCCGTTCTGTCGGAATTGGATATTGGTAAGAATGAGTGGATATTAATCGTATACGTATTCAATTTGGGATTGAAAAAACATTGTATTCTTGACACAATACGTAATTGAACATCTTTGTTTTACAAAGGAATCACAAGAAATCAAAAAAAGAGGTAGATTACATGAAGTAATTATTTGTACTATGGGTGCTATTGGTCATCACTTTGGCTTTGTTTGCTTGTCAAACATCGACAACAACCACGACAACGACAACTACCACCACTACGACGTCACTAACGACAATAAGACCGATCCTTTCAAGCCCAATAAACATTCAAATTATCGAAGGAATTCTCACTTTTGATCTTGTGGCCTACGCGCATAGGTATCAACTTTACGTGATGGACTTCAATCAAAATCCAATCAAACATTTTCTCGTTCAATCTGGTTTTGATTTAACCACAGAACTTACCCCTGGAACATATCATTTGAGCCTCCGTGCAGAAGCAGATGAATATCAATCTAGTGATGACTCGAGTTCCTTTGAGTTTGATTTTATCCAACCTACACGCATTATTTTATTGGAAGCAGAAGGGCTCCATGATGATACTCGCATGCGTTGGATTGGACGGACGTATTTTAACCCTAACGATCGAACCAAGTATTTCTATTTTCAGCTTCTGGGTTTGAAGTGACTTTTTACGGAACCGAACTCATAGCGTTTCTGAAAGGAACGAATTCGCTTCAACTATCGCGACAAGCGCATCTTGTTGGATTAATCAACGGCGAAGAAGATCCGACATAAGGAAGTACCATTGTGTTAAATCAGTCCGTGGGAGAATATACGTTAGTCAGTGGCTTGCCTCCTGGTTATCACACGGTTAAAGTTCTAAAACGGAGCGAATCGATTGATTCCAATACATCGTTAATGATTCTTCAAACCAATGGTCATTTCGTGAATCCTCCCACAGCGAAACCGTTTATGATTGAATATATCGCTGCATCTTCCTCGACAGGATATGGCAATCTTGGATCCTTGAGCCAAAATAAAACCACGGAAAACTCCTATGGGTTACTTGGCTTCGCTGATCTGACATTGCATTTGCTCTAGGCAGAGACCCGTATTTTTGCGGCGAGCGGATGAGGGGTCGCTCAAGGATAGCATACCGGTAGACTCGTGTCCGATACTCAAACGATTCCTAAGGCATATCCTTACTTAGCAGTTCCTGATAATGGCCAAGTCTTCACAACTTTAGGACTCATTCTGGTCCCCAAAGTCATCCTAATGTCGTTGTTCTAAATTTTGGATCGAACGATTTTAATTCGAGCAATTATTATCGTATGAATGCCACAAAAAAACAAAAGTTGGTAATGCTGTTTATTCTGAAGTACGTTGAGTTCTTAGTTTTCCTCCATGATTGGTAATGTAATGCGATGTTTTTCGTGGCTTACGGACTCATGGGAGAAAGTGAAACTTTTGGTAGTTTCAAACTCCAAGGAGTCGAAGAAGCGAACACGCAATTAAGTAAGACGATTGTTCATGCCTTTTAATGGAAGCAGTGGGTTCGAATGGGGGTTCATTTAGTTCGAACTATCATCCCAATGTTCAAACTTCAATGAATATTGCTCAGGCGCTAGCAATATTCATTGCATCATGAACGGATCAAAATTTTGTCAAGTCGATGGTCACGTATCATCCAAATTAGCATAATTCGAATCGATCGGATAGGAATGGTTTCGAGAACGATGGTTCAATAATGGATAGATAGCACAAGGCCATTGCCAAGAGGTTACATAGAAGAACTAAAGTACGATTCACAACAAAAATCATCAACAGTCTTGCATAACATCTGCTTTAATGGTATGCTTTATTTGTATATTTATTTAATATTGAACATTAAATAGTCCCCTATTCTAAAAACAATGAGTGGTTCAATGAACCGACACGAGATTTTAGAACCTGGATAACAACCTTTATATCTTCTCTGGAGAATGGGACTCTACTAGTGATATCCTTATGGAATTGATTCACAAGAAAGGAGATTGTTATGATTCTAAAAGAACAAGCAAATTGTGTTGATTGTGGCATTCTTTTGCGTTTAGGAGATATGGCCCAAAAAAGGTTTAGAAAAGTGTATTGTTATTCCTGCTTTGTGGAATCCTTACATCAGCGAAATGAGCGGGAACGAACCAAGTTTTTCTTCTTTCTCAAACGATTCCTGTTTCGCTTTGTTTGTTTGATTGCGGCAGGTATTGTTATGGAATACTTGAAACCATATGAGATTGTGTACTCGTGGCAATTAGTCATTTTTGGATTAATTGTGTCGATTCCCAATTTCAAAATCTTACTAAAAGTTGCTTTAGCAGGTCCAAGTTGGGATTTATTTAGTTATGACTTTTCAGCGACAGAGTATACCCAAGAGATTACCACGTATTCAAGTGGTTTTTCTGAGGTTACTTATGATTCACGCGATAGCGGATGCTTTATCAGTCTCGTGCTGATTTTCCTTCGCTGGGGAATCAAGTATTTTTTAATCGTCTCAATCTTGATTCCAGCATTAGCTCTTGCATCTGTCTTCATCTATATGCCTTTCCAGCTGGTTGGAATGATCTATCTCATGATTGCACGAGTGATTCGGTCGATTCAAATCCGAAGTTACTCGAAGTACGTCTAATAAAACCTCGATTCTAATTGACAAAAGGTCTATCGAATCGAGGTTTTTTTATCAAAAACATTTGGATGTTTAAAATTTAGAGAGGTAATCTTGGACTTGCATTTCCAAGCGTTGATATTCTTCGTTTTTTTCTATGTGCATAATGATGAATTGGTTTTCTGCTGATTGAAAGATATGGTTATTATCAATCCAATCGTTAGCTGTGTCGGTGTGGGTTTCTCCTTGATTCTTCACAAATCGGCGGAAAGCGTCCTCACAATCGTAATCCGACCGATTGAAATAATGAAGATAGATTTTTGTGTAAAGGAGTCCGATTAGAAAACGTTCGATAGCAATATTTCCCGAGGCAGCAGCTTCAATGAGCATTTCATTTCCAATCATCATGAAGTGAAGACCCTCATCAATATTATCCGTGAACTTCAATAAAAAGGTAGCGTAATTGAGGTTACTGATATGATAATTGATCATTCTTAATTTGGTTGCGGATCCATTATAAGTAATTTGCGATAGGTAAGCTGCTTGCTGCAACATCGTTGTTCCCAGTTCGATAACGTCATTCAATTGTTGGTCACGATGGGTGAACCGATCAGGATTGTGCAATTTGATATAGTTAGCAATGCCATCATAATAGTTACCGAGATTATTAGCAATTGTTGACCGATACTGGACATCCTTTGTTGTATAAGATAATGTAAAGTCATCACGATTGTAGAGGGCTTGAAGATCGAGATAGAATGGAATACTTTCTTTGACATAGCCCAGTTCCGAATAGTTCGTAGCGATAAAAAACAGGATTTCAATTTGATGGCGATAATTTGTAGCCATGTTACCACCACCATAGATTTG
>CAZINP010000014.1:0-4249 GCA_964540635.1 uncultured Gammaproteobacteria bacterium
CGTAATCTTACTGATTCTTGAAGTGTAATTTTGATACACAAAGTTAATCGATATACTATCATTCTGTTGCCCTTGAAGAGAATATTGCAGTTTTTGTAATCTAGCAAGGGGGTCCATACCGGTACCGGTGTCGTAAAGCCAATCCACTGTTAACTGGCCTGTACTGTTGAGGTTATATGTGCTTTTGTCGTATAAACCTGGATAGAGCGGACTTTCGTTGTGGAAGTATTTTGAAAGTAAGGTTGTGTTACTGATACTTGTGCTTAACTCTGTGAGATATCCTTCTTCTTCATCATAGGTAAAGGTGATATAATCCGTGGTTCCACCTGAAGAAAGGCTTATTTTTGTTACTCTTCCTTGGTAATCATACTCATAATACTCGATTACATTTCGAGTTACATCGGTATACCGAATCATTCTATCATTCGAATCACCACGTACACAGTTTCCATATACTAGTAACCCATCGAAATCAATGAGAAATTGCAATAACGATTTAATTTGTGAAATTACATGAGTTTGGGAAATGAAAATTCGCTTGTGTGCATTGCGGGTGATAATATCAATAACATAATCCAGTTTGTAAATAATACAATGGTACTTAAAGGAAAGATCACCGAAAAGAGTATTTTGTTCGTTCTATATCACATGAAGATATCATTTGATTTTAGTTTTGATCTTATGCTAATATTAAAGTAAAGAGAAAAACAAACGAGAGTTGTGCATGCGGTATATTTTCTTAAAGGAAAAAGGGGAATTTGAATGAAACACATGTTTAATCGGCACATTAATAATTTTGATCACCAAGACTTTAACCTGTTTATCTATAATGAAAACGCTGATATCGGAGGGGGACGCTTGACTAAGGCAGACATTGATAAGATATCAGAACACCCTAGCGAAGACCAAATCAAGATTAGTGGACTAAGTCAAGAAACATTTGAGTATTTTGTCAATAAATACGGATTGCAATTCAAAAGAATATTTTTTTGGAAAAACAAAAATATAAAAGACTTGTCTCCATTATCAAAACTGCCACAACTAGAAGAGATTTATTTCTTTTTTAATCAAAACGTATCAAAATTGTGGGACATGACGAATAACATATCACTAAGAACCCTTTGTATTGATGATTTTTCAAAGTTACACGATTTAGATAACATTGATACAGCACCGCGACTTGTAAATTTTTATAGAGGTGATGCAATATGGAACACAGCTATTATAGAGACGCTGAAGCCTTTAGAACACTCAAACATTGAGAATTTAGGATTATCATGTAAGAAGCTTGTTGATGATAGTATTGACCCATTGATTAATATGAAACGATTAAAGAATCTATACTGCCAACCAAATATGTTCACGACACAACAATGTGCAGAGTTTTCTATTAGACGACCTGATGTAAAGGGATATATTTCTGATCCTTATATTGATTGGGGCGACTATATAAGGGTTGTAGGAAAGCATAAACCAATGTTAAAAAAACCGGTGGATGATAAAAAGTTAGCGTTATATCGTGATAAATGGAATACTTTACAAAAAGATATTACGGAGAAACTTACGACTTAATCTTTCTTTTATTGCAAAAAGGTAGAATCAACATTTTGTTAGATTCCACCTTTTTTATTCTCTAGGAAATTTTAAATGCACATCAATCCAAGATACATGTTGAATATAAGAAAAAAAGAGAGCCATTCTTGAAAATGTTCCATCTTTTTCCTCACCTAAAATCACTAAAAATCGATTCTATTTCTCAAATGAATGTAACTGATACAGCGGATATGATTAAGGTCAAATGTGGTATTAAGAGGGTGGGGAAAGGAAGTGAGATGATGTCGTACAAAGCCAGGAAAACAAGATTGAATTTACCTCTTGAACAACGGCGTTTCTTACAGTTTCTGATGCGAGAAGGCCGAAGTCTGTACAACCAATGGACGAAGTCGATTCCCTTGGCAAGGTTGCGAAATCGCATTGTCTATCTGGCAGAACAAGAGGGAATCGAAAGTCGCATTGTCAATGAAGCTTATACATCGAAAGCATCTTACATGGATGAAGACACGCTTTCTAAATCCGAGTTCTCGGGTCGACGACTCAAGCGTGGTCTATACCAAACAAAAAGCGGTCGCTTGATCAATGCCGATCAAAACGCCGCTTTGAACATGATTCAAAAAGGTAACCCCAATGCTGTTATGATAGGGACTAAGGGTGTGAACACACCCAAACGAACATGCCTGTTTGGCGTGTAATCGTCTACAACTAGGTGAATCATTCACCCTTTGTTCTATATAGAATTGAAGTGTTATTGGTCTCTTTTATATGTCCAATGGGTAAACTTTCCAATTATTTCTGATTTCTTTGGTTTTTAAACTTCATCAATCCTTAAGGCAGCCAATTGGAACAACAAATACGCCGTCGGCTCGTTTATATGCGGTTGTTCCTCCATACAGAATCATTAAAAATGTAGGTTCTTTCATTTGATCTGTATCCACTTTCTCCTTTAGTTTAATTAAATTAGCAGCGGCTTGATCCAGTTGATTCCCTCCAACTTTAACCTCGACAGCAGCCCAACGATCATCATCAAGCTTTAAGATACAATCAATTTCCAAATTGTTCTTATCATGATAATGATACACCGAACCGCCCATTTTGTCGAGATATACTCTAAGATCCCGGATTACTAACGACTCGAAAAAGAAGCCAAATGTCTCCATGTCTGCCCCCAAATCATCAGGAGTGGCCCCCAATGCCAATGCGGCAATCGATGGGTCGACGAATTGCTTTTTTTGACTCATTCGAATACGAGTCGCACTTCTCAGTTTTGGAGTCCACGCATCGACATTCTCAATGATGAATAACCGTTCAAACGCGCTTAGATAGGATGCAAGTGTTGTTTTATCGACACCCTGTCCCACATTTTCTAAGTCCTTTAGCATGGTTTGGTAATCCGTCAAAGTCGAAATATTTCTTGCGTAGGTTCTTAAAATGGCCTTTGCTCGGTGTGGATTGCGTTTGACGCCATCCACATCGATGATATCAATGTTGACTAAAGCTTGATAATAATCATTCACGTATTTCAGCGCTTGGGTTGTCGGCATTCCATAAATGCCAGGCCATCCACCGCGACAAACCAAATTTACCTGATCACGGATTGTCAATTTGGATTCGCCTCTAACAGAATCCATTGGTCGATTGAATAACTGTTCAAGAGATACTTGGCCGGTTGAATCGTTCGACTCAAACAACGACAGGGGTCTCATGACGATTTTAGCAATTCTTCCAGCTCCCGAATGTCGATTTGAATCATTCAATGGTTTGGCTGAACCGGTCAAAATGTACCGGCCAGATACCCCTCTGTTTTCATCTACATCCAACCTAATAAAATCCCACAGTTCCGGAATCTTTTGCCACTCATCAAAGAGCATCGGCTTTTCACCGTATAGCAAATCAGTTTTACCAGTAGATGCGAAGATTTGATATCTTTTGAATACTACCGGATCTTGCAGTTTGATAATCGTTTTCGCGAATCTTGATGCTGTCGTGGATTTACCACACCATTTTGGCCCTTCAATTTGAATCGCGCCAATATAGGATAACTTTTCTTCAATGATCGTTTCAATCAATCTTGGTAAATACATTCTATATCACCCCCTTATTTACTAGTATACTAATATTCGCCATATTGTCAATATATCATTCGCCATATTGTCGATATATCATTCGCCAAAATGTCATTTTTACATCTGAACTGATACCAAAAATATGTATTTAGTATAAACTAAGAACTTGTATGCCGTTCAAAACTACAAAGAACACAAAGTACAAGCTTTTGGTATCAATTTATGTTGTTGAAAATTTTTGCAAGAACATGCAATTTTGTTCAATCATTTTCCAAAGAACCATATTTTCATGTTATCCGATTGTGATTTCTAGTGGGGATAAGACTTCCTCGTGTGATTTTGCATAGAGCGAAAATTGCAAAAGACGATAGCCTTCTATACTACAAATACTGACACCAATTGATAATCCAGTTATCTCATTTTAAAATAGTTCAAAGGAGTAATTTTGGGAGATTCAATACAAGCGGCTGCAAACTCCGCTGCTTGAAGGAGAGTTTTTTCAAGGGGTTGATTGTGAAGGAGTCCCGCAAGGATACCAGCACTGACATGATCTCCTGCACCATTGGTGTCAACGAAGACTTGTGGTGGAATAGCCTCTTGATGAAGATGCTCTAAGCTGGTGTATAAAT
>CAZINP010000015.1:0-3515 GCA_964540635.1 uncultured Gammaproteobacteria bacterium
AAAATGCCCAACTTGCAAGAAATCTTTAATCGCGTTCAAGAAACCAAGAAAAAACAAAGAGAACTAAACCGCGCCTACCGCGACAGCCTCCAAAATTCTCAACAATACCAACAAATTTTGGAAAAAATGGATGAGCTGAAAATGAAAAGAAAAACCATTATTGAAGAACTAAAAAGAGAATTCCCCCAGCTGGAAAGAATTAAAAAAGAAATCGAAGATGACACGGAAATACTTTCCGATTTAGCCCTTAACTCTCTAATCAAAGGCGAAGCAATTGAGATAATAGACGAATACAAAAATCAATACGAACCAATTCTCAAAGTCAGATTCAAAAAAATCAAATAAAAAACCGGCCCACCTGGGCCGGTTTTTAAATTTTACAACAAATGTTGCAATAGCATTTTTATACCAATAAAAATCAAACATAAACCGCCGGCGGCTTCGGCCTTTTTACCCCAGCGCTCACCAAATCTTTTACCGATATAAACCGACGCCAAAGAAATCACAAAAGTAATAATCCCAATGACAAAGGCGGCCCAAAAAATATTGATATCAATAAATCCAAAACTAACGCCAACGACTGCTGCATCAATACTGGTGGCCACCGAAAGTAGTAACAAAATTTTATTGTTTTTTATATCCGTGCTTTTGTCATCTTCAGACTTTGCTGACTCAAAAAGCATTTTTGCGCCAATCAAAAAAAGTAAGAAAAAAGCAATCCAATGATCAATTGCAAATATCAAACCTGACAATTGCCAACCAATAAACCAGCCGTCAAGCGGCATTAAACCTTGAAATAATCCAAAAAAGAATGCAATCTTAAAAGCCTTTTTCCCCGACATACGCGGATGGTGTGCCCCGTTGGCCGCTGAAACCGCGGCGGCATCCAAAGAAAGAGAAATGGCAATGACAATTAAATTAAATAATGGCATCTAAATAAAAAATTATTAATCGGCCTTAGTGCTTAATAGAAAATTTTTAACTTTTTCATTATACCAAAATGTTGCCAAAGTTGATATAATAATAAGTAATATGAATAAATCCCAAAAAATTACAGCCATTCTAATTGCTACGTTTTTTATTTTCGTAGCCAAACCAACTTTTGCTCAGGAGAGCAAGACAGAAACCATCAAAGACTTTGAAAGCGCCATTACCATTAACGCCGACAGCAGCATGGTGGTTTCAGAAACCATCAAAGTCTATGCTAGCGGCCAGGAAATAAAACGCGGAATCTATCGCGACTTTCCCTTGGTTTATCAAGACAAATACGGCAACAAGATTAAAGTTGATTTTAAAATTTTAGAGATAAAAAAAGACGGACAAGCAGAACCTTATCACACCGAGAACCTTTCAAACGGCATCAGAATATATATTGGCAATAAAGATGTGTATTTGACGCCCGGGGAATACACCTACGAGATCATTTACAAAACCTCACGCCAACTCGGATTCTTTGAAGACCACGATGAACTTTATTGGAATGTAACCGGCAACGGCTGGGTTTTCCCTATTTACCACGCCCAAGCAACCGTTAAACTGCCAGAAGGTGTGCCGCAAGACAAAATTCAACTTGACGGTTTCAGCGGTGCTTTTGGCAGCACGCAAAAAAACTTCAGCGCCAAAATTGAAAATAATATCATCACCTTTGAAACCACAAAAGGTTTAAGTGCCCAAGAAGGTTTAACCATTGTTGTGGGCTGGCCCAAAGGTTTTGTCAGTGAACCAAAAGCCGAAGAAAAAACTTTGTGGTTCTTTAAAGACAACATCGGATCATTTGTGGCCGGTCTAGGTTTGCTTTATATTTTATTCTACTTCTTCATGACATGGAATAAAGTCGGACGCGATCCGCAAAAACAAGCCATCATCCCCCAATACGACCCGCCAAAGGGAATGTCGCCGGCCCTTGTTGGCTATATTCACAAAATGGGTTTTTCCCAAAAACTGATTGGTTCGGCCATTATCAGTTTGGCGATAAAAAAATTTCTCTTGATTGATAAAAAAATTAAGTATTACGACTTAACCAAAATTTCTGAAAATAAAATTCCCGCCAGTATTGAAGAAAATTTAATGGCCGAAAAACTATTTTCTAAAAAAGACACCCTAAAAATTGAAAACACCAATCATAGCCAAATCAGCTCGGCTATCTCAGCTTTAAAAAAATCTCTGGCCGCACAAGCCAAAGGTAAATATTTTAATACCAATTTTGGTAAAATGGCAATCGGCTTAACTATCTCGGTTGCCATAATTTTAATTTCACTGATACTTTTGGAGGGCGACAAAAGGGCGGCCGGATTATTCTTCAGCGCCTGGCTTTCAATTTGGACTTTTGGGGTCTGTTTTATAATTTTGGCCATTTTAAAATTGTGGAAAAATTTTTGGGAAGAGAAAAAAATCAAAAATCTTTTTGGCGCTATTATTTCAACCGCCTTAGTCTCGCCCTTTTTTCTTTTTGAAATATTTGGGTTGGTATTTTTTACAGCAAACATTTCCTATATTCATGTTGGTTTAATTTTTATAATAATTTTAACCGATGTAATCTTTTACTTTTTACTTAAAGCGCCAACCGTTGAAGGCAGAAAAATAATGGATGAGATTGAAGGATTCAAATGGTTTCTAAGCGTAACCGAAAAGGACAGAATGAATTTTCACAATCCACCGGAAAAAACACCAGAACTTTTTGAAAAATTTCTCGCCTTTGCTTTGGCCTTAGGTGTTGAAAATAAATGGGCTGAACAATTTAACGATGTTTTTTCCAAACTCAAAGAAGAAGGCAATGAGTATAGCCCAACATGGTATCACGGCAAATTCAACAGCCTAAGCGCTGCCGGACTGGCCACTTCCCTTGGCCAAAGTTTGGCCTCAGCCGTTTCCTCTTCCTCAACCGCACCCGGCTCAAGTTCGGGTTTCAGTGGCGGTTCTTCCGGCGGCGGAGGCGGAGGCGGAGGCGGCGGAGGCTGGTAAAATTTTAAATAAAAAAAATCACCACAGGGTGATTTTTTTTATTTAAACAAATAGTTAATTTTTCTTCAAATTTTTTATAATTCCGACCAAACCAAAAATCACACCAATTACACCAAGCAGTTGAGCGCCAGGACTGTCATCTTTTTCGCCAAAAACAATCATAAATATGCCGAATGATATTAACAGAATAAAAATTATAATTCTAGCTATTTTCATGATAAATAATCAACAGCTTGATTGATTTTTTTCTTGAAATCTTTTTCCGTATTTAAAATTTTAATTTTATATTTCTTGCTCTCCCTGATAAAATACTCAGAATAACTTTTAATCATCAAACCCATTTTCTCATAAGTTTTTGAATCTTTGGTATTTTTAATAAACCAATCCTTTTTGAATTTATTTTTTAAAGCCCCGCAAACAATAGCCCCGAGATCGCTTCTTACTATTACAATTCCCTTGACTTCACTTAACTCCTTTTTTAATTCTGAGATTAATTGAGGATGAATTTGATGACCCTCAATTATCAAATCGTGCTCTTCTTTAATGGCACACTG
>CAZINP010000016.1:0-2829 GCA_964540635.1 uncultured Gammaproteobacteria bacterium
TGAACATGCCATCCGTCACCTCCGTAGGGTTCAAAGGATACTGGGGCTTGCTGCCATATACGGAGGGGATCGGCTAGACGAGGCGTGTAATTATCTCCTCTTTTTTGGCTCCACTTCTGTGCGTCGCCTGGAACATACCTTGAAAAATGGGATTCCACTCTATATGCCCTCCAGGAGTCATGCTAACAGCCGTTGAGAACACACAAAAACTCCGGTTGAATCCGGCTGCGGATTCCGACGGGAAAGCGTCCACTGTTCCGGCGGGAATCCGGCCAGCATTCCGATTCGATTCCGTCCACCATTCCGGAGCAATCCGGCCAATGTGATGTGAGAGTGTAGTCGCGGGGTAACTCCACGGGTATCCTGCCGTCCTTGATTCCATCCGAGGAGGGCGTGATGCCGAGAGAAAGAGTTGCCATGCGAAAAATACGTGAGATCCTGCGCCTGGTCTGGGGCTGCAACCGGAGCCGGCGCGATACGGCCAAAGCCTGCGGGATCGGCAAGAGCACCGTGAACGATACGATTGCCCGCGCCATCGCCGCCGGCCTTTGCTGGCCGATTGCCTTGGACGACGAGGCTCTTGAGAAGCTTCTCTATCCCCCGCCGCAACCACCTTCATCCCGCAAGCTGCACCAGCCCGACTGGCAATCTCTGCACGATGAACTGACCAGCCACAAACACCTCACCCTGATGCTGCTCTGGCAGGAGTACAAAGAGGGTGAACCTTCCGGTTACCAGTACAGCCAGTTTTGCGAACTCTATCGGCAATGGCGCAAGAAGCTGGATCGTTCCATGCGTCAGGAGCACCGTGCCGGTGACAAGTTTTTCGTCGACTACAGCGGGTCGACCCTGCCCATCGTGGACGCCTCGACAGGGGAGATCCGGGAAGCCGAGATCTTCGTCGGGGTCATGGGCAACAGCAACCTGACCTTCGCCGAGGCGACCTGGACTCAGGGGCTGCCCGACTGGATCGGCTCCCACGTCCGAGCCTTCGGCTATCTTGGCGCCGTTCCCCATTGCGTGGTTCCGGACAACTTACGCTCCGGAGTCACCAAGGCCTGCCGCTATGAGCCGGACCTCAATCCCTCCTATGCCGAATGTGCCGACCATTACGGCACCGCCGTCATTCCCGCCCGCGTTCGCCGTCCCAAGGACAAAGCCAAGGTCGAAGGGGGCGTGCTGATCGCCCAGCGCTTCATTCTGGCCGGGCTTCGTCAGCGCACCTTCTTCAGTCTGGCGGAGGCCAACGCCGCCATCCGGCAGCGCCTGGAATTGCTGAACAACCGGCCTTTCCGCAAACTTCCCGGCAGTCGACGCAGTCGTTTTGAAGAGTTCGATCGACCGGCGATGCTGCCGCTGCCCGAGGACCCCTACCAGCTTTCCCAGTGGAGCAAAGCCCGGGTCCATATCGATTACCATGTCGAGGTGGACCACCATTTCTACAGCGTCCCCCATCGCCTGGTGGGAGAGCAGTTGGAGATCCGCGCCACCGCCACCACCATCGAATGCCTGCACAAGGGGAACCGGGTGGCTTCCCATCCCCGCTCGTTCCTTGCGGGCAAGCACAGCACCCTGCCGGAACACATGCCCAGGGCCCATCGGGAATATGCCGAGTGGACGCCGCAACGCATCGTGGCCTGGGCGGCCCAGACCGGAGCGGCCACGGCTGGCGTCGTGGAACAGATTCTTTCGCGCAAGGCCTACCCCGAGCACGGCTTCCGCTCCTGCATGGGGGTCATCTCCCTGGGCAAGCGCTTTTCCAAGGAACGCCTGGAAGCGGCCTGCGCCCGGGCGCTCGCCATCCGGGGAGTCAGCTACAAAAGCATCAAGTCGATCCTGGAAAACAACCTCGACCAGAAGCCGCTGCCCGGCCAACTGGAATTACCGCCCGTCTCCCACGAGAACCTCCGGGGGACCCATTACTACAACGACGAAAGGCTCTCGAATGCTGAACCAACCGACCATTGAAAAACTCACCGCCATGAAGCTCTCCGGCATGGCCAAGGCCTTTGCCGACCAGATGCAGCGGCCGGACATGGCATCGCTCTGTTTCGAGGAGCGTTTCGGCCTGATCGTGGATTTCCAGATGACCGAACTGGAAAACCGGCGCATGCAGAACCGGCTCCGGACGGCCAAACTGCGCCTCTGTGCTTCCATCGAAGACCTCGACCTGCGCCAGGGCCGGGGCCTGGACCGGGCCCTGATCCTGTCGCTGGCCCAGAACCAGTGGGTAAGACAGCATCACAACATCCTTGTCACCGGCCCGACCGGCGCCGGCAAGAGCTACCTCGCCTGCGCCCTGGCCCAGAAAGCCTGCCGGGACGGTCATACCGTTCTCTACCAGCGGCTGCCGCGCCTGCTGCACGACATTGCCGTCGCCCGGCTCGACGGCCGCTATCACAAACTCATGGCCCCCATCGGCAAATGCGAGGTGCTGGTCCTCGACGACCTGCTCATCTCGCCGCTCACCACCGAGGAGCAGCGCGAACTGCTGGAAATCGTCGAGGAACGCTACGACCGCAAAGCCACCATCGTCACCAGCCAACTGCCGATCAAAGCCTGGTACGATGCCATGCAGGATCCGACTCTGGCCGACGCCATCCTCGACCGTTTGGTGCACAACGCCTATAAGATCGAACTCAAGGGCGAATCGATGCGCCGGAAGCGATCCACTCTTGACCGGAAATCCGAAGCCGTGACAGAGTAAAAACCCCACCCCGAGACCCACTCTCGGCACTGGCCGAAATCACCGGAACGCTGGCCGGATTCACAGCGGAACGGTGGCCGCCTTCATGTCAGTTCCTCTGGCCGATTTCAACGGAATACGCA
>CAZINP010000017.1:0-2588 GCA_964540635.1 uncultured Gammaproteobacteria bacterium
TAGGGTGCTAAAATTGTAGTAAACCCCGATACCATAGACCTATGACAATGAACTGACTCCAAATATTGGGGTTTTTTCATTATCTATTGATTTACAGTGCAGTAAATGGTAAAATATGCACTGTAGAAGGGGTGTGTGTGCATATGAGATTCTTTGATTATTCTTTTCTTAAAAATAATCCAATACCAGCAAATACTGTCAATCTATTAACCACCGTAGAAAAATTAACAATTGACAGAAAAAAAATGGTTGACTCTTACCCAAAGTTATTCAAAGAGTTAACAAAGATTGCAATCGTTCAATCGATTATTTCTTCGAATGCAATTGAAGGAATTATTACGACCGATGATCGAATTAAGGGATTATTAAATGGTACAGTATCACCAATGAATCATAATGAAAATGAAATTCTCGGGTACAAAGACGTTATCAATCTCATTCATATACACTATCAAGATTACAGTTTTTCAGAAGAACTAGTCTTGTTTTTCCATCAGCTACTGTTATCCTATGAAAGACCGTCCTATGCTGGTAAGTACAAAACAAATGACAATGTCATCATGGAAATTTCAGCAAATGGCATGAGAACTGTTCGGTTTAGACCAACACCAGCGAAAGAAACGAAGACTGCAATGGAACAAATGATCTTAGCGTATATGGATGCAAGAGATGATGCAGGCATGAATCAATTACTGCTTATTCCCTGTGTCATCATGGATTTTTTATCGATTCATCCATTTTCTGATGGCAATGGTAGGATGAGTAGGTTACTCAGTTTATTCTTGCTTTATAAGAATGGGTTTGATATAGGGAAATATATTTCATTTGAGAATCAGATTAATCATCACAAATCTGAATACTATCAGTCTCTAAAGATGTCGTCAAAAGATTGGGAAGTAGGTAAGAATGATTATTTTCCATTTATCAATCACTTTCTGATGACCTTAATACGTTGCTATAACGAATTAGATAAGCGAGTTAACATTTTGTCATCAAGAGAACTGAGTAAGAAAGATAGAATCAAAGTGACGATTATAAAGAGTCTTGTTCCAATAAGTCGAAAAGAAATACTCGATCTATGGCCTGATATAGCTATTGACACAGTAAAAAAGGTTCTAATCGATTTACAAAACGAAGGTGTTATCAAGAAAATAGGCAACTTTAAAAACGCAAAATATATCGCCATTAAGTAGAGGATACAGTGCATTCATTCAATCATATGCACTGTTAATGACTTTCATATTGGTGCTGTCAAGAATGTTGTGTACATTCATTAAGGCCTTGAATTGAGTATCTATTATTCACCATACACAGTTTCTAATTTAAGTAAACGATGGAGGACAATCAATGTCTACTACTATAATCAGTATTGACGATATTATTTCAACTGGATATGAGCTCAAGGCTGCTGAAAAGGGAAGTTGGAGACTTTATGATGAAGATAATCCCATACCCGGTTATTTTGAATTTGATTGGTTAAGTGGCAGGTTCCCCGACTTATATCATGAGTTTGCATTATCAACCATTGGTCTTATCTCAAAATTACATACGATAATCGACTTCTCAAATAGGAATGTATTGGATGTTGGTGCCGGTACAGGACGATCTTCCATTGAGCTATCTAAAAAGGCAAAAATGGTTCATAGTACTGATGTCTATCGGTCGGTGATTGATTTTGGCAAAAACGAGATACAACGACTGGGAATTCAAAATATTGAGTATACGTATGGTGACCGTGACCATCTGCCTTTTCGAGATCATACGTTTGATGCCGTGGTTTTTTCATGGGCTGAACCAAATCACGAAGAAGCATATCGTGTATTAAAGAACAATGGATACTTGATCCAGATGGCTTCTATTTCGGAAGCACTATGTGGTGAAATAACTGATTATTTGCACGGAACCAATACCAACGATCCTTATATTTTTACTCCCAATTTTCCCGATGAATTCCAGAAACAAGATGATTCTGTATTTTCGGGTATTTCTTTGGTTGACTCTGTCTCTGTCTATCGATTCACCTATTTATCTAAATATGAGTCATATGAAGAATTGGCATCCATTGTTGGGCGTCTTTACGGGCCAAAGGCAAAACAATATTTTACCGAACGAAAACAAGACACGTTTTCGTGGAGACTCGAATTAAAAATCGGTCAAGTTAGAAAATAAAGTCGCTTTCATTTGGGACTCTATAGTGTATTTTCAACAGGCATTATCGTGAACATCTTTGTTAAGCCGTAATTTAGTGGTACTAAAGTCGTATTACACCTCAAAACCTTAGACATATAAGAAGCATAGGTTTGATTCAAACTGTAACAGGTCTTCTTTGTTTTAATAAAGGCCATTACGCACTCTTGCGAGTAGGTTTTTTCATGAAAGTTTCATAAAATAAGGATCATTTGCATAAACCAAATAGACGGTAATACTATTTAAGATTCATTTTTTATGCTGCATTGTGTTCCTCAAGAATTACTGATATTTTTATATGTGATATTTCTTATCGTATAAAACGAAATAATATCGATTGATCCAATATGAAACGATATGCTATCGGCTCGTTGCAAAGGAAAGCGTAAGATTTTATGAAC